>UQDU01000018.1 GCA_900539915.1 uncultured Bacteroidales bacterium | reverse complement strand
TAAACCAATATCAGTAAACATACAAAACCGAGTCAACCATTTTCAGGAACGGACACTCTTAAATGCAGATTCAAGAACGAAATGCAGGATGGAGAGGGGGAATGAGAAATTTTGTGTACTTTTGTGGGGATAGATTGTTTAATAAATTAAAATGCAATCACTAATATTTCGGACAAGAGCTGGATATGAAAGACATGATATTAAATAAGGAGGTGACGGAGCGCGCGGTGCTCGTCGGGCTGGTCACTCCTACCCAGAGCGAGACCAAAGCCCAGGAGTATCTCGACGAGCTGGAGTTTCTGGCCGACACTGCCGGTGCGGAGACTGTCAAGACGTTCACGCAGAAGCTCGATTACCCCAACCCACGTACATTCGTGGGCAAAGGCAAACTGGAGGAAATACGCGAGTATATCGAGGCCAATGACATAGGCATGGCGATATTTGACGACGACCTGACAAGCAAACAGGTCAGCAACATTGAATCAGAGCTTAAAGTCAAGATTCTTGACCGCACAAGCCTCATCCTTGACATCTTCGCCAAGAGAGCCCAGACGGCCAACGCCAAGACGCAAGTCGAGCTGGCCCAGTATCAGTATCTGCTACCGCGATTGACGCGCATGTGGACCCACCTCGAGCGCCAGCGAGGCGGTATAGGCATGCGCGGCCCTGGCGAGACCCAGATTGAGACTGACCGCCGTATCATCCTTGACCGCATATCGCGACTGAAAGAGGAGCTTAAGAGCATAGACAAGCAGAAGTCCATACAGCGTAAAAACCGCGGCAAACTGACCCGTGTGGCACTCGTGGGCTACACCAACGTGGGCAAATCAACGCTGATGAACCTTCTCAGCAAAAGCGAGGTTTTCGCCGAAAACAAGCTGTTTGCCACCCTTGACACCACCGTCAGGAAAGTGACTATCGAGAATCTGCCGTTTCTTCTCACCGACACGGTAGGATTCATACGCAAGCTCCCCACCCATCTGGTCGACTCGTTCAAGTCCACTCTCGACGAGGTGAGGGAGGCCGACATACTGGTGCATGTGGTGGATATATCCCACCCCACTTTTGAAGACCAGATAGAAGTGGTCAACAAGACGCTCAACGACCTGTGCAAAGGCGCGGAGAAGCCCGTCATAATGGTGTTCAACAAGATAGACGCATTCTCCTACCAGCCCAAGGATGCCGACGACCTGACGCCACGCACACGCGAGAACATACCCCTTGACGAGCTGAAAGCCACATGGATGAATCGCATGAACGACAACTGCGTGTTTATCTCGGCCAAGGATGGCACCAACATCGACGAACTGCGCCATCTGCTATACGAAAAAGCACGCGAGATACATCTCTCACGCTTCCCCTACAATGACCTCCTCTATCAGAAATACGACGAAGAGGAACTGAGCTGACCGAGAGATACGCCTCCACAGCCAACTCTTAATCAGCCGAACAAAACAGAGAGCCTGACCGCCAACGCAGCCAGGCTCTCTGTTTTATGACTGTTATATTGTCTTATCCGTGTCAGCGGACCATGTATTTGTGGCCTCCGTATATATAAATGCCTTCGGGAAGATTATCCAGGGCCTGTGATACCGGGACACTATGCCTTACGCATACGCCCTGCATGTTATACACATCCACTATGTCAGGCGTCCGGTTCTCAGCCTCCTGGGATATATCATCCACACTCGTAGGGTCATTGGTATAATTCCAATATATGGCCTGGGCAGGCTTTCCCTCCGTCATATCAAGGTAGACATAGTATGCCAAATTTCCGTCAGCAGGATTATAGGGAGAGGCTGTACCCGAGAGGATATACTTTCCATCCTCCGACTTATTGTTAGCACGCCAGGCCGTCATAACGCCACCAGGCACTGCTTCATATGATGCATCATACCATTCCTGTACCCATTCGACTTCACCGCTTTTCTCATTTTTGAAGGTAGAAACCATGTTGTACGCCTCCTGAGTTCCAGCTCCAGCTAAGTCACTTGAATTCGTCACACAAGCGACCGTGTTTGGAGCGAACACCTTACCCGGCATCGGGAAATACTGCTTGCCGGAGTCAACCGATGCCCAAGGATCGCTGTCGGATTCACTCGTTGGCAGCGTAGTTATGAATCTGTACCTCATCACATTTGTTGAAGCCGTGTTTTCGCCCTCTGATATGAACTGCACATCTCCCCACACCATAGTGGTGTAAGCCCTCTGGTGATTAGGGTCGACCTCACAAAGCGGAGTGCCCGCTCCTATCGACTTTGCATATCCTGGATGTAGGGGCTCATCCACCTGTTTAAGCAGGTTTACAGGCTCCCATTCAATATCCTTGATAGACCCCATGATATAAGGCTCGGCAAATGTAGTGATGTACGCATCCCCGACAGCCGAGAGGTCCTGAGTCTTACCGTCATACTGTCCCTGACTGTTGTAAACCGGGAGAGCCATGCCCGACGCCTCAAGTTTGAACACGGTGGTAGCACCACCCTTAAGGACAGCTACGTTCTCAAAAGTACCTGTCAGACCTTTCACATCCGTTGTCATCGACTGCGGATCTCCATAGCGGTCAGTATAAGACATCACCACCGTATATGTCTGATTTTCCGGCTCATACACGCCCGATGGCTTGATAGTGAAATCAACATGTCCGGCAAATGAAGAGATAGCCGTCCCTTTTCCCTCGATGGCCAGAGCAGGAGCGCTTCCGACCTGGGTGCCGGTCATGATAAACTCCCCGTGCCAATTGTCACCGCTGGTTGTGCGGAACTTAAGCGTACAATTGAAAAACACGCGATTGGTATCCTGACTACCCTGCGGAATCTGAATGTTACAGTTAGCTCCCGGATTCGACATTTTTCGCCATTCGGTAGAGTTCATGTAATATGCGCTTCCTCCGCATCCCTGCGGTGCATACTGTTCGTTGGTACCGAAAATATACTGGTTACGGTCACTGTCGTTGGACTCAAAATAACCTTTGGCATAAATCTTCCATTCGCTGTCGAGACGGGATATATTACACATGTAGCAGCCCTCCGCTTCGTCGTAGCGCAGAGGAATCAGCTTATTGTCTTTAAACATGTCAAGATAGTAGTCAGCATCAAGGGGGCTGGGGACACTTTTAGCTATATAATTTGACTGGATATAGTCGCGGACAAACATCGCAGTCTCATCATCGTTCTTTATAGAATCAAACACATGTCCCTCGTTGGGGTCAAGAATGCTGCCATCGGCCTCATTCATTACCGGGGGAGTGTCGTCCTCGCTTATCACAGCATTAGCCACAAACGGCAATGCGATAAACGCCATAACAGAAAGTAAAAATTGTCTCATGATAGTAATCAAGTTATATTAATCTCAAATTTTAGTCTTTCCCTCCATCGGCTCCTTGCTCCGCCGACTCGAAAAAGCGACATTCATGCCGACAGCATAATCACATTTAATTCACCTATAATAACACCAAGGCCGAGGCTATTGTTTTGCCCCATCGGCCCCTTTATGGTCAGCGGCGGCGGCATGGAGGCATACAAGGCGGCAAGGTTAGCCTCATACACATTGCGGATGTCGGAAATATTGCTTAATTTTGCACCTATATCGTTACTTGCGGGTGCATGGCCTGTATCCGCAGCCCACTCCATATTAACCTCTTTCGGATAATGAAACCGGCCAAATCCAAAACCAAGATGCCTATGGTCCGCAGGCTCATCCCCATGATGTGGGTGTGCTTCGGCCTCGCCATAGCAGCCATACTCACATTCCTGATACTCATATACAATGGGGTCATAGGATATATGCCTGACATCGAAGAGCTTAAGAATCCACAAGATAAATTCGCGTCAGTTATATACTCGTCTGACGGTCAGGAACTCGGACGCTTCTTCCGCAACACAGGCAACCGCGTCTATGCCGATTTCGATGAAATATCGCCCCATGTCACCAATGCGCTCATAGCTACCGAGGACTCCCGATTCCGCGAGCACTCGGGCATAGATGCGCGTGCGCTCATGCGTGTCGCCACCAAGACTCTGCTTATGGGACAGAAAAATGCCGGCGGCGGCTCCACCATCACCCAGCAGCTCGCCAAGCAGCTCTACTCACCCAAGAGCAACAACATCCTGAGCCGCGCCATGCAGAAGCCCATAGAGTGGATGATAGCGGTCAAACTGGAGCGTTATTACAGCAAGGATGAGATTATCAAGATGTATCTCAACCAGTTTGACTTCCTCTACAATGCCGTAGGCATCAAATCGGCAGCATGGGTATATTTCGGCAAGCTCCCCTCGCAGCTCAACATACAGGAAGCAGCCATGCTCGTAGGTATGGTCAAAAACCCGTCGCTCTATAATCCTGTACGCCATCCCGAGCGCACACGCGAACGCCGCAACGTGGTGTTTGACCAGATGGTAGCAGCCTACATGCTCACCGAAGCCGAGGCCGATTCGCTCAAAGCGCTCCCCATAGAGCTGGATTTCCACCGTGTGGACCACAAAGCCGGCCCGGCACCGTATTTCCGCGAGGAGCTTCGCCGCATGTTGCGTGCCAAATTCCCCGTCAAGAGTGAATATGCCTCATGGGAGATGCAGAAATACTCCGATGACTCCCTCCAATGGGCCACAAACCCCCTTTATGGCTGGGTTGAGAAGAATCCCAAGCCCGACGGCAGCCGCTACGACATATATAACGACGGTCTGAAGATATACACCACCCTCGACTCGCGCATGCAGCAATATGCCGAAGAAGCCGTACAGGAACATCTCGGAGGCTATCTGCAGCCGGCTTTCTTCCGCGAAAAGCGAGGCAACAAGTATGGTCCCTACACAGGCAACCGCGCTGAAATCAGTGAAATCCGCCTCAACCACCTCATCAAGGTGGCAATGAAGCAGA
Organism: uncultured Bacteroidales bacterium; assembly: GCA_900539915.1. Classification (GTDB taxonomy): domain Bacteria; phylum Bacteroidota; class Bacteroidia; order Bacteroidales; family Muribaculaceae; genus Amulumruptor. The sequence goes on along the minus strand of UQDU01000018.1, from coordinate 39,944 downwards.
CCGAACGCTACCGAGCCATGAAGGCCGGCGGCAAGAGCCGCGAGGAGATAGAGGAGGCATTCCGCACTCCGCGTGACATGAAGGTATTCAGCTATGCCGGCATCGTCGACACGGTTATGACCCCGATGGACTCCCTGCTGTATCACAAATCATTCCTGCGCACAGGCTTCATGGCCATGGACCCCAAGACGGGAGCCGTCAAGGCCTACGTAGGAGGCCCGAGCTTCCCGTTCTTCCAGTATGACATGGTGTCGACCGGACGCCGACAGATAGGTTCTACCGTAAAACCGTTCCTCTACACATATGCGATGGAGGAAGGCTTCACCCCCTGCGACGTGTTTTCAAACACACAGCCTGTCATCACCGACGAAGCCGGCAATGTATGGATGCCGCGTAATGCCGGCAAAGCTCGTGTCGGAGAGATGGTTGACCTGCGCTGGGCATTGACCAACTCCAACAACTGGATTTCCGCACGCCTTATCAGCGAGCTGTCACCGGCCGAACTCGTCAGACAGATGCGCAACTTCGGCATCAACTCCCATCTTGACCCCGTGATGTCGCTGTCGCTCGGTCCGTGCGATGTGTCAGTACAGGAGATGGTAAGCGCCTACACAGCTTTCGCCAACAAGGGCATGCGTGCGGCTCCGATGTATGTCACCGCCATAGCCGATGCCCAGGGCAACATCATAAGCGAATTTACGCCCCGGTACACCGAGGTCATAAGCGAGAAAGCTTATTACCGCATCCTGTCAATGCTGATGAACGTGGTGAGCGGAGGTACAGGTTCGCGTGTGCGCCGTCCGCCCTACAATCTGACAGCCGAGATGGGAGGCAAGACCGGTACCACCAACTACAATGCCGACGGATGGTTCATGGGCTTCACTCCTGAGATTGTGGCCGGCACATGGGTAGGCGGAGACGAACGTTACATACACTTCAACACCATGGCCTACGGACAGGGAGCCGCAATGGCACTCCCGATCTACGGCCTGTTTATGAAGAAGGTCTATGCCGACAAGTCACTCCCCTACAGCCAGGCTACCAAATTCGAGTTCCCTGCCGATGTAGACCTCTGTGGCAAAGATTACTTCGGCGAAGGCGATGACATGTCAGATGCCGACAACAATGCTACAGAAACCTCTATAGAGGGCATGTTTGACTGATACAGAGCCAAACATCCACCTCCAAAACCAACATATTGAATGTCATGATACATCTACCCTCCATATTCCGGAGCTACCGACGCTCTGCCATCACCATGATAGCGGCAGCAGCCATAGGGCTGTCGGCCATAGCGTCGTCGGTGACAGATCTTCCGACCACATTTGTCAACGGCAAAAAGTATTACCGCTACAAAGTAATCAAAAAAGAGACCTTGTACTCTCTCAGCCGCAGACTCGGTCTGACACAGGAACAGATTATATTCTACAACCCTACGGTATATGACGGCCTGAAAGCCAACGACATCCTGTACTTCCCTGCCGAAGATTTCGACGGTGTCAAGACGGACACCGCAAGCCCCTCGGCTACAACCTCTGCGGCCACAGGCAGCAACAACGGCAAGACCGACTCCAAGAACGCCACCGAACCGAAGCACCGCACAGTGACCCACGATGTGGTCAAAGGCGAGACCATCTACGGCATATCCCACCGCTACGGCATCACCACAGAGCAACTTATGGATGCCAACCCGGCGATACGCTCAGGCCTGAAATCCGGCATGACACTCATCATACCCTCAGCCACTGACGACAACACCGCCACTACCACATCCAAACCGTCGACCGCTACAGGCTCATCCGCAACGCCCATGACCAACCATGAGATAGTGCGCAATGTGGAGTCGCAGATACGCTCGCAGCGCAAACGCGACGCCTCGAGCATTGACATCGCCGTGCTGCTCTCATTTGACCTTGACTCGCAGAAGAAGAGCCGTGAAGCCCAGTACAGTCTGGAATTTTATAAGGGCTTCCTCCTCGCGGTAGACACACTCCGCGAGCTTGACCGCCCCATACACATCACCACATATGATGTGGCCAGCTCCACAGACAATCTGAAGAATATCCTTGCCAAGCCCGAACTGAAGCATATGCAGGTCATCATTCCTCCTGCCGACCTCAAAGGCGGCCTGGATATGGTAGGCGAGTTTGGCCGCGCCAATGACGTGATGGTATTCAACCTCTTCAATGTGAGGGACAAGAGCTATATGACCAATCCGGCCATGATGCAGGCCAGCGTGCCTCAGGACGTGATGTATGCCAAGGCTGTGGAAGGGTTCATCGACAAATACAAGCACCACATACCTGTACTGCTCGTGAAAGACGATGCTCAGGGTGAGCGCAACCAGTTTATGACCGACATAAAGGCCAGACTGACAGCCGATGGCATAAAATACATCACCATTCCCTATTCAGGTGACCTCTCGCCCGATGATCTGGCATCACTGTCGGCCACCACAGACTATGTTTTCGTGCCCACCCAAGGCTCACAGCGCGACCTCAACCGCACACTTGACGCCATCCTGAAGTTTAAAGACAACAGCACCGGCGACCTGACCGTATTCGGCTATCCCGAATGGATTACCTACCGAGGCGAGACACTTGACAATCTCCACAAGCTCAACGCCACATACTATTCGCGTTTCGTGGATGACAGCGATGACCGCTATACCAAGCACGTCATAGAATCATACAAAGAGAAATACGGCACTCTGATAAGCCCGTCCGTGCCGCGTCCGGGCATCATGGGCTTTGACAGCGGCATCTTCCTGCTCCGTTCGCTCAAGTCCAACAACGGAGATTTTTCTAACGAGATTCCGCCCTATCAGGGTGTACAAAACGGATTCAAATTCCGCAAAGCCTCCGACAATCCGGATGCCGGCTGGTACAACGAACGCTTGATGCTCATCACCTACCGTCCTGGTGGCACCGTAGACTATCAGGACATCTGACAAGCTCCTGACACATATCCCCCATGCAGAAATCACATACATTGAAATACGTGGCTTTGGGCCTGGTTACAGCCTTGGGCATAGCCCTCACTCCGTCAGGACATGCCCAGAGAACCTACCGTTCCAACCTGTCAGTAGGAGCCAGAGCCGGTGTCACCATGTCTAATGTATCCTTCATGCCCAAAGTCCCCGAATCCATGCTGATGGGGTGGACCGTAGGTGCGGTGGTCAGATATACCGAAGAAAAGCATGTCGGTGTCATCGGCGAAATCAACATAAGCCAACGCGGATGGAAAGAAAGCTATGATCCGGGGCAGGACTTTTCGTTCAGCCGGAGTCTGACCTACATCAACATCCCCGTGATGACGCATATATATTTCGGGCCGAAGAAATTCAACTGCATCATCAACCTCGGACCTGAAATAGCCTTTATGATAGCCAACAGCGCCAAGGCCAATTTTGACTATAACAACATCAATGGTGTCAAAGGCTATCCCGTCAATTCGCGCGAGACGGCGCAGATGACCATGCCCATCAAAAACAAGATAGACTATGGCATCACCGCCGGCATAGGCGCGGAATGGAAAATCAACCCCCGAAACAGCGTATTGATTGAAGCCCGCTATTATTTCGGACTCGGCAACCTCTTTGACTCTGACAAGAAAGCGGTATTTTCCTCATCCCGACCCAGTTCCATAGAGGTTACCGCAGGCTACATGTTCCGCATCAAATAGCCGTCATCCGGATCAAAACAGTAGAAATTTGATTGCACCTGCAAAAAATTTATAGCAAAAACTTGCACACTAATCCAAAACACTATATATTTGCAACATCTTTAGTGCAACAGAATATGTATAACGCTATTACATCAGTCAATCGTTGGTGGCGCATCGGTAGTAAAACATCGATGGCACTCATGCACGCATATACACCGACGAGATTCTGACACAAGGCGTCTGACATTTCTCCCATAACTTTATAACGGAGCCATCGAGTAAACACTACTTGATGGCTTCTTTTTTTATCACCGCTTATCATCATAATCCACTACAATATGAAAAAATACCAACGACTGCTTCCCGTAGACACTAACGGCTACTACGGACGTTTCGGAGGGGCATATATCCCCGAAATCCTCCATCGCAATGTCAAGGAGCTTGGAGAGGCCTTTGACCGCTACGTCAACGATGAAGAGTTCATGAGCGAATTTGACCGGCTGATGCGTGATTATGTAGGACGCCCGTCAGCCCTATACCGCGCCAACCGCCTGAGCCAACAGTATGGCACCAACATCTATCTAAAACGCGAAGACCTCAACCATACAGGAGCGCACAAAATCAACAATGCTATCGGACAGGCTCTGCTCGCCAAACGCATGGGCAAACACCGCATCATAGCCGAGACCGGGGCCGGCCAGCATGGCGTAGCCACAGCCACAGTATGTGCGCTTCTCGGCATGGAGTGTGTCGTGTACATGGGCAAGACCGACGTAGAGCGCCAGCAACCCAATGTGCAGCGCATGCAGATGCTCGGTGCTCGTGTAGAGCCGGTCACCTCGGGCAACATGACACTGAAAGATGCCACAAACGAAGCCATACGCGACTGGTGCTGCAACCCCGACAGCTACTATATCATAGGCTCGACAGTCGGCCCACACCCCTACCCTGAGATTGTGGCCTATTTCCAGAGCGTGATTTCCGAGGAAATACGCTCCCAGCTCCTGACCATGACAGGCTCCGAGCTTCCCGACTATGTGATAGCATGTGTGGGCGGAGGCAGCAATGCCGCCGGAGCATTCTACCACTTCATCAACGAGCCATCGGTCAGGCTGATTGCCGCCGAAGCAGCCGGACTGGGAGCCAACACACCGGAGACAGCCGCCACCATGTGCGCCGGATCTGAAGGAATAATCCACGGGGCGCGTACATACGTGATGCAGACGTCTGACGGACAGATTATAGAGCCATACAGCATATCGGCCGGTCTCGATTATCCGGGCATAGGTCCGCTGCATGCCTTCTTGGCCACCTCGGGGCGTGCCGAAGTGCTCCCGGTAACCGACCGCCAGGCCCTGGATGCAGCCTACAACCTCACACGCACCGAAGGCATCATCCCGGCCCTCGAGAGCGCACATGCCCTCGGAGTGCTCGACCTGAAACGGTTTTCACCTGACGACACCGTGGTCATCAATCTCTCGGGCCGCGGCGACAAAGACCTCCACACATATCTAACCCATCAATAACCAGGAACCCATGAGCTGCAAAATACATATCAACAAACGCATCATCCCGGCCGACCTCGAAACCCCTGTCAGCCTGTATCTTAAAATACGTGACCTGCATCCGTCATCGGCCCTGCTCGAAAGTTCTGACTACCACACATCGTCCAACGCCATGAGCTATATCGGAGTAGAGCCAACAGGAGCCTTTACCGTCCATGACGAACGCATCACCACCACGCGCCCCGACGGATCAACAGAGACTGTCGCCGTGACGGACTCCGAGGGAGTGATACCGGCCTTCAATGCCTATCTCCGCAGCTATGACTTTGAGGGAGACAGCGCAGAGGGCAATGTGCTCTTTGGTTTCACAGCCTACGATGCTGTGCGCTACTTCGAGAAGGTCGACATCCGCCAGCGTGAAGAAAAATTCCGCTGCATCCCTGACATGAAGTATATCTTCTACCGCTATGTGATCAGCCTCAACCACTATAAAAACGAGCTGACCATCTATGAGCGCATACTGCCGGGTGAAACGTCAGGCATCGACGAGCTTATCAGCGTCATCCACAATAACAATATAGCCCAATATCCTTTCCAACTCATCGGCGAACCGACATCGCCCATAACTGATGACGACTATATCCACATGGTGAAAAAAGGGATACACCACGCCCTGCGCGGTGATGTGTTCCAGATAGTCTTGTCACGCCGCCACGAACAGCGTTTCAGCGGCGATGAATTCAACGTGTATCGCGCACTGCGCTGCGTCAATCCGTCACCATACCTCTTCTACTTTGATTTCAGCGACTTCCGCATGTTTGGCTCGTCGCCCGAAACCCACCTGCGCGTCAAGGGTGACACCGCCTATATAGACCCTATCGCCGGGACATTCAAGCGCACAGGCGATGACCAGCGCGACCGCGAACTCGCCGCAGCCCTGCTTGATGACGAAAAAGAGAATGCCGAGCACATCATGCTCGTGGACCTTGCTCGCAACGACCTAAGCCGTAGCGGCGGCAAGGTCAGCATTGACTTCCTCCGACAGATACAATACTACAGCCACGTCATCCATATGGTGTCACGTGTCAAGGCAACCCTCCCTGCCGGAGCCGACACACTGCGACTCTTTGCCGATACATTCCCGGCCGGCACTCTAAGCGGTGCACCGAAAGTCAGAGCCATGCAGCTTATCAACGACATAGAGCCGCATTCACGTGTGGTGTACGGCGGCTGCATCGGAGTCGTAGGGTTTAACGGCGACCTCAACCAGGCCATCACCATCCGCAGTTTCCTCAGCATAGACCACACGCTCTACAGCCAGGCCGGAGCTGGGATTGTGGCTCGTTCAGTACCCGAAAACGAGCTCAAAGAAACAGGCAACAAACTCGGCGCACTGCGCACAGCCCTGGTATATGCAAGTCAATTCGGTCACTAACCATCAAATCGAAACATCATGCGACTCCTTATAATAGACAACTACGACTCGTTCACTTACAACATCGTGCACGCCATCCGTTCGCTGGGCGTTGAGCCGGACATCTACCGCAATGACATGATATACATTGACGCGATAGACGGTTATGACAAAATCATCATCTCACCCGGCCCCGGCATACCCTCCGAAGCCGGCATAGTCCCGGAGATGCTTCGGCGTTACGCCAGCTCAAAGCCGATACTCGGCATATGCCTCGGTCATCAGGCCATAGGCGAACGCTTCGGGGCAACGCTTAAGAACCTCCCTAACGTGTACCACGGCGTCAAATCCACCATCACCGTCCACAAACCCGACTATCTGTTTGAGAATCTGCCGGATACACTCGATGTAGGGCGTTACCACTCATGGGTGGTAGGCAACGAGGGCTTCCCTGACAGCCTTGAAATCCTCGCGACGAGTCCCGATGGCGAGATTATGGCTCTCAGGCATCGTGAATACGACATCCGCGGAGTGCAGTTCCACCCTGAATCAATCCTCACACCCGAGGGTATCAACACATTGCGTAACTGGATAAATCACTGACCCACAAAGATAAAACAGAGAGAGATGAAAGATCTGCTATATAAAATGTTTGAGCACAAAAGCCTGTCGCGCGAAGAATCACGCCGTGTGCTCCTGAATATTGCCGACGGGCTATACAACGAGGCCCAGCTGTCGGCGTTCATGACCGTGTTTCTAATGCGCAGCATCACACAGGACGAATTGAGCGGTTTCCGTGATGCCGTGCTCGAGCGTCGCAATCCGGTCAATCTTGACGGCTACGAGGCCATCGACATCGTCGGTACCGGAGGCGACGGCAAAAATACATTCAACATCTCCACCGCCACATGTTTTGTGGTGGCCGGAGCCGGCCGCAAGGTCATCAAACATGGTAATTTCGGTGCAAGCTCGGTGTCAGGAGCCTCCAACGTGCTGATGCAGCACGGCGTCAAGTTCACTGACGACAACGACCGTCTACGCCGCTCGCTTGACGAGAGCGGAGTGGCCTATCTCCATGCACCGCTTTTCAGCCCGGCTCTCAAGAGTGTCGGCCCGGTGCGCAAAGCCCTCGGAGTCAGGACATTCTTCAACATGCTCGGTCCGCTTGTCAATCCCGTGATGCCCAAATACCAGCTATTAGGGGTTTATAACCTGAAACTGCTGCGGCTTTATGACTATATCGCACGTGAGCAGGGCGTGAATTGCACCGTGGTCCACTCACTTGACGGTTATGACGAAATATCGCTGACATCGCCCTTTAAGGTCGCCTCAGCTGATGGAGAGAGACTGATGGATGCTTCAATGCTCGGACTGTCGGCGGTCAGCCAGAGCGACCTCTATGGCGGAGAAAGCGTAGAGGAGGCATCGGCCATCTTTGACCGCGTCCTCGCCGGAAAGGGCACCGCCGCTCAGGCCGACTGTGTGATAGCCAATGCTGCTTTCGCGCTCAAAACCCTTGAGCCGCAAATGTCGCTTGACGATGCCATAGCCACAGCCCGCACATCCCTTGAAAGCGGACGCGCACTTGAAGCCTTCCGCCGTTTCGTAACCATAAATTCATAAGTATAATGGCAAATATCCTTGACAAAATCATAGAAAACAAGCGTCGGGAGGTCGACGCCCAGATGCGTCTGACAGGAGGAATCCCTGACTTTGACTTCGGTACATCTGTGCCGTCGATGAAAACAGCCCTGCTCAAGAGCCCTACAGGCATCATCGCCGAGTTCAAGCGACGCAGCCCGTCCAAAGGGGAGATACATCCCCTGGCTATGGTCAACGACATCGTACCGGGATATGAAAAAGCCGGAGCTGCAGCATGTTCGGTGCTGACCGACACCCCCTATTTCGGTGGAGCACTGACTGATCTTGCCGTGGCATCCTCACTGGTATCCATGCCGCTGTTACGCAAGGACTTCACCGTGAGCGAATTTCAGATAGCACAGGCCAGGTTCTATAGAGCTTCGGCCATACTACTGATTGCGGCCGCGCTATCGTCAGATGAAATGCAACGGTTCGCCGACTATGCCCACAGTCTCGGCATGGAAGTGCTCGTAGAGATTCACAATGCCGCCGAGCTTGACAAACTGCCCTCAGGTGCCGACATGGTGGGTGTCAACAACCGCGACCTGACCACATTTCATACAGACCCCGACCTATCACTCCACATAGCCTCAGTTCTCCCCGAGCACACGGTCAAGGTAGCCGAGAGCGGACTGACCTCCATGGATGAAGTGCTCCGTCTGCGCGACGCCGGATACCGCGGATTCCTCATAGGTGAAACTTTCATGCGTCACTCCGACCCGGCTGAAGCTCTGGCACGATTTATCAACGGTTCATTACAGGCATGATTGACGGCAAACTAATCAAGATATGCGGCATGCGCGACGCGGACAACATACGCCGGATATGCCGTCTCCAGCCTGATTATATGGGCTTCATATTCTGGGAGCATACGCCACGCACCGCCATAGGGATGCCGACGAGCAATATTTCCTTGCTTCCACCGTCGACACAGCCTGTAGCAGTCTTTGTCAACGAAACGGAAGAGTCAGTCCTATCAGTCTGCACAGCCTACGGCATAGATACCGTACAGCTCCACGGCTCAGAAACAGCCGACATGTGCCGACTACTCTCATCCCACGGGCTCCATGTATGGAAAGCCTTCGGACTCCATGACGGATTTGACTTCCATGCGCTTGACTCTTACATTGATGCCGTCGATATGTTTGTCTTTGACACCAAGACCCCGGGTAAAGGAGGTTCGGGACAACGGTTTGACTGGTCAATCCTTGACCGATACTCTCTTGATGTCCCATATCTGCTTAGCGGAGGCATCGGAGCCGACTCGGCGGCTGATGTTTTGGACGCTTTCAGCCGTCCGCATCTTGCCGGCATAGACCTCAACAGCCGTTTTGAATCATCGCCCGGCATCAAAGACTCAGAAAAACTAACTAACTTTGCAAACTCATTGAAAAAATGAACAGACTCGATACCCTTTTCAGCAAGAAAAAAAGCGATATACTTTCTGTATATTTCACTGCCGGATTTCCCGACAAAGATTCCGCGCCTCAAATCATAGAAGCCCTCGACCGCGGTGGCATAGACATGATAGAGGTAGGCATACCTTTCAGCGACCCGATGGCCGACGGCAAAACCATCCAGAACAGCTCCACCATCGCTCTCCGCAACGGCATGACCCTATCACTGCTCCTCGAGCAGGTCAAGGAAGCCCGCAAGTCATCGCCTGACATTCCGCTCGTGTTGATGGGATACCTCAACCCCATCATACAATACGGTCCCGAACGACTTTTCAGGGAGTGCAAGGAGATAGGCATCGATGCCATGATTATCCCGGATCTGCCCTTTTCAGAGTATCTGAGCGATTATAAGGACATGTGCCGCCGCTATGACATCCCGATGATAATGCTCATAACCCCCGAGACCTCCGATGACCGCATACATCTGATAGACGAGCACTGCGACGGATTCATCTACATGGTGTCGGCGGCAGCCACCACAGGCACACGCGACTCATTCGGCGACGAACAGCACGCCTACTTTAACCGCATAGACGCCCTGGAGCTGAAGCATCCGCGCTTGATAGGATTCGGCATCTCCAACCCGGGCACCTTTGCCGATGCGTGCGCCCACTCATCCGGGGCCATCATAGGCAGCAAATTCATAAAATGCCTTGAAGCGCATCCTCAGTCGCCGCACGACGCTGTAGATGAGCTGCTCAGGGCTATCGGAAAACGATAAAACCACTTGATGAACAAAAAAGGACTGTTAGCACTCGCTTTGGGCACATTTGCCCTCGGCATCACCGAGTTTATGACCATGGGCATCCTCGGTGACCTTGCCCAAAGCATGGATATTTCAATCTCAAAGGCGGGGAGGTTCATCTCCGCCTATGCTTTAGGCGTATGCTTCGGGGCGCCGGCTCTGCTCTTTGTGCGCAAGATGGATCTGCGGCGGCTTATGCTTTATCTTGCCGCCATGATAGCCGTGGGTAATGCCTTGGCTGCATTAGCCCCGGGCTACTGGACTCTCTGCATAGCACGTTTCATATCCGGGCTCCCCCACGGAGCATACTTCGGAGTGGGAGCCATCGTGGCCCGTAAGCTCGCCACTCCTGACAAATCCGTCAGCGCAGTGTCACTGATGATTGCCGGGATGACCGTGGCTACTCTGGGAGGTGTCCCTATGGGTACACTTGTGAGCAACGTGCTCTCATGGCGAGTGGCTTATGTGATAGTGGCCGTGTCGGGCATACTCAACTTCATAGCCATACGATGCTGGGTGCCGAGAGTCGAAGGACTTGAGGACAAGGGATTCAAAGGCCAGTTCCGCTTTATACGCACACTGCCGCCATGGCTGATATTCGGCGGCATACTACTCGGTCAGACCGGCATATACTGCTGGTACAGTTTCATAGACCCTCAGCTGACCCTCGTGTCGGGTTTCAGCCGTGATGCCATGTCGTGGCTGATGGTCATAGCCGGTGCCGGCATGTTCGTAGGGAACCTCACAGCCGGCTATCTCGCTGACCGCTTCAAGCCGGCCGGCGTGGCTACATGCGTGCAGATAAGTGCCATACCTATCTTGTTGCTGTTTTATTTCTTTGCCGACATCAAAATCTGCGCCGTTGTACTGATGATGCTCGGCACTGCGGCCCTCTTTGGCTCGGGCAGTCCGCTGCAAAGCTCCATAGTGTCATACTCTCGCGGAGGCGAGATGCTCGGAGCGGCATGTATACAGATAGCCTATAATGCCGGCAATGCGATAGCTGCATGGCTCGGAGGCGAGGTTATCCGCGAAACAGGTGACTATCTGTCGCCCTCTATCGTCGGACTGCCCCTCATAGTCGTAGGCTCATCGCTGCTGTTTTATCTATATTACCACTACGAGCGTATCAGGAAATCCTGAAAGTGCTGCGCACCCGTCGGCGTATGACCATCATGCTCAAGCAGGTCAACACCACCATTATCCCTGACATGACCAGAACGGTCGGCCATAGCGACGAAGGCGAAGCCTGCATCATCTCAAGCTGTGACGACCATAGACTCTGGGCTATCCACACAGCGATGACTGCCAGCAGCACGACTACGGCATTGATTACAGCCACCATACGCACATATGCCTTGGATATGTCGCCGGGGAAGTAGCCGAGAAGCATCAGGTCATGTATCTTGCGACGGTTTTTCTGCAAAAGCAGATAGATGCTCAGCACGAGGATGAAAAACGACAGCAGTGTTATAACCACGCCGATAGCCACAACTACCGATGTGGTCAGACGCAGGAAAAATGTCAACTGACCCGACTGGCTAGCATCTCCCCCCTGCTCATAGCCTTTGTCAGACAGATAGGCGGCTATGGCAGGGTCCCCCTTGTCAGCGACCTTGACTATCAGGCGTGACGGCGATGGTGCATCCATCTTGGAGCTGAAACGCCGGTTGGCCTCTGAAAGGAAAGTCTCCGGGACTGCTATGGTATTGAGACGCGATGAGAAACCTACAATACGCGCGTCGACAGTAGCCTCGTCTCCGTTGCCGCTCAACGAGAGTTTCAACGGGAGCATCCCTATCATAGACTCGCTCAGCTGGGGCATGCCATGAGATGCCGCATAACCGAAGTTATACAGGGCAAGATAGTCCTTGGGGATGATTATCGGCACTATGCCGCCTTCCCGGGGGTCATAATTCCACTCCCTCGGCATCACATCGAAAAACTCATCAGGTATAGTCTCCAGAAACAGTGAGGTCGACAGTCTGCCGCTCCCGAGTGCCGCAGACGCATTGACATTGAAGTCGGCAGCTGTGAATGCGCCGACTTTTCTCGCCCACGGCTGATTGCCTATTTCGCGTATCTCGACAGCCGAGAAAGCCGAGTTTCCACTACCCAACAAGCCCCCCAGTCCGCTTACGCGCTTGGAGACCACTATATAGTTTTCGCCAAACAGCTTATCCTCGTCGTGCCAAATCGAAGTCACGTCACGATAAAACTGCAACGCCACGGAGACTATGGCCAGCCCGACAAATGTCGCCACGGCATAACCGGCAAGCTGCCCTGCCGAGATATTACGCCTCAGGAGCCGCCACACCATGTCGCCATGCTTGTTATCCTTATTATTCATAGCAATATAGTACGGTCAAATTCAATAGACAGATGATTGCCGACGGAAGTGGCGATGACCGCCGCCCCGTTTTCACGCGCCACCTCATCGATAAGGTCCGCGACAACCTTGTTGTTACGCTTGTCAAGGTGGCTCACAGGCTCGTCAAGCAGCAAGAAATCCATAGGCTGGCACAATGCACGGATGATGGCCACCCTCTGCATCTGTCCTATCGACAGGTGTCCTCCGGGTTCCGATGCCTTGTCGGCGATGCCGAGAGTGTCAAGAAACCCCATCAGCTGCGACTCTGTATAAGTCCGGGTCAGACGGTTCTTGATCTGAAGATTTTCCATGACTGTAAGTTCCGGGAAAAGCCTCATGTCCTGTGGAAGATAAGCGATGTTGCTGCGGCGCACACGGCACCAGTCCTCGGGAGCAAAACCGCGCACATCACGCCCGTCAAATGTTATCACTCCGTCATAGTCACAGCGTGAGCCATAGATATAAGCACACATCGACGACTTGCCTGTACCGCTCTCGGCGCTGACAAGATACCGTCCGCCTCGCTCAAACGTCAGATTCTCAAGCCACACATGACTTCCATGTATTATGTCTGTGTCCTCCTCTCCACGAAAAACCTGGGGCAAGGTACGGCTAAGAGTAATCCGCTCTATATGATTAAATGATTGTGATGAACTCATCGTATTGTATCATTCGTTGACAGCTGATTCAAGATATGTTTTCAGGAACGGTCCTTTGGTGTCAGGGAATGTCATCTCCAGTTGCATAAACTGCGGCTGCAGATTCGCTCTGACCTGTACAGGTCGGTCAAACATGCCTTTATATCCTCGCGGCAGCATGAAATAAGCGCCTCCGAAACGGCTCTCGAAAGCCGGAGCCATGGAGTTTTCACGGGTTGATTCAAATGGCACCGTAGATATGCCGAGATTGCCTTCAATATTGCCGATATATATCTTCATGCCGGGGGCTGATGCGACATAGTATCCATCCTTTCCCGACGACACGGATGCACCCATGCCGCGAGCAAGTGTCACCAGACTCTGGACCGAGGCATCGACATCCGCCTGATCCATATGGGCCATCACCAGCAAAGGTGATATTTGGCCGAGTTCATCATCCGACGAGCCATCTGACAAACCGGCGACTGCTATCGTCCCCTTGACTTTGGCAATGAAAGGCAACACCGATTCAAGCATACCACGTTGCTCAAAAGGCATCATAGGCATAGCCATCCGCAGCCATCCGGCGAGGGTCTCGCCGTTTTCCACTCCTATGGCTACAGCATAGTTAAAATCACCCGGCACATAACGGAGGAAATCCCTGTCAATATTGCAGAAACCATCGGCAGGAACTATCTCTCCATCGCTCAGCATAAGCTGTACGTCGGCTTTGGCGGACATATTACCGAGTTTGAGATGGGCGGCTATCCACGTATCGGTATCCTTCAATCCCATAGCGGCAAGATTCATCACAACCCCGGCAGCCTCGGATTCCTCAATAAATTCCACTAATCCATGTCGGGATGTGAAATTCTTCTCCGAGGCTTTGTCAAGAACATCCGTAATCTCCGACACGACATGCGCCAAATCGCCCTCCATGGTCCATGCCTGATTATCCTTTACGACAGTAACCAGGCGTCCGGCATATACAGTAAAGCCATCATGTGTCTTAGGCTTGCCGGTGACCTCCTCCATAGCCTTGGCATAGCCATCCGGCTCTTTGATCATATAAGTCAGTATAAACTCCGTCTTTTCGGCAAAACACATCACATGCTTTGAATCTATGTAGGGGACGGCTTTTACCATGCTCTCATACATATGCTTACCTATGGTAGCATTGATGCGCGACTGTATCTGCGGAGTAAGAGTGATACCCGACGACGAAATACCGCATCCGGCATTATTAATCACTTTGTCCAGATTGACAACAGCCACAAAAGTAGCACCCTCAGGGATGCTTTCCATGAGAGTATTGTCTGTTTTGCTGCATGAGGTCAGCAGCACCAATCCGAGCGACATGCCGAGCAGCAGCAACGACATACCGGCGTGAGCCATGAAAGAAAATCGGCGCGGAAACAATGATGACATATATAAGACCATTTAACTATGATTAGGCGAAAAGCGGCAATAGGCATGGCTGAGTAAGCATATCTATCATGCCTATTTTACGAATAACAAGCGAATATACACAAAATGAATGCTTATACCGCCTTTTTAACAGAAAAAAGCACTATAAAGCAGTGCCATATCAGAACTTTAGCATCCCGCAATTTGTCATATAACTGTAGGGGCATAAGAAGCCACCTGCAAAAACGGCATGATTACGCTACTCAAAAAAATAGCAGGCAAAACTGCAGTCGCAGCGATATTTGCAATGGCATTAGTCGCGTCCTCAGCTGGAACCAGTGCTCAGATATGGTGGGGTGCATCTTACTCCCCCTCGTTCCCATGCGGACCCTACGGATATTGGAGCCCCGGAATCAGCATAGGGTCAAGGGGCGTATCATTCAACCTCAACGTCAGCAGCGGATATAACCCCGGATACTACAATCCCGCTCCGGGATACGTGGATCCCATATACTATAATCCACCTCCCGCCTACTATCCGGCGCCGGCACCCCCGGTGGTCGCACCCCCGGTCACACCGCCACCTCGCCCGACTTATAATTTCCCTAACGGCAACGGATGGTCACTCACTCCCGGACGACTCCCGAGAGGCCTGCCAAGCCCCGGACGCATGTAACACGCACCGGACAACATGTTTGTCAATCTACATATATCCCGAGAGCAGCATGTCTGACATACAAGCATACAGCTCTCAACCAAAGAATCAGAAAGAAAAAAAGAGGGGACGTTGAATTATCTTTGCTCCTATCTTTTTCTCCTCTCTTCTCCTTCCCCGGGTCGCCAAGATTCCGGGGAAGTTTTTTTATGTAACCACAATGCTGCATAAATGCCGAAGCATCAGACTGCCACGGCATACTTCCAAATCAGAGAGAGGATTATCCGAAACGGGAGATTTTCTTCAATGTAACCTCGTCAAGTATCTTGATTTTGCGTCCGTCAACCACTATTATTTTCTCGTTGACGAAAGCAGAGAGCGTGCGGATGGCATTTGAAGTAGTCATGTTCGAGAGATTGGCCAGGTCCTCACGCGCCATATAGATGTGGAGAGTCATGTTGTCCGGCTCATATCCGTAATGTTCCCTGAGCAATATGAGAGCTTCTGCGAGACGGCCGCGGATGTGCTTCTGGGTGAGATTGACTATACGTGTATCACTATTGCCGAGATTGCATGCGAGTTCATGTATGAAGAAACGGTCAACCTGAATATTCTTTTCAAGAAGCGCCTCCACTACCGACAACGGTATGGACCCGGCTACCGACGGCTCAAAAGCACACGCACTTGACACATAAGGAGTACCGGCAAAATGCGCACGATAACCGAAATATTGCACCGGGCGCAGCAGCCTTATAATCTGCTGGCGTCCGCCTACTCCGTCCTTGAATTTTTTGATTTTCCCTTTCAGAAGAGTCCACAGATATTCCGGTTCATCTCCCTCACGGTAGACAAACTGGTTTTTCTTAAATGAGTGGATGGTGAAATTATCTGTTACGAGACGTTTTTCTTCAGGCGTGAGGATTGACCACATGTCTGACATGTCTTCGCTTATTACTTTTTCAAGTGCGAACTTTATCATTGTGTACCTTAGAAGACGAAACCTTGGAATCTTGAATACAACTTTTGCAAAATTAGCTGTTTTTTATCATCTTGACAATAGTTAGGGCGAATTTAATTGAAATATTCAATCAAATCCGCCCTAATTGCGTTTATCTGTCAGACCAATAGAATCTGAATCAATAATTCCATTCGCCGGCAATCATCTGGAGGTTGTCACACCCTATGGTACGCACATCGGTCAGCATGTTGAAACGGCAGTTGATGTATGTAAGTGATGAGTCAAACGACACATCAAGCGTCTGGAGCTGATTATTGTTGCAAATCAGACGCTGCAGGAATGTCTGGTTGCTCAGGTCAAGGGTGACAAGGTCATTATACTGGCAATCGACATATTGCAGATTCTGACAATTTTCTACGGTTAGCGACGTCAGATTATTGAAGGCACATACCAGGTCTATCAGAGCCGGACAGTTGTCCACCGAGAGGCTCGTCATATTATTGTCACTGCACATGAAAGCGCTGAGAGCCGGCAAGTTTCTGACCGCCATCTGAGATATGCGGTTACTGTCGATGTTGATATTCTGTAGATTATCTACCCCGGCAAGCACCAATTCGGTCAGCTTGTTGTATCCGCAGTACAGATTCTTCAATGCCGAGCATCCTGTCACATTCAACTGCTCCAGATGGCAGCTCTGACAATTCAGTGTGACAAGCGTGGGAGACCCGGACACGTCCAATGACACGCAATAGTTGGCAGCGACATTGAGGTATTTCAGAGCAGGAGTGTCAGAAAGGCTGATATCCATAAGTCTGTTACGATACAGGTTGAGCGAAGCCAGCGCAGGGCATGCGCTCACCGAGAACTCTGTAAGTCTGTTGCGGCTCGCGTTCACATCGGCCAGCACAGGACACGAAGCGAGCGTGAGACCCGACAGGCGGTTGCCGCTGACATCGACTTTGACGAGAGCCTTGAATCCGCTGAGGTCAAGGTTTCCGGCCAGACGCTTCCCTTTCCAGTCGATTGACACTATGCGTCCATTTTCCACCTGTACACCTTCCCATGAAGCCGGGTCATTGAAATTTGTAATCTTAAGGGCAGCAGCATTGGTGGCATCGTCCACACCGGGAGACTGCAAAAATGCCTTCATAGCTTTCATTTCGGATTTGTCAGCAGCCGACGCGCTGAAGCCTGCTGCCAACACCGTCATAGCTGTCAACAGTAGATATAACCTGCGTTTCATAATCAATTGTGTTTTAAGGAGATTTATATGTGATTAAATATCTTTATCTGATAAAAGAAACAACCGACGGCCCCTTATTGTTCCAACCAGCCATAACACACAAAACGAGCAATAAGTGTTAACGGCAATTGCAGAGTGCCACAAAGATTGCTACAGAGATATTAAAATTTGTTTTATCGTCAATATTTGCTTAAATTTGCACACATTTCAAGGGTAATACCTCTTTGGATTGCCCTCATGTATCCCGATATTGTATTGTTACAAATAATAAAACCTAACTGATTAAAATATTATCGGCAGACCTATAACACTCTATCACACCGTCTCTCCATAATATATGCGTTAAAGGCTAAATGAATGCCACTATTTTAAATCTGCTTGCCGCCCTTGTCATCAGCATCGTCCTGACCGGTGTGCTGATACCTAAAATCTTGCTGATTTCATTCCGCAAGAATCTCTTTGACGTCCCCAACAGTCGTAAGATACATACAAGTACCGTACCACGTCTAGGCGGTCTTGCCTTCATGCCATCCATATTCTTCGCTATTGCCGTTTTAGTCGGGCTCAACAGGTTCATGCTGACCAATCTGCATGTGCCTTATTTGGTATTTAACCCTGTGACACTCTGCTTCGGGATGTGCGCCGTAATGATAATATACCTCGTCGGCATAGCAGATGACCTCATAGGAGTCAAATACCGGGCAAAATTCGCGGCACAAGTAATCGCGGCCCTGTTCATTGTTTCGACAGGCATGTGGATTCACGACCTTGACGGCTTTCTCGGCATCTACCAGCTCCCGTCATGGGTAGGAGTGCCACTGAGTATCCTGGTGATAGTGTTTATAATGAATGCCATCAATCTCATTGACGGTATAGACGGTCTGGCATCGGGATTAAGTGCCATAGCCTTCATTCTTTATACTGTCGTGTTCTATGCCGCCGACCAGATCATATATGCCATAGCATGCTGCGCCATACTCGGCACACTGATACCGTTCTTCTATTATAACGTATTCGGTGACGCAAAAATCAACAAGAAGATATTCATGGGCGACACCGGGTCGCTAACCACCGGTCTGCTGTTGAGTTTCATGGCCTTTCACATCTGCAACATGCGCATACCTCAGGTATTATGGCACTATGACATGTTTGTAGTGGCATTCTCGCCCTTGATTATCCCTTGTTTTGATGTGCTGAGAGTGTTCGGCAACCGTATCCTCCACCACCACAATCCGTTTACGCCCGACATGACCCACATCCATCACAAACTTCTCGCCTGTGGACTGAGACAGCGTTATGCCATGATAATCATCCTGCTCGCATCCCTGGTGTTTACTGTGGTCAATGTCCTGCTGGCTGCCTATCTTAACATCACATGGCTTGTCATAATAGACCTCGTCGCCGTGTTTACAGGAAATTACATACTCAACATAATAATCAATCGTCACAGCTTAGCCCAAAGACGCAGTCGTCTTGCGTCCCATCCGTCATCTGTAGGAGGAGCCCGTATCAAAGACACCCATAATCCCCAATATCAAGCATGATGGAATCAAGCAGTGAGGTTATTAAATAAGATAAAACCCGTATATTCACAGAAACATCACACACATACACACTCCTTCTTGTTATGTCACTAAAAAAGATACTGACCAAGTCACTTTTCATAGGCGCCGCCGCCATAGCATTGACCGCATGCAATTCACGTGAGAAAGTACTGTATTTCCAGGACATGGTCGTTGACACCCCCGAAGTCGCACAAGCTCCGCAATACATCCGCATTGAACCAGGCGACAAGATTTCCATAATAGTGTCAAGCAGCGACCCACAGGTAGCGTCAGTGTTCAACCTGATTTCAATGGATCGCGGTACCGGCCTTACCACTCGGAGCGGTGGCTCCCGGTCGGGTCGCAACGTGGCATCTAACAACCAAAACAACGGACTTGGACTATATACCGTTAATGACCGGGGCAATATAGACTTCCCGATACTGGGCGAGCTTCACGTGGCAGGACTGACCCGCCAGGAAGCGTCGGAGTTCATCAAGAAAAAACTTGTCGACGGCAAATATGTGACCGACCCTGTGGTGACAGTAGAGTTCGCCAACCTCCACTTCTCTATCATAGGCGATACGGGCAGCTCCATGTACTCGATATTAGACGACCAAATCAACATCATCGAAGCTCTTGCCATGGCCGGAGACCTTAACATAACGGCCGAACGTGACCAGATATATGTAATCCGCACCGAAAACGGCCTCCGCACCACAACACGAGTGGATATGCGCACAAAAGACATTTTCAACTCCCCTGTGTACTACCTTAAGCAAAATGACATTATATACGTAGTGCCCAACGGCAAGAAGACCGGCGAATACTCCATCAACGAAAACCAGTGGAAAAACCCTTTCATATACGCATCGGCCTTCACAACTATAGTAGGCATAGCCACCCTTATCGTCTCTCTGACCAAATAAGCAATCTCCATTCCTAATACACCCTAACGGAATCCGTCATGGCAATAAAAGTGCAAGCAGCCCCTAAACGCCAGGCTGACAACATAAATATAAAAGAGCTACTACACTATTTCCTGTCAAAATGGTATTGGTTCGTTATATCGGTGGCCGTATGTGTGGCTTATACTTCTTACAAGCTGCTACAGACGCAACCGGTGTACCAACGTGCCATCACCGTAATGTTCAAGACCGAGGAAAGCGGCAAGGGATCCCTATCCATGCCTGACCTGTCGTCGCTCGGTATCGACAACAACAGCGGCGACCTTGCCAACGAGATGATCACGATACGGTCCGTCGGCCTGCTTACAGACGTAGTCGAAGCGCTGGACCTCAACAACATGTATTATGTCAAAAACGGTCTCCACAACAAACTCCTCTACCATAATTCTCCGGTAGTGGCTGTCAATATGGCACCGGAAGACAAGAAGCTGCAAGGCTACTACTCGTTTAACATCACGATGGTTTCGGCCACGAAGTTCATCATGTCGGATTTCGTAGGGGGCACGGGAAATACCGAAGACCTTAAGTTAAGCGGTGAAGTAGGACGCACATATAAGACTCCGGTAGGTCCTTTTAGAATCAACACCACTGAGTATTTCACAAAAGACTACATCGACAAACCTGTAACTTTCATCCATACCACACCCGAAGCGTTGGCACGGTCTTTTTCAGGTGCGATTACATTCAGCATGACTGAATTTTCCACCTCCATCATCGACCTGAAGATGATTGACGAGTCTCCTCAACGTGCCGAAGACGTGCTCAACACTCTCCTTGAGGTCTACAACCAGCGCTTTGTCATCGAACGCAACCAGGCCGCA
Source organism: uncultured Bacteroidales bacterium (assembly GCA_900539915.1). Lineage (GTDB taxonomy): Bacteria > Bacteroidota > Bacteroidia > Bacteroidales > Muribaculaceae > Amulumruptor. The sequence continues at coordinate 18,911 of UQDU01000018.1, read as the reverse complement.
CAGGCTACCTCTCAGTTTATAACTGACCGTCTCGGTGTGATTGAAGGGGAACTGGGTGATGTTGAAAACAATATATCCAACTACCGCAGTTCGAATCTCATGGGCGACGGTTCATCGCTTGCAAGTGGAGCCATGGCTATGCGTCAGCAGTCACAGAATGCCATACTTGAACTCAACAACCGTATATCTCTGGTAAAATACCTGCGCAGAGAGGTTCAGAACGCATCATTAGACCAGCCGCTCCCCAACCCTGCCGGCATAGAAGGTACAACGGTAGAATCACAGATAGGCGAATTTAACACTATCGTACGTGAGCGTAACCGCATGCTCGCGACCTCTTCGGACAACAACCCCCTGGTACAGGACCGCACAAATACCCTCAATTCCATGCGGAAACTCATGGTGCAGTCAATCGACAACTATCTGTTGACTCTCAACACCACCTTGCGTACTCTGGAGCAGCAGGAAGCGAAAAGCACTTCTGACCTGATACGCAGCCCGAGCCAAGCCAAATACCTCCTGTCGGTAGAACGTCAGCAAAAAGTCAAGGAGCAGCTTTATCTCTTCCTGCTCCAGAAGCGTGAAGAGAACGAACTTTCTCAAGCCTACACGGCCTACAACACCCGCATAATCAACCGTCCTTATGGCCCCGATGCTCCGGTGGCACCAAAGAAGAAGTCAAGCCTCCTGATGGCTTTAGCTATTGGTCTGGCCATCCCACTTATAGTCATCTTTATCATCAAGAATCTTGACTCGAAGGTGCGCACACGACGTGACTTGGGACAGATGTCCATCCCCTACCTCGGTGAGATACCGTTCTACGGCAAGAAACCATCTCTCAAAAACAGGTTGTTGCAGACTCGCAACCCTGAATCCGACATCCGCTCCATCGTTGTCAGGCCGAAGAACAGTAATGCCATCAATGAAGCTTTCCGAGTGGTACGCTCCAATTTCCACTTCATAAGCAACACCCAAGGCGTCACCACCCACAAAGACGACATAAGAGTGATGATGGTCACTTCGCTTTATCCGGGTTCCGGTAAGACCTTCATAACACTCAACCTCGCTACATCACTCTCCGTACAGAATCATCGGACTATACTGATAGACCTTGACATGCGTAAAGGCATCATGAGTAAGATCGTGGGTCCGGGTCACAAAGGAATATCAAACTATATCATAGGCCAGGCATCAATCGACGACATCATCGTACACAATGTCGACGGTATTGACGGTCTTGACATGATTCCTGTCGGAGCCATTCCGCCTAACCCCTCGGAGATGCTATATTCATCAAAATTCGAGCAGCTTATAACCGAGCTTAAGGCACACTATGATTATATCATCATCGACTGTCCGCCTATCGATATAGTCGCCGACACACAGATTATCGGACGACTCACCGATATGACCATCATTGTCATCAGAGCCGGTCTGCTCGAGAAATCGGACCTCCACCAGATACAGGAGCTCTATAATGACAACCGTTACCCCAACATGGCAATAATCCTCAACGCTGTAGATGTTAAAAACTCATATTACAGCCACCGCTATTACGGACATAAATACGCGAGCTACATCAAGGAGGAGTGACACATGTCCTCATGTGCATAAGTCAGTGAGAGCATATAACATCTGACAGTCATGCCGGTCAAAATCTCGGTCATAACAGCAACGCTTGACAGCGCCGCCGTAATAACGTCGGCGCTGCAAAGCGTTTTAGACCAGACTTACGGCTCGGTGGAACATATCATCATTGACGGCAATTCTGCTGACGGCACAGTCAGTATCGTAGAGTCATACCGCCATAAGTATGAAGCAAGAGGGTACTGCCTTAAAGTGATTACAGGCACAGATCGCGGCATATATGATGCCATGAGCAAGGGAATTGACGCCACAACAGGCGACATTATAGGCATACTCAACAGCGATGACTATTTCGCCTCCCCCGATGAACTGTCGGTAATCGCAGCAGCATTTGAAGAATCCCCTGAAACAGATGCCGTATATGCCGATGTCAACTATGTGCGCCCCGGTGCTGAAAATCGCATCGTCCGCTATTATCCCTCCAAAGGATTCCGCCCTTGGAAAATGCTTCTCGGGATGCAGCCCCCTCATCCATCATTCTACTGCCGTAAAAACGTATATCTCAGGTTCGGCAAATATGACATCAGGTACCGCATAGCAGGTGATTTTGAATTTTTCGTGCGCTGTCTCTACAAAGGGCGCATATCCACCAAACGCCTGGACCGCACAATGGTCACAATGCGCACCGGCGGCACTTCGGACCGCTCCATATTGTCACATCTGCATGGCCTGTGGGAACATCAAATCACATATATGCGCCACCGTATGCCCACATGTATCCTGGCAGACATCATACAGCTTATCCACAAGATTCTGCATCTGAAACCATTTGCCTGGCTATGACGACATCACATATCTCCGCCACCTACAGCCACTTAAGCAAGACCGCTGCGACAATACTGCTTGCAGCATGCGCGACCATCCATCCCGCGTTGGCCGAGCCGTCGGGGTCGCTCCCCGACTCGCTTTCGGTGGACCTGCACGAAATAGATGTCACGGCTCTGAAAAGCGGATCCAACCTGCGCTCTACCCCTATGGCTTCCACGACTATCGGAACTATGGAAATAGACAGGCTGAATATCGCCACGGTCAAGGGGGCATCGCAACTGGTGCCCAATTTCTATGTCCCCGACTACGGGTCAAGAGTCACATCGTCAATCTACGTCAGAGGTCTCGGCGCACGTATAGACCAGCCGGCAGTAGGACTCAACGTGGACAATGTCGCGTTTCTCAACAAGGACAATTACGATTTCGATCTCCCAGACATAAGCAAAATCGAAATTTTGCGAGGGCCTCAAAGCACCATGTATGGCCGCAACACTATGGCCGGAGTGGTCAATATATACACCCTCTCGCCCAAACATTTCCAAGGATGGAAGCTGGCAGCTTCATTTGCAGCCCCATTCCAGACCAAACTGTCGGCCGGATATTACTCCATGTTGTCGCCACAGCTTGGCATGAGCATCAACGCTCTGTATACCCACACCACCGGCGATCACCGCAACACATACAACAACTCACGCATCGGCTCTGAAAATGCCGGCACACTGCGGTGGAAAACCGTATGGGATCCGCGCAGCAACTTCACTCTCGAAAACACGGCGGCATTGCAGCTCAACGAGCAGAACGGCTATCCGTATGAATATGTCAAAACAGGCAAAATCAGCTACAACGATTCATGCTATTACCACAGGTTTGCCCTGACTGACGGCCTTACCATCAACTGGCTGCCATCGGAGCATGTCAGCATAACAGGCATATCAAGCTTCCAGTATCTCAAGGACGATCTGACGCTCGACAATGATTTCCTCCCCGACTCCTACTTCACCCTGTCACAACGCCGGCATGAGTGGATAATCACCCAGGACATCATAGCACGCGGCAATGTTGCCGGCAATACATACCAGTGGCTCGGCGGCCTGTTCGGGTTCTATCGTTCGTCACACACCGATGCTCCGGTCACATTCCTTGACGACGGCATAGCCAATCTTATCGAGGCCAATGCCAACAAGTATTTCCCCGACTACCCCATGATATGGGACGAACGTACCTTCCCCCTCTCCTGCAGGTTTGACACACCGATGCGCGGAGCGGCCCTCTACCACCAAAGCACCCTCAATATCGGAAACTGGTCACTGTCAGCAGGGCTGCGCCTGGACTATGAACGCCCCGGCATTACGTATGACAACAGCTGTCATACCTCTTACACCATATACGACCTATCCGGCGGAGCAGTCCCCTCGGTCTATGACAGGTGTATCGTAAATATAGCCGACCGTGGCCACCTCTCTAAATCGTTCACCCAGCTGTTGCCTAAATTCACTCTGACCTACCGCCTTCCGTCAGGGCTTGGCAACGTGTATGCCAATGTGGCCAAGGGCTACAAATCCGGAGGCTTCAACACTCAGATGTTCAGCGATGTCCTCCAGCAGAAGCTGATGTCACTCGTAGGCATAGCCGAACTGTATGACGTAGACGAAATCATCAGTTATAAACCCGAATGGAGCTGGAACTACGAAATAGGTGCACATCTCAACATCCCCGATGCCCGGATTAACGCCGACCTTGCAGCTTTCTGGATTGACTGTTATGACCAGCAGCTGACCGTGTTTCCCAACGGCAACACCACAGGACGCATGATGACCAATGCCGGACACACACGCAGCATCGGTTTTGAAGCCAGCGTCTCGTGGCGCATCAATGACCGGTGGCGTTGGGACGTAGCCTACGGCATGACCGATGCCAGATTCCGGATGTTTGACAACGGCATAGCCGACTACAAAGGTAACCATGTGCCCTATGCACCGCATAACACCTTGTGGACCAATCTGCGCTATCAGCTTCCGCTCCACACAGGGACACTGAAAGGGCTGGAATGCAATATCAACACCCGCGGGATAGGAGAAATCTACTGGGACGATGCCAATGAATACCGTCAGCCGTTCTACTTTGTGCCCGGAGCCTCGGTCATCCTGCGCGGCAACCCGGGATGGGAGGCTGAAGCCTGGTGCACTAACATGACCGATACCGACTATAACGTGTTCAGCTTCGTCAGCATCGGACACCGCTTCGTGCAGAAAGGCCAGGGAATACGTGGCGGCATCACACTGCGACTCACCATAGATTAGGCAAGTCACGGAAAAATGTGTAATTTTGCAGCCACGAAAATCCCCAAACACATAAACATGAAAATTTCAAGACTCCACACACTCCTCGCCGCAGTATTTGTCGGCTTGGCATCGGTTTCGCTGACATCATGCGGCAGCGACGACGACGAACCGTCAGCTCCGGCTGTCAACCCTGCTTACGAACAGGAAGCCACTTACAAAGGCACCACCACAATCAACGAGACCCAGGGCAATTTCGAGAACAGCAACGGATCGCAGACAAGCGACATCACCTATACCGTCAAATTCAACCTCGCCCAGAGGACTCTGACCATCACATGTAACAACTACAAGATACCGGGCTACGAAAACATGCCGGCTATGATAGTGTCGTTTCCTGACATCCCGGCCGTGTATGACGGTGACAACTTCACATTTGCAGCCGGACAGGTCAACGCCATGGCCGGCGGCCGCCCTGCTTCAGGGATGGTCACAGTCACTGACTTCACAGGCAGTGGCAAAGTCGGTGCCGGAGCCACTCTCAAAGTTGAGTACAGATGTGCGGTCAAAGCCCCGGTAAACAAGACCTTCATGGTCCGTGCATCCAACCTGCATCCCTGACAGGAATTCATTGTAGCGCATTATCTACATCTTGTCTGAGACCCGACACAACAGAAAAAAGAGGTGCTGTCATCAAAAAGGCGGCACTTCTTCTTGTTTTTTAGTGAAAAGTATATCACAGCGCCTAAAATGATTAAAATTGACGGCGTTTTTTTTTGCGAGATGATAAAAATGCACTAAATTTGCAATAGTGTTCAATATACCATGCTGCATCTAACCTAACCCCCCCTACATCATCGGTGTTATCAGATAGATGGACACTTGCGGACCGATATGAACGCTCCACTCTCCTACCAAGGAGGCGACAAACTGCCTGCTTAACAAAGCGAATCTGTAAACCAATAACAACAACATCTTAAATTCTTTATTTCAGTATTTATTTAAAAACTATGGAAGCTCAAAAGCCCTCTAAACCCACGACTGAGAAAGTCAGCAACGTACGCGGTATCCGCAACGCCTTCTTGGTGATTGTTGCTTGTTTTATCGTCTGCGTTCTCCTCTTCATCTTCTGGTTCGGACATGACATGCACTTCGAAGAAGGTCATCCCATCGACATCTGGGGTACTATCTACAAAGGCGGCGTAATCGTGCCTATCCTCCAGACCCTCTTCCTCACCGTTATCGTTCTCTCTGTAGAGCGTTGGATTTCACTCTCAAGCGCCAAGGGCAAAGGCAACATCACCAAGTTTGTCGCTGCCGTCAAGTCTTGCCTCGCCAAGAAGGACATCAACGGTGCTATGGCTCTCTGTGACAAGCAGAAAGGCTCTGTAGCCGCTGTCGTTAAGTCAGCCCTCATCCGCTACAAGGAAATGGACGAAAACACAGTCCTCTCTAAGGAGCAGAAAATCGCTACTCTCCAGAAGGAAGTTGAAGAAGCTACCGCTCTCGAGATGCCCGCTCTCCAGCAGAACCTCCCCATCGTGGCAACCATGACTACCCTCGGTACTCTCGTCGGTCTTCTCGGTACTGTAATCGGTATGATCAAGTCATTCCAGGCACTTGCTGCTTCTGGTGCTCCTGACTCAACCGAGCTGTCAACCGGTATCTCTGAGGCCCTTATCAACACCGCCTTCGGTATCGCCACCGGTGCATTCGCTGTAATCTCTTACAACTTCTACACCAACAAGATTGACAACCTGACCTACGCTATCGACGAGATCGGCTTCTCAATCGTGCAGACATTTGCAGCTACACACTAATCCCGTTGCTTTAAGCCAAAGATTTTTTCAACAAACGATAATCTCCTAAAAATCAGCAACTCAAAGTAATATGGGAAAAGTAAAAATTAAAAGGAAGAGCACTCTCATCGACATGACCGCGATGAGTGACGTGACTGTTCTTTTGCTTACTTTCTTCATGTTGACTTCTACCTTCCTTCAGAAGGAGCCCGTAACAGTGATGACCCCGTCGTCAGTGTCAGAGGAGAAGGTGCCTACCGCCAACCTGGCATCCATCCTCGTCAGCCCCGAAGGAAAAGTATTTATCTCGGTAGCCGGTGAGGCCGACCTTACCAACAACCCTGAAGAATGGGGTACCGAGGAAATGCGCAAATCAATCATCCGCGAGGCCGTTAACGAGTATAACAAACTCCACCCCTCCAAGAAAGTAGAGCTCACCGAGGCCGATGTAATGGCATTCTCCAAAATCAACATGTTCGGAGTGCCTTTCAGCTACCTTCACGAGTTCTTGAGCAAATCACAGACCGAACAGGACAAAATCATAGGTGACATGACCAATCCGCGCGTTGGTATTCCTATCGACGACAACAAGGACATGTCAAAGCCCAACGAATTCCAGATATGGATGCGTGCCATCCGTAACAGCGGCAATGAAAACATAGCCAACGCCATGAAGAAGGGCGAAGGCATCGCTGTCAAGGCTGACAAGGGCACTCCCTATGAGACCGTGCACCATGTGCTCGACAACCTCCAGTCACTGAAAATGAACCGTTTCGCATTGATGACGGCTCTTAAAACTGAGCAAGATTAATCATTATGGCACAGATAGAACAATCAGACAAGGGCGGAAAGAAGAAAAAAGGAGCCCAAAAGAAGATGTCTATCCACGTGGACTTCACTCCTATGGTGGATATGAACATGCTTCTGATCACGTTCTTTATGCTCTGTACCACCATGATTAAGTCCCAGACCCTCAAAATCTCTCTCCCTACAAATGAGAAGGTCGAGGAGTCTCAGATGTCACAGGCTAAAGAATCAGAAGCGATAACCCTCATCCTCGCCACAGAGCGTGATGCCGAAGGCAAAATCCGTCACGGCGAAGATGGACGTCCCCTCAACATCGTATACTACTACGAAGGCAAGCCCGATGTGGCTGACGAAAATCACGACGGCAAGCTTGATAACAACAAGCTGCAGCGCGAAGCCTTCTTAGGCAACGATGGTGCGACACAGCGCGGTATCCGCCGCATCTTGCACGAACGTAACAAGCAAGTTCTCGAGAAAATTGATGTCCTCAAGCAGGACTGGCGTGACCGCAAGTTCTCGCCCAACAAAGACATCAACGACTCTATCTATCAGGCAAAAGCCAAGGAAATCCGTAACGACTCGCTCCTGACACGCCCCGTAGTCATCATCAAGGCTACACCCGAGGCTTCTTGGGAGAGCCTTATCGGAGCTCTTGACGAGATGCAGATCAATCAGATCTCACGTTATCAGATTGACAACATCAATGCCGTGGATTCAGCCATGATACTCGATTACATAGCTACCAACGGTAAGAACTAAGCACATTGATGACTGATATATATTAACCCGACAAAAGACACACTAAGCAATATGTCAAAAGATGTAGATCTTTCATCAAAAGAGTGGCGCGACCTGATCTTTGAAGGAAAAAACAAAGAGTACGGCGCATATGAGATGCGTGCCAAGAGCGACGCCCGCCACAACCGTGCAATGCTTGTGATCATCATAGTCATAGCCGCAGTGGCCCTTCTGGCCATGCTGGTCAACACAGTGATTGAGAAAGCCGCAGCCCGTCCCGAGGACCAGACTGAGCAGGCGATGGTCGAAATGGCCACCGAAGAGGCTCAGGAAGAGGAACCTCAGGAAGAGGAGCAGCAGCGTGTCGAGGAGCAGAAACCTGAAGTGCTCCCCGAAGAAGTGCTCAACACCATGAAGGCCACCGAGCTTAAGATTACCGCCGACGCCGAGGTGAAGGAGGAAATCAAGAGCCAGGACGAAATGAAGGAAACCACCACAGCTGTGGGTGCCAGCGACTTTGACAAGGGTACCGACGACCTCAACGTAGTCCGCGAACACAAGGACGAGGTTGTAGTCGAGGAAAAGAAGGCTCCCGTTGATGACAATAAGGTATTTGACATAGTAGAACAGAATCCTGTATTCCCCGGCGGCGAGGCTGCCCTGCTCAAATATGTGGCAGAGCATATCCGCTACCCGGCCATGGCTCAGGAAAACAACATCCAGGGCCGTGTGGTAGTACAGTTCGTCGTGACCAAGACCGGTTCTATCGGTCAAGTAAAGGTTGTACGTTCTAAGGACCCCGACCTCGACAGGGAGGCAGTCCGCGTCGTGAAGTCTCTGCCGAAGTTCACCCCCGGCAAGATGAACGGCCACGCAGTGAACGTATGGTACACCCTGCCTATCAACTTCAAGCTACAGGGCGTATAATCCGAGCCTGATACACGACCAATCTGACCATACAGATTCATCCCTTATATGAAACCCCGGACATCACAGTCCGGGGTTTCTTTATTGTTGCTTGTTTGAGAAAATAACGCTAAATTTGTGGAGAGCTGACTTAAGTCAGCTCCATAACTCTCATAATTCCTATAAATCTTATAATTCTTATAAGACTTATCAGACTTATCAGACTTATCCTCCCCTGACTCTATTCAAGAAGTAACAATCATAACTAACCGACCATGGCAACAAAACCTTTCAAGTATCAGAAGATGTTCCCTCTGGGACCTGACACTACTGAATACTACCATCTGACCTCAGACTACGTGAAGGTAGAAAACTGGGGCGGTCACGAGATACTCGTGATAGACCCTAAAGCATTGACCGTATTGGCTCGCCAGGCCACCCATGACAACGCTTTCATGCTGCGTCGCGAACACAACAAGATGGTGGCAAAGATACTTGCCGACCCCGAAGCAAGCCAAAACGACAAATTTGTGGCACTCACCATGCTCCGCAATGCCGAAGTCGCAGCCAAGGGCCAGCTTCCCTTCTGTCAGGACACCGGCACTGCCATCATCCACGGCAACAAAGGCCAGGCAGTATGGACAGGAGCCGATGACGAGGAGCTTCTCAGCAAGGGTGTATATCAGACATACACCGAGGATAATCTGCGTTACTCTCAGAATGCACCCCTCAACATGTATGACGAGGTCAACACCGGATGCAACCTCCCTGCCCAGATTGACATCCATGCTACCGAAGGCATGGAATACAACTTCCTCTTTGTAGCCAAAGGCGGCGGCTCGGCCAACAAGACATACCTCTATCAGGAAACCAAGGCCCTCATCAATCCCAAGACACTTATCCCCTTCCTTGTGGAAAAGATGAAGTCACTCGGCACTGCCGCATGCCCTCCCTACCATATCGCGTTTGTAATCGGCGGCACATCGGCCGAGATGAACCTCGCCACAGTGAAAAAGGCATCAGTAAAATATCTTGACGCGCTTCCCACCGAGGGCAACGAGCTCGGCCACGCTTTCCGTGACATCGAGCTGGAGAAAGAGCTGCTTAAGGAGGCTCAGAAATTAGGTCTCGGTGCCCAGTTTGGAGGCAAATACTTCGCCCACGACATCCGCGTGGTACGTCTGCCGCGCCACGGTGCATCATGCCCCGTAGGTCTCGGTGTCAGCTGCTCGGCTGACCGCAATGTCAAGGCCAAAATCAACCGTGACGGCCTGTGGATCGAGAAACTGGATTCCAACCCCGGCGAACTCATCCCTGAAGAATACCGCAAAGCCGGCGAAGGCGACGTGGTCAAGGTCGACCTCAACCGTCCCATGCCCGAGATACTCAAGCAGCTCAGCCAGTATCCCGTCAGCACACGTCTGAGCCTCAACGGCACCATCATCGTGGGTCGTGACATCGCACACGCTAAAATCAAGGAGCGTCTGGACCGCGGAGAGGAGATGCCTCAGTATCTCAAAGACCACCCCATCTACTACGCCGGCCCGGCCAAGACACCCTCTGGCATGGCATCAGGCTCATTCGGCCCGACCACTGCCGGCCGCATGGACAGCTACGTAGACCAGTTCCAGGCTGCTGGAGGCTCCATGGTGATGATTGCCAAGGGCAACCGCTCAAAGCAAGTGACTGACGCATGCCACAAGCATGGAGGTTTTTATCTCGGTTCTATAGGTGGACCAGCAGCTGTGCTTGCCCAGAACTCTATCAAGAAGGTAGAACTGCTCGAATATCCTGAGCTCGGCATGGAAGCCATCTGGAAAATTGAAGTAGAGGACTTCCCTGCATTCATCCTCGTGGATGACAAGGGCAACGACTTCTTCACCGAAATATCGGAGAAGTGCAAATCATGCGCCCTCTCCTCCCACTGATAACGCATCACAGATAACGTCAACTATAAGCGATATGCCCGACCCACCTACGCGACGGCATATCGCTTATTAAATTTGTGATCCTCTCTAACACTGATGAATCCCAAAGCTCGCAACGTAATAAAGAAGACCGCCTCTTACATAGCCTTCGTACTGGCAGCCGTCGGTGCCCTGTATCTGATGAAGATACTTAACCGTACCATCTATCTGGAGCTTCATCCGGCTGTCTATGGGGCTACAATCATAGCGGCGGCCATATTCCTCACACTGCGTTTCCGTCGTCACAAAGCTACAATGACAGCCTCCACATACGCCAGCGAGATACTCGCAGGCATCGGTTTCATCATCCTCGCCTGTTTCCTCTTCATCCCTGAGAGCATCGCCGCACTCAACTATTACCTGCCGTCTCGCACCCAACCATACACGGTAGAGTGCTTCATCGTAGAAAAGCACACAAACTACACACGTGGAGCCTCCACCCGTTACGTCACCTTCCGTCCCGAAAACGGCCGGGAAGATTTCAAACTGAAAGTATCCTCAAACTACTACCGCAGAGCCCGCCCTGGCAGCCACATGCCCCTAACCATCCGCCAAGGCGCATTAGGCTACCCAATCTTAATCCCATAGGCATGTACAATCGTCGATTCTGTCAGGCATAGAAGATATAAGTAAAACAGCGGCACCGCTCCAAGGCAATGCCGCTGTCATTTTTACCAACAATTATTTCTTCCAGCGTTTTCCTATTTCGGGGACGAATAGCGGGGATGTTTCTCCCAAAACGGGCAAAAAGAGAATCCACGGCTGACTCAGCGAGTTAACCGTGGATTGCTTGTAAGTAACTGGTATCAATCCGTGTGGATTGCTCCGATGGGGTGTATTTGGCTATAGCTCAGTGGGGTTGCTATGAGGCTTGATTACTCCCACTCTATGGTTGCCGGCGGCTTGGAGGAGATGTCGTAGCAGACGCGGTTGACGCCTTTGACCTTGTTGATGATGTCATTGCTGACCTTGGCCATGAAGTCGTAAGGCAGATGCGCCCAGTCGGCGGTCATGGCATCGGTGGAGGTCACAGCACGCAGGGCTACGGCACGCTCATATGTGCGTTCATCGCCCATGACTCCTACGCTCTGCACCGGCAGCAGGATTGCACCGGCCTGCCATACCTTGTCATACAGCCCCCAGTCACGCAGACCTTGGATAAATATGTCGTCGGCCTCCTGAAGAACTGCCACTTTCTCGGGCGTGATGTCACCGAGTATGCGCACTGCCAGACCCGGGCCGGGGAAGGGATGACGATTGATGAGATGTTCGGGCATGCCGAGCTCGCGGCCCACGGCTCGCACCTCGTCCTTGAAAAGGAGACGCAGCGGTTCGCAAAGTTTGAGATTCATCTTCTCGGGCAGACCGCCTACATTGTGATGGCTCTTGATGGTCGTGCCGGTGATTGACAGTGATTCTATGCAGTCAGGATATATGGTGCCCTGCGCCAGCCACTTGACATCGGAAATCTTGTGGGCCTCCTCGTCAAATACGTCAATGAAGCCCTTGCCTATTATCTTGCGCTTGCGCTCGGGATCGGTGACACCGGCCAATTCGCTGAAGAACTTCTCGGAAGCATCCACGCCGATTACATTGAGGCCGAGGCACTCATAATCGTGGAGCACATTCTTGAACTCGTTTTTGCGGAGCATGCCATGGTCCACGAAGATACAGGTGAGGTTCTTGCCGATGGCCTTGTTGAGGAGCACCGCTGCTACCGACGAGTCTACACCGCCGCTGAGACCGAGCACCACCTTGTCATCGCCAAGCTGCTCGCGCAAAGCTTGCACAGTGGAATCTATGAATGATGCCGCGTTCCAATCCTGCTTGCCGCCGCAGATGTTCACGACGAAATTCTTGAGCAGGTCCGTACCGGCTATGGAGTGATAGACCTCGGGGTGGAACTGCACGCCCCATGTCTTTTCACCTTTAATCTGATAAGCAGCCACCTTGACATGGTCGGTCGAGGCTATGACTTCAAATGACTCAGGTACAGATGTGATAGTGTCGCCATGGCTCATCCACACCTGTGTGCCGGCCTGTATGCCGCGGAAAAGCGGATTACGCGGGTCAATGTAGCTCAGATGGGCGCGGCCATATTCACGCGAAGCAGCCGGCTCTACGGTGCCTCCGCACTCGTAGGCTATGAATTGCGCTCCGTAGCAGATGCCAAGCACCGGATATTTGCCACGTACAGCCTCAAGATGCATCTTGAAAGCCTTATCATCGTAGACAGAAAACGGCGAGCCCGAGAGGATGACTCCTATCACCGAAGGGTCATCGGCAGGAAACTTGTTGTAGGGAACGATTTCACAATACATGTTGAGCTCGCGGACACGCCGCCCTATCAGCTGCGTGGTCTGCGACCCGAAATCAAGGATGATAATCTTCTCTTGCATTGGGTGTGGATGGAATGTGGATGATTTACTACTTATTTGCCGCAGCCGCTCAGACGGCCAAAGGCACTGCAAAGGTACGCAATTTCCGCCAAATATGACAGCAACAGACAGCCCACTTTTGTCAACGGGCCTCAAGAAAGCCCCCAAGGGAACACCGCTGCAACCCTTATCCTGAATCTACAGGTGCAATTTTCGTTCTGACACAAGCACTCAGGTATTGCATAAGCCGAAGAAAATCACTACCTTTGCAGTCCGATTATGTCCAATTAATAACATTTGGGCATGTCAATGTATGTGCTTTTGGCCGAGCACGTGCATCTGGCAGACCCATCCAACAAACTATTAATTAAACATTTACAAAGTGGATACTTTAAGTTTTAAGACTCCCTGCCCCAACGCCCAGAGCATCGAACGTGAGTGGGTAGTGATTGACGCCACCGACCAGGTACTCGGTCGCCTTTGCTCAAAGGTTGCCAAAATCCTCCGTGGCAAAAACAAGCCCTACTACTCACCCAACGTAGAATGCGGCGACAACGTAATCATCATCAATGCCGACAAAGTGCTCCTGACTGGCAAGAAGATGACTGACCGTGAATATCTGAGCTACACCGGCTATCCCGGCGGACAGCGCACAGCTACTCCCGAGATTCTGATGAAGAAGGCCCAAAACAAGCATCTCAAGGCCGGCTACAACCCCCTCTTCATCAAGGTTATGAAAGGCATGCTCCCCAAGAACCGTCTGGGCCGCACACTCATCGGCAACATGCACGTATATCTCGGCGCAGAGCATCCCCATCAGGCTCAGAACCCCAAAGTCATCGACATCAACACCATCAAATAACACTACGGCATGGAAACAATCAACGCAATTGGCCGTCGTAAGGCCGCAGTGGCCCGTGTAATCGTCAAGGACGGTAACGGCACCATCACAATCAACAAGCGCCCTCTTGAGGTATATTTCCCCTCATCCATCCTGCAGTACATCGTAAAGCAGCCTCTCACCAAGCTCGATGTTGCAGAGAAATATGACATCAAGGTCAACCTTGACGGCGGCGGCTACAAAGGCCAGGCCGAAGCTCTGCGCCTCGCCATCGCCCGCGCCCTCGTCAAAATCAACCCCGAGGACAAGGCTGCCCTCCGCGCCGAAGGCTTCATGACCCGCGACCCCCGCGCCGTGGAACGCAAAAAGCCCGGTCGCCCCAAAGCACGCAAGCGCTTCCAGTTCAGCAAGCGTTAATATCAGCCCCGGCGGCATCTGCGCCGCCCCATGGTATTTACGCACTGCATCTGCACTCAGCGCATGAAGATGCTGCTTGAATAGCAACGTGTTTAGTATCTAAACCCCCGAGATGGACCTGCGTTCCCTACTCCCGGGTTGTATAAATCAGAAGAACGTAAACCACCAACCAACAACAGAATGTCAACACCAACATTTGACCAACTCCTCGAAGCAGGATGCCACTTCGGCCACCTCAAACGCAAATGGAATCCTGCAATGGCGCCCTATATCTTCATGGAGCGCAACGGTATCCACATCATCGACCTCTATAAGACAGCCGCCAAGCTCGACGAAGCTGCTGCTGCTCTGAAGAATATCGTAAAAAGCGGCAAGAAAGTTCTCTTCGTCGCAACCAAAAAACAGGCCAAACAGGTAGTAGCCGACAAAGCCCAGTCAATCAACATGCCCTATGTGATCGAACGCTGGCCCGGCGGCATGCTCACCAACTTCCCCACCATCCGCAAGGCTGTCAAGAAGATGGCTTCAATCGACAAGATGTCGAAAGACGGCACATTTGACAACCTCTCAAAGCGCGAGAAACTCCAGATCACACGCCAGCGTGCAAAGCTCGAGAAGAACCTCGGCTCTATCGCTGACCTCAACCGCCTCCCCTCTGCCCTCTTCGTCATCGACGTATGCAAGGAGCATATCGCAGTAGCTGAGGCCAACCGTCTGGGCATCCCCGTGTTTGCGATGGTCGACACCAACAGCGATCCTACAAACGTGGACTTCGTAATCCCTGCCAACGACGACGCAAGCAAGTCAATCGAACTCATCCTTGACACCGTATGCGCCGCCATCAACGAGGGCCTCGAAGAACGCAAAGTAGAGAAAGCCGACTCTCAGGCTGCTGCAGAGCAGGCTGACGAGGCAGCTCCCAAGCGCGAGCGTCGTCGCGTACAGCGCAAGGATGAAGCCGCTGAAGCTCCCAAGGCCGAGGCAGCAGAGTAATCATCCCTATCACCCCACTAACAATCGTCTAACCTGAAGGAGTGTCGGGCTCCGACACTCCTTCATCATTAAAATCTCCCCACTACTATGGCAGTAACAATGGCAGAAATCACCAAGCTGCGCCACCTCACAAGCGCTGGCCTGATGGACTGCAAAAAAGCACTCGCCGAGACCAACGGCGATATAGAAGCAGCTGTAGAAATCCTCCGCAAGAAGGGTCAGGCTGTAGCAGCAAAGCGCGAAGACCGTCAGGCATCTGAAGGCTGCGTGCTCGCAAAGCATGAAAACGGCTTCGCCGCCATCGTGGCTCTCAAGTGTGAGACTGACTTCGTGGCCAAAAACGCCGGCTTCGTAGCCCTCACCCAGAAGCTCCTCGATGCAGCGGTAGCCAACAAGGTCAAGAGCCTCGACGAACTCAAGGCTCTCGCCATAGACGGCAAGAAAGTCGACGACCTCATCGTAGAAGAGGTAGGCAAGACCGGCGAAAAGATGGAAATCGGTGCATATGAGTGCATCGAGGCTGCATCTGTGACATCTTACAACCACCAGGGCAACAAGCTCTCGACCATCGTAGGCTTCAACCTCCCCGATGTTGACTATCAGGTAGGTCGTGACGTAGCCATGCAGGTAGCTTCAATGAACCCCGTAGCCGTGGACCGCGACAGCGTACCGGCCAACATCATCGAAAGCGAACGCAACGTAGCCATCGAGAAGACCAAGGAAGAGCAGGTTATGAAGGCTGTTGAAGCAGCCCTCAAGAAGGCCGGCATCAATCCTGCCCACGTTGACTCTGAGGCTCACATCGAGTCAAACATGGCCAAGGGCTGGATCACACAGGAAGACGCTGACAAGGCTCGCCAGATCATCAAGGAGACATCTGAGGCCAAAGCCGCAAACCTCCCCCAGCAGATGATCGAGAACATCACCAAGGGTCGTCTCAACAAATTCTTCAAGGAATCATGCCTCATGGAACAGGAATACGTCAAGGACGCAACCATGACCATCGGCCAGTTCCTCGAGAAGTCACAGAAGGGTCTCGTAGCTGTATCATTCAAGCGCGTCAACCTCAACGAGGACTAATCACCAGCCCCACTGGCAAATACACATCATATCGGCTCCGCAGCAACTGCGGAGCCGATTTTTTATGCAATAGGCATAATCAAGTCATTAAGGCCTTTAGGGTCATTAAAATCTTTAACTCAATCTGATTGGCATATTTTAACATAATTTATGTTTAGGGGGGGAGCGATTTGCTAACAAATGTGTGTATTTGTGAGTGAAATATAAAATCGGAAGTCTAAAAGACACTTATACGCATCTAATTATAACCAATCACAATAAAAACACATAGGATGAATAACATCAGAAGCATGGTCCTCGCTGGAATTGCAGCCACGCTGGCATTGACCGCAAGCAGTGCTAAGATAGACTATTCAATAGTATCTGTACCCGAAGAAGGCGGTGTGAAATTTGAACGTATCACCGAAGATGCCGACCAGGTCAGCTCTGTATTCCCTGCCAAGAAAAGTTTCTTCAAATTTGGCGGAGGTAAAGGCAGCCAGGTAGACTGGTGGGTAAATCCCCAGATAGCCATCACCCCCGACGGCAAAAGATTAGCCTATATCAACAACAAGAACGGCACAACCAACGTGATGGTCAAAGATGCCCGTCGCGGAGGATCAAGCGTACAACGTACTTTCCGCACCAACGTGCGCGACTTCACACTCAGCCCCGACGGCTCTACGATATGCTTCACGGAGTGGCGCAGCGGTCACTACGGCATATACCTGGTAGACGCAGTGCAGGGCAATGTGGTGCGTCAGGTGTCAAACGGCACCGACAACGACTTTGCCGGCCAGATGACCAAAGACAACAATTTCATCTACTTCCACCGCGGTGAAGGCTTCGGAGCATATTCGCTGTGGAGCTGGGACCGCAAAAACAATCTGTTTTCCAACTATTCCCGAGGCATGTCGCCCGTATTGGATCCGCGTGACAAGGACGTGGTCTACTGCGCACGGTTCACCGACAAGAAAGAGAGCGAAATCTGGCGACTCAACCTCAAGACCGGCGTTGAAGAGCTGATTTTAGGTCTGCCTGACCGCAGCTTCACGACTCCCCAGCTCAGCCCCGACGGCAAGTGGCTCCTCGTCACAGGAACATCACGCTCTGAAAAGCACAAAGACCTCAACACTGACATATTCGCAGTACGCACCGACGGCTCCCAGCTCACACAGCTGACTTTCCATCCAGGCAACGACCTCTCCGCCATATGGGCTCCTGATGGCAAGACAATTTACTTCGTATCCGAGCGAGGCACAGCCAAGAAGGGTCTGTACAACGTATGGCAGATGGATTTCAACCTCTGACAAATCACAATTCCACATTTAACTGATAACCCAATCTATTTAAAAAATTCAGAGTTATGAAAAAAGTTATCTTAACCATGGCTTGCGCAGCTTGCGTAATGTCACTCTCAGCTCAGCGCGCTTCTGACTCAGCACTGTCAGCCAGCGACATCAAGGACTATAACCGTATCGGCATCTCGTACAACAACACCCACTACGGATTCAACGATGCTTACGGCAAGAATCACAGCGACCTCAATTTCGGCCTCAACGGTATCGGCATCGACTACATCCACGGCTTCAGCGTAAGCTCAAGTCTTCCCCTCTACATCGAGACCGGTCTTAACCTTGACTTCAACTTCGGAAGCAAGAAAGGCGACAAGGAAGAAGCTGCAGGTTACTGGTTCCAGGACAAGCGTAACTACAGTGACATCAACATGCAGGTTCCTGTCAATGTTGCATGGAAGTTTGCCGCAGGCGAAGACTTCTCCATCGCCCCCTACCTCGGCCTCAACTTCAAGGTACACTTCTCTACCCGCTTCAAGAATAAAGTCGACACCAACATACCCGATGACGTCCTCTCTCAGATAGGCTACAGCAAGAGCGACCTCGAAGGTGACTGGATCAGCGTATTCGACTCTGCCGAAGATGCCATGGACGGTGACGACGAGACATGGAACCGCTTCCAGATGGGCTGGCATGTAGGTGTAGGCTTCCAGTACAAGCCCATCTACCTCGGCGTACAGTACGGTACAGACTTCATCCCTGCTTACAGCCACAAGTACACATATGACGGCGAAAGCGAGACATACAAAGTCAGCACCGGCAACCTCAAGGTGACTCTCGGCTACGTATTCTAATCAATACGCCCGTCTGTACATAAATAATAATGGATGAGAATCCCGGCTCCGCATCGGTTGCGGAACCGGGATTACTTTATACTCGGAATATATTTTATAAGACTTATAAGAGGGTGTTTAATAACAAAAATTAAATCCTGAGTGGTGTATCTTTTGATTAAAT
>UQDU01000017.1 GCA_900539915.1 uncultured Bacteroidales bacterium | reverse complement strand
TCGTCCCTGACAATCAATTGACTTTGTTCTGATTGCTTATATCGAACTCACGTTAATTAAACAGCATTGTGACATATCCCTACTACATAAGAACGTCATTTAAGCATTAACGACTGCTTAAGTTAGTGACATATGGCATTTCCCTACCACAAGAGTATGACAGGAGAGGCCTGTACGCGGATGTGCGGACAGGCCTCTCGGTTGTGGTTTGTAGCCTTTGGCTGATTACTCGGCTGTAGGTGCTTCGGCTGCTGCGGGAGCCTCCTCTGCTTTGGGAGCTTCGGCAGGAGCGGCAGCGGGCTTTGAAGACTTGCGGGAGCGGCGTGTGCGGCCGGTCTTCTTCTCGTCCTTAGCCTTGAGCATAGCTTCGTTGTAGTCAACGAGCTCTATGAAGCACATCTGGGCGTTGTCGCCGAGACGGTTGCCGGTCTTGAGGATTCGGGTGTAGCCTCCGGGGCGGTCGCCGATCTTCTGTGCGATTTCGCGGAAGAGCTCGGTGACAGCATATTTGTTCTGGAGGTAGCTGAACACGAGGCGGCGGTTGGACATGTTATCGTCCTTGGCGCGGTTGATCAGCGGCTCAGCATACATGCGCAGAGCCTTGGCCTTGGCCAGGGTGGTGTTGATGCGCTTGTGCATGATAAGCGATATGGTCATATTGGCCAGCATGGCTTCGCGGTGAGCCTTCTTGCGGCCAAGATGGTTAAATTTCTTATTGTGTCTCATCGTCAGTGATTAGTCTTTGTCGAGTTTATACTTAGAAATATCCATTCCGAACGACAGGTTCAGATTGGCAAGGAGTTCGTCAAGCTCTGTGAGTGACTTCTTGCCGAAGTTGCGGAACTTTAGGAGGTCATTCTTGTTGAATACCACGAGTTCGCCGAGAGTCTCGACTTCGGCGCTCTTGAGGCAGTTGAGAGCGCGGACTGAGAGGTCCATATCCACGAGCTTGCTCTTGAGGAGCTGGCGCATGTGGAGCACTTCTTCGTCAAATTCCTCGTCATCGGATGTCTCGGGAGTCTCGAGAGTGATTTTCTCGTCAGAGAAGAGCATCAGGTGGTGGATGAGGATTTTGGCGGCCTCTTTGAGGGCATCCTTGGGATGGATGGAGCCGTTTGTGGTAATCTCAAGCGTGAGTTTGTCGTAGTCGGTCTTCTGGTCAACGCGGAAGTTGTCAACGGTGTACTTCACATTCTTGATAGGAGTGTAGATGGAGTCGATGGCGAGGACATCGATGGCATCGTTGGGCGATGCGTTTTCCTCGGCAGGGACCCAACCGCGGCCCTTGTTGATTGTGAGCTCGATGTTGAATGTTGCGTCAGGATCCAAATGACATATGACGAGGTCGGGGTTGAGCACCTCAAAGTGGGTGAGCGCCTTGCCTATGTCGCCGGCTTTGAACACCTCCGTCCCTGACACGGTGATTGACACCTTCTCGGCCTCAGCGTCTTCTACTGTCTGCTTGAGGTCTACCTTCTTGAGGTTGAGGATGATGTTTGTGACATCTTCCTTGACACCGGGGATGGTGTCGAACTCATGGCGTACACCGTCGATTTTGATGGTCGATATAGCGTAGCCTTCGAGGCTTGAGAGTAGTATGCGACGAAGAGCGTTGCCGATGGTGATGCCATAGCCCGGCTCAAGAGGCTTGAACTCAAACTTGCCAAACGTATTGTTGGCTTCGAGCATCAAGACTTTGTCAGGTTTCTGAAATGCTAATATAGCCATTGAGGATCGTATTATTAGAAGATTGATTACTTAGAATACAACTCGACGATAAGTTGCTCCTTGATGTTTTCGGGGATGTCCTCGCGGGTCGGGACATGGAGGAAGCGGCCAGCTTTGGCGCTCTCGTCCCACTCGATCCAGGGATACTTGCTGTGGTTGAAGCCAGCAAGAGCGTCAGCAATCACCTCAAGCGACTTGGCTTTTTCGCGGACACCGACTACGTCGCCGGCCTTGACCTGATATGAGGGGATGTTGACTACCTCACCGTTGACAGTGATGTGGCGGTGGAGGACAATCTGACGGGCAGCGGCACGTGTAGGAGCGATGCCCAGACGATATACGACATTGTCGAGACGGCTTTCGAGGAGCTGCAGGAGGAGCTCACCGGTAATACCTTTCATGCGTGAAGCCTTCTCGAAGAGGTTACGGAACTGGCGTTCGAGCACACCGTAGGTGTACTTGGCCTTCTGCTTTTCGCGAAGCTGGACACCATACTCACTGGTCTTGCGGCGCTTGTTCTGACCGTGCTGACCGGGCGCGTAGTTTTTCTTAGCGAGCACTTTGTCTTCGCCAAAGATGGGTTCACCAAACTTGCGAGCGATTTTGGATTTAGGTCCTGTGTATCTTGCCATTGTTGATGGGTTGGTTAAGATTTGAGATTAGTCATCGGCGGTGGCGGAGCCTTGTCGCTTGCTTTCAGCGGAGTGCTGCCGGTGCCATTCCTGTCATTACTGTGGTAAAGGATCGTGAGACGGAGTTGCCTTTTAGTGCAGCCGCGACTGCAACAATTAAGAGGATATTTCTATCAAGACATGTAATCACGCGCCATGGATGCGGTGCGCTGTTGCAGTCATAATTTCACGTTCAAGGCACTTTCGTCGTCTCGATGGTCAGCCGCTACGCCGCGATGCCAGCTGGGCATCTGATGGCCGTCACGCACACGCGGGGTGCGCAGAGGAGGCCTTTACCGTCGGATGAGTGGTCTCAGAAGATATAAATAGGGGTTATTAGCTATCTTGTTGAGAAGATAAGGGGAGATTAGACGCGGCGACGCTTGGGAGGACGGCAGCCGTTGTGGGGCAGCGGAGTTACGTCCACGATTTCGGTCACTTCGATACCTGCGCCGTGTACGGTGCGGATAGCGCTTTCGCGACCGTTGCCGGGTCCTTTGACATAAGCTTTAACCTTGCGGAGGCCGAGATCATATGCGGTCTTGGCGCAATCCTGAGCTGCCATCTGGGCAGCATAGGGTGTGTTCTTCTTGCTTCCGCGGAAGCCCATCTTACCAGCCGACGACCAGGAAATCACCTGACCCTCGCTGTTGGCTAAGCACACGATAATGTTGTTAAAAGATGAGTGAACGTGAAGCTGGCCGTCTGCGCCGACTTTGACGTTTCTCTTCTTTGCTGCGACTGTCTTTTTTGCCATGTTGTAATTATGAATTATTTAGTTGCTTTCTTCTTGTTGGCAACGGTCTTCTTGCGACCCTTGCGAGTACGGGCGTTGTTTTTGGTAGACTGACCGCGCACGGGAAGTCCGATACGGTGACGGATGCCGCGATAGCAACCGATGTCCATCAGTCGCTTGATGTTGAGCTGGATTTCGCTGCGGAGGTCACCCTCGACCTTGTAGTTGGCCTGGATAACTTCACGTACTTTAGCGGCCTGGTCGTCGGTCCAGTCCATAACTTTGATGTCGCGGGCGACACCTGCCTTGTCAAGAATAGACTTGGCTGCGCTCCGGCCGATGCCGAAGATGTAGGTCAAGGCGATTTCGCCATGCTTATTCTGGGGGAGGTCAACTCCCACGATACGTACTGCCATATTTACTTAGCTATGAAAATATTTTGCAAAAGTAATAAAATTATCCTTGACGTTGCTTGTTTTTAGGATTCTTTTTGTTAATCACGTACAAGCGGCCTTTGCGGCGAACGATCTTGTCGTCGGCGCTGCGCTTCTTGATAGAGGCTCTTACTTTCATTGTGTATGTTATGGTTGAGACTGTTAAACTTGTCTGTTGAGGTTGCGGTTTATGGCTTGTGGCCACCTGAGAGGCCGGTTACTTGTAGCGGAACGCGATACGTCCTTTGGAAAGGTCGTAGGGTGACATCTCCACTCTGACGCGGTCACCGGGGAGAATCTTGATGTAGTGCATGCGCATCTTGCCCGAGATGTGGGCGGTGATTTCATGTCCGTTTTCAAGTTCCACACGGAACATGGCGTTGCTGAGTGATTCGACTATCACGCCGTCTTGTTCGATTGCTGCTTGTTTTGCCATAAATTGCTTTGTGGGCTTGCGCCCGGTTATGTTTTGTGGGGTAAAGTTTAGTTTCTGTGATGCGGCTGTCTGCTGCGCGTTGCCAGGGGGGATGACTGTCAGATGAATCTGTCACCGAGAGCCTGCTGTATAGGCTCAAAGGATGTCAGCACCCGGGTCTCTCCGTCGATGATGGCCACGGTATGCTCGTAATGGGCCGAGGGTTTGCGGTCACGTGTGGTGCATGTCCACCCGTCGTGGCCTATTATGATGTTGCGTGAGCCGAGGTTGATCATCGGTTCGATGCAGATGCACATGCCGTTTTTGATGACGGGTCCGGTGCCACGGCGCCCGTAGTTGGGGACTTCGGGGTCTTCGTGCATCTTGCGTCCTATGCCGTGTCCGCACATCTCGCGCACCACGGTGTAACCACGGCGTTCGCAATAGGTCTGCACGGCATTGGAGATGTCACCGATGCGTCGGCCTTCACGACAGGCTTCTATGCCTACATAAAGGCTTTCCTTGGTGGTACGCAGGAGCTGCATTACTTTGTCGTCGACATCGCCTACAGGAAATGTGTAGCACATGTCGCCGTTGAAACCGTCAAGCTCCACCACGGTGTCTATGCCGATTATGTCACCTTCCTGCAAGGTGTAGGGGCCGGGGAATCCGTGGACCACTACTTCGTTGACTTCGATGCACAGCGTGGCCGGGAAGCCTCCATAGCCGAGGCAAGCGGGCTTGCCGCCGTTGTCGAGCATGTAGTCGCGTGCTACGTTGTCAAGCTTGCGGGTAGTCACTCCCGGGGCGACCCACTTGGCCACTTCGCCAAGTGTGTCGCTCACGAGTGTGCAAGCTGCCTGCATCTTCTGCATCTCTTCAGGTGTCTTCAGAAATATCATAGTGAGCAGATAATGGGGTGATGTATCAGTTTAGAGTTGAGTGTGTGTGGTGGTTAGCGGTAGACTGACGGATGGGGACATCAATATGCGCTGCCTGTGGTGCGGCCTTTGATTTTGCCGTCCTTCATCAGGCCGTCATAGTGGTGCATCATCAGATGGCTCTCGATCTGCTGGAGGGTGTCAAGCACTACTCCGACAAGAATCAGCAGCGATGTTCCTCCGAAGAACTGCGCGAAATTCTGGCTGATGCCGAAGAAACGGGCGAATGCAGGGAGGATGGCCACGATGCCGAGGAATATCGAGCCGGGGAGGGTGATGCGTGACATGATGCTGTCGAGGTATTCAGCAGTCTTCTTGCCGGGCTTGACGCCGGGGATGAAGCCGTTGTTGCGCTTCATGTCCTCGGCCATCTGCTGCGGACGCACTGTGATGGCAGTGTAGAAGTATGTGAATGCGACAATCATCAGGAAGTAGACGAGATTGTACCAGAATCCGTTGATGTCACTGAACGCTGCAAAGAAGCCGCGTGTGGCATCGCCAGCAGAGCCGAATCCGGCGATGGTGATGGGGATGAACATAATCGCCTGAGCGAAGATGATAGGCATCACACCGGCCGCATTGACCTTGAGGGGGATGTACTGGCGAGCTCCGCCATACTGCTTGTTGCCGACGATGCGCTTGGCGTACTGCACGGGCACCTTGCGTGTGCCCTGCACGAGCAGCACTGCACCGATGGTGACAGCAAAGAGGAGCAGAAGCTCGATTATGAACATCACCAGACCGCCCTGGCTGCCGGTGGAACCCGGGAGACGGCTTGTGAACTCGTAGAACAATGCTCCCGGGAGACGGGCGATGATACCTACGAGGATGATGAAGCTGATACCGTTGCCGATACCGCGGTCAGTGATGCGCTCGCCGAGCCACATGATGAACATGGAGCCTGCGGCAAGGATTACAGTCAGGTAGACGATGCTCCAGAAGCCGAGAGCGGCCATGCCGCCGGCACTGGTGACCTGCACGTTGAGGTTGACCAGATAAGCAGGGCCCTGGAGGAGCAGAATCAGCACTGTCAGATAACGTGTGTACTGATTGAGCTTCTGGCGTCCGCTCTCGCCCTCACGCTGCATCTTCTGGAACGAAGGGAGCACCATGCCGAGGAGCTGTATCACGATCGAAGCCGTGATGTAGGGCATGATACCGAGGGCGAAAATCGAGGCCTGGCTGAAAGCACCGCCCGAGAACATGTCGAGCAGCTGCATCAGGCCGCTCTTGTTGGTGAAGCGGCTGAGAGCCTCGAGGTCCTCAGGACGGATGCCGGGAAGCACCACGTAGCAACCCAGGCGGTAGATAAGTACCAGCAGCAGGGTCACCAGCAGGCGCTTGCGCAGCTCCTCGATGGTCCATATGTTTTTTACTGTTTGGATAAAACTCATCGGGGGTGGGGGTATTAGATTTTCGTTACCGAGCCTCCGGCAGCTTCAATGGCGGCCTGTGCGGCAGCAGAGAAAGCGTTGGCTTCGACAGCGATTTTGTGAGAGATAGTGCCGTTGGCGAGGATTTTCACGAGCTGACGGCGGTTGATGAAGCCAGCTTCGCGGAGTTCTTCAATACCGATTTTTTCAAGGTTCTTGGCAGCAGCGAGCTCGTCGAGAGTGCTGATGTTGATGGCCTTGTACTCTACACGGTTGATATTCTTGAAGCCAAACTTGGGGAGACGGCGCTGGAGGGGCATCTGACCGCCTTCGAAACCGATCTTGCGTGAATAGCCTGAACGAGATTTCGCGCCCTTGTGGCCGCGGGTAGATGTGCCGCCTTTGCCTGAGCCGGGACCACGACCGATGCGGGTCTTACGGGTGACAGAACCAACGGCAGGTTTGAGATTGCTTAAGTCCATAACTTTGAGTTAATGTTTCTGGGGGTTTAATTTATACGTTGGTTACTTCTACGAGGTGGCGAACACGGTTGACCATGCCTCGGATTGAGGGGGTATCCTCTTTGATGACCGAGTGGTGCATCTTATGGATGCCAAGGGCGTCAAGAGTCTCTTTCTGCACCTTGGGAGCCTTGATACGGCTCTTTATCTGTGTGATTTTAATCTGTGCCATGATTGAGATGGTAAGTTAGAGAGGAGAGTGATTATAAATCAATGGTGGAAGTGGCGAAACCCGCTGCTCCTTCCTGTCCGCCACAGTGGCGGACAGGAGATTGCATGCGGCGGTTTCTTTTATCAGCCGTGGAACACCTTCTCGAGTGATACTCCGCGGTTCTGGGCCACCTGGGCCGGAGAACGGAGCTCGCCGAGAGCTGCGATGGTAGCCTTGACGAGGTTGTGGGGGTTAGACGAGCCCTTGGACTTGGCAAGGACGTCGGTAATGCCCACGCTCTCGAGCACGGCACGCATAGCACCACCGGCCTTCACACCGGTACCCTGACCGGCAGGCTTGAGGATTACGCGAGAGCCGCCGAACTTGGCTTCCTGCTCGTGGGGTATGGTGCCCTTGTGGATGGGCACGCGGATAAGGTTTTTCTTGGCTGCCTCCACGCCCTTGGCGATGGCAGCGGTCACTTCATTGGCTTTGCCGAGGCCCCAGCCGACGATGCCGTCTTCGTTGCCGACTACGACTATGGCTGCAAAGGTGAATGTACGGCCGCCCTTGGTGACCTTGGTCACACGGTTGATGGCTACAAGGCGATCCTTGAGCTCGATATCGTTGGTTGATTTAACGCGGTTGTTTTTGTTTGCCATGATTCTGATTAGAATTTGAGGCCACCGTTGCGGGCGGCGTCTGCCAATGATTTAACTCGTCCGTGGAACAGGTATCCGTTGCGGTCAAAGACAACTTCGGAGATACCGGCTTCAAGGGCTTTCTTAGCGATAGATTCGCCCACTTTAGCAGCGATTTCGGACTTGTTGCCCTCGGCGATGCCTTTAGACGAAGCTGACACGAGAGTCTTGCCGGCGAGGTCGTCGACAAGCTGTACGTAGATCTGCTTGTTGCTGCGGAACACGGTCATGCGCGGACGCGCTGCGGTGCCTGAGATGCGGCCACGGATGCGGGCCTTGATCTTGTTGCGGCGTTGTATCTTGGAAAACATATGATCAGTTCAATGTTGTGTGGTGAGTGGTATAGTTGATTACTTGGCGCTTGCCGATTTGCCTGACTTGCGGCGGATAACTTCACCGACAAACTTGATACCTTTGCCCTTGTAGGGTTCGGGCTTGCGGAGGCTGCGGATCTTGGCGCAAACCTGGCCGAGAAGCTGCTTGTCGTCGCTCTCGAGGATGATGAGCGGGTTCTTGTTACGTTCGCTCTTGGCTTCAACCTTGACTTCGGGGGGAAGCTTGAGGTAGATGGCGTGGGAGTATCCGAGCGAGAGCTCGAGTACCTGGCCGGTGGCAGCAGCGCGGTAACCTACGCCTACGAGCTCCATCTCCTTGCGGTAGCCTTCGCTGACGCCTACCACCATGTTGTGGATGAGGGCGCGGTAGAGGCCGTGCTGTGCGCGGTGCTCGCGGTCGTCGGTCGGACGGGTCAATACCACTTCGTTGTTCTCGACCTTGATGTCGAGTTCGGGGTTAACCTTCTGAGTGAGGGTGCCTTTGGGACCCTTTACGGTTACAGTGTCGCCGCTGACTGTTACAGCCACACCGGCGGGAATGGCGATGGGTGCTTTACCTATACGTGACATTACTCTTCAGGGATTAAAGGTTAATAGATATAGCAGAGCACTTCGCCGCCTATCTTGAGCTCCTGAGCCTTCTTGTTGGTCATTACGCCCTTTGAAGTAGACAGGATGGCGATGCCTAAACCGTTTAACACTCGGGGCATGTCCTTGTAGCCGGTGTACTGGCGCAAACCGGGACGTGACACGCGCTTGAGACCCTTGATGGCGTTGACCTTGTCAACGGGGTCGTATTTCAGGGCGATCTTGATCACACCTGCGGGGGTCTCACCCTCTATAAACTTGTAGTTAAGTATATAGCCTTGTTCGAAGAGAATCTTGGTGATCTCTTTCTTCAAGTTTGAGGCAGGCACTTCAACCACTCGGTGGTTGGCTTTGATGGCGTTCCTCAATCTTGTCAGATAATCTGCTATAGGATCGGTCATTGTTGTGTGGATTGTTTAAATTGATTCGGCTCATTCCGAACAATATTCAAATATTCACGCTTGCCGCGCGGCCTCCATGCAAGCCGAAGGCCTCGTGGCCGGGAGAGAGGGAGGGCAACAGCGTGACAGATGACATATTGCCGGTAATACTTGGTCAGATGAGCACTTGATTCAAAAAGAGAGGTTTGGATGATTAAATCTTGGTGTCTCGGTTGAAGGGGTTTGCTACTATCGAGCGTGTATTACCAGCTTGCCTTCTTGACGCCGGGGATCAGGCCGGCAGATGCCATTTCGCGGAACTGGATACGAGAGATGCCAAACTGGCGCATGTATCCTTTGGGACGGCCGGTGATGGAGCAACGGTTGTGAAGACGCACGCTTGAGGCGTTCTTGGGAAGCTTCTGGAGGCCTTCGTAGTCGCCGGCTTCCTTGAGGGCAGCCCTTTTGGCGGCATATTTGGCTACGAGCTTCGCGCGTTTAACCTCGCGGGCTTTCATTGATTCTTTTGCCATATTCTTGTAAGATGTTGGGTCTTAAGGATTGTGGGGGATTACTTGTTGGCGTTTTTGAACGGCAGACCGAAAGCCTTGAGCAGTGCGTAACCTTCCTCGTCGGTGTTGGCTGAAGTCACGAAAGTGATGTTCATGCCGAGCAGCTTGGAGATGCTGTCGATGTTGATTTCGGGGAAGATGATCTGCTCCGTGATGCCGAGGGTGTAGTTGCCGCGGCCGTCGAGCTTGCCTTCGATGCCCTTGAAGTCACGGATACGGGGCAGAGCCACACGCACCAGACGCTCGAGGAACTCGTACATGCGCTCGCGACGGAGTGTCACGCGCACACCGATGGGCATCTTCTTGCGCACCTTGAAGTTAGAGATGTCTTTGCGAGAGAGAGTAGCCACGGCTTTCTGGCCTGTGATGGCTGTGAGCTCGTTGATGGCTGTCTCGATGATCTTCTTGTCCTGTGTTGCCTGACCGAGGCCCTGATTGATGACAATCTTCTCAAGGCGGGGTACCTGCATCACTGTAGAGTAGTTGAACTCCTTGGTGAGCGCGGGGACGATGCGCTCCTTATAGTCTTTGCTGAGTGTTGTCTCCATTATTTGATCTCCTGTCCTGATTTCTTGGCGTAACGTACTAACTTGCCGTTGGCGTCAACGCGGCGGCCGACGCGGGTGGGCTTACCTGTCTTGGGGTCGACGAGTGCCAGATTGGAGATGTTGATGGGAGCCTCCATCTTGATAAGGCCGCCCTGGGGGTGCTTGGCACTGGGCTTGGTGGCCTTGGTCACGATGTTAACTCCTTCAACGATGGCACGATTCTTGTCGCGTATCACCTTGAGGACGCGGCCGGTGGTGCCACGGTCTTCGCCGGAGATAACGATGACATTGTCGTCTTTCTTTATCTTGATCTTGCTCATTGTTGTTGATGTCGATTGAGTTTGTCGTTGTTAAGAGTGAAGATGAGAGGGATCAGAGCACCTCGGGAGCGAGAGACACGATCTTCATGTTGGTGGCGCGGAGTTCGCGTGCCACGGGGCCGAAGATACGGGTTCCGCGGAGCTCGCCGGCGTTGTTGAGCAGTACGCAGGCGTTGTCGTCGAAACGGATGTATGATCCGTCGGGACGGCGCACTTCCTTCTTGGTGCGCACAACTACAGCCTTGCTGACGGTGCCTTTCTTTACATCGCTCGAGGGAATCACACTCTTGACGCTCACTACGATGATGTCGCCTACCGAAGCGTAACGGCGGCCTGTACCACCGAGCACGTGGATGCAGAGTGCTTCCTTGGCGCCGCTGTTGTCAGCGACAGTTAATCGGCTTTCTGTCTGTATCATGATGTCTTGGGTGTGGGGTTATTTCACTTTTTCGATGATTTCTACTAAACGCCATCTTTTGGTGGCAGAGAGGGGACGTGTCTCCATCAGGCGCACTTTGTCGCCGATGCTGCACTCATTCTTCTCGTCGTGAGCGTGGTACTTCTTGGTCTTGTTGACAAACTTGCCATAGATGGGGTGCTTCTCCTTGTATTTCACTGTGACAGTGATGGTTTTGTCACCCTTGTTTGACGACACGACCCCGATGCGCTCTTTGCGGAGGTTTCTTGTTTCTTCCATAGTGTGGTTGGGTCAGTTTCGTTAGTTACTTATTGTTGAGTTCACGCATACGGAGCTCTGTCTTGACACGTGCGATGTTACGGCGGTCAGCTGTGATTTTCGCGGGGTTGTCGACGGGCGAGATAGCGTGGTTGATCGTGAGCTGGCGGTAGTCCTTCTCCATCTCGACGAGGCGTGCCTGGAGGTCGGCAGTAGCCATTTCTTTGATTTCCTGTTTCTTCATGACGGATCAGACGTTTTGAGTGGGGTCGTAGTCACGACGTACGATGAACTTTGTAGTGACGGGGAGCTTCTGGGCAGCGAGGCGGAGAGCTTCTTTTGCCACTTCGAAGGGTACACCCTCGACTTCGAGGATGATGCGTCCGGGGGTCACGGGAGCCACGAATCCTTCGGGCGAACCTTTACCTTTACCCATGCGGACTTCGGCAGGCTTCTTGGTGATGGGCTTGTCCGGGAAAATGCGGATCCAGATCTGGCCCTGACGCTGCATGTAACGTGTCACGGCGATACGGGCAGCCTCAATCTGGCGGCCGGTAATCCATTTTGACTCGAGAGTCTTTATGCCGAACGAACCGAAAGCCAGCTGGTTGCCGCGCTGGGCATTACCCTTCATGCGGCCCTTCTGCGAGCGACGGAACTTGGTTTTTTTAGGTTGTAACATTGTTGTTGCGTTTAATTAACAGTGTTGGGAATGATGTTGGGTAATGATTCGCTCAACGGTTGCCACCCTGGTTGTTACGGGGCTTGCGGAAGCCACCGCGACGGGGTGCACGCTCGCCCGAGGGACGGCTCTCGCGCTGGTTGGCGGTGAACTGGGGAGCCAGGTCACGCTTGCCATACACTTCACCGCGGCAGATCCATACCTTCACGCCTACTACACCAACCTTGGTGTGGGCCTCTACGAGAGCGTAGTCGATGTCGGCACGGAGTGTGTGGAGGGGTGTGCGGCCTTCCTTGAACATCTCGCTGCGGGCCATTTCGGCGCCGTTGAGACGTCCGCTGACCTGAATCTTGATGCCCTCGGCTCCGGCACGCATTGTGCTGGCCACGGCCATCTTGACTGCACGGCGATAAGCTATCTTGCCTTCGATCTGGCGGGCGATGTTAGCTGCCACGATCTGTGCGTCGAGCTCCGGACGCTTCACCTCGTAGATGTTGATCTGCACATCCTTGTCGGTGATCTTCTTGAGCTCTTCCTTGAGCTTGTCGACTTCTGCGCCGCCCTTGCCGATGATGAGGCCGGGGCGAGAAGTGCACACGGTGATAGTGATGAGTTTGAGTGTACGTTCGATGACGATGCGTGAAACGCTTGATTTGGCAAGACGCACATCGAGATACTTGCGGAGCTTGGAGTCCTCAAGCAGCGTATCGCCATAGTTTTTGCCACCAAACCAGTTGCTGTCCCAGCCGCGGATTACGCCGAGGCGGTTGCTGATTGGATTAACTTTTTGTCCCATGATGGTGTCTTATGCCTTTTTAGATTTTTTGTTATCGATTGTATCCACCACGAGAGTCACGTGGTTGGCGCGCTTGCGGATGCGGTAGCCGCGGCCCTGGGGGGCCGGACGGAGGCGCTTGAGCATAGGCGCGGGGTTGACGAATATGGTGGAGATGAAGAGCTCGCCGTTTTCGGCCTTGCGGTCGTTTTTGGCTTCCCAGTTGGCCACGGCAGAGCGGAGGCATTTCTCGAGGCGTGCTGCGGCTTCTTTGTTGGAGAACTTCAGGACGCCGAGAGCCTTGAACACCTCCATGCCGCGCACCATGTCAGCGACAAGGCGCATTTTGCGGGGCGACGAGGGGATGTTGGTCAGCTTGGCGAAAGATACCTGACGGCGCTCTTCCTTCATTTTGTTGGCTGAAAGTCTTTTTCTTGCACCCATTTTATTTAGATGTCTTGCTTGTTTTTAACTTGATTATAAAGTAGTCGGCTCGCGGCACGGTTTATTTTTTCTTGTTGCCTGCGTGACCACGGAAGGTACGGGTGGGAGCGAATTCGCCCAGCTTGTGTCCTACCATGTTCTCGGTGACATAGACAGGGATAAACTTGTTGCCGTTGTGGACAGCGAAAGTGTGTCCTACGAAGTCAGGTGAAATCATCGAAGCGCGTGACCAGGTCTTGATGACCGATTTCTTGCCGCTTTCTTCCATGGCTGCCACCTTCTTCTCAAGCTTGACGCTGATAAACGGGCCTTTTTTTAATGAACGACTCATAGTGTGGTACGTTGTGAATGAGAGTTAAGTGAAAGTGGATTACTTCTTGCGGCGCTCGATAATGTACTTCGAACTCTGCTTCTTGGGCGAGCGAGTCTTGAGACCCTTTGAGTAGAGACCCTTGCGAGAGCGCGGATGTCCACCCGAAGCACGACCTTCGCCACCACCCATGGGGTGATCGACAGGGTTCATAACTACGCCGCGGTTACGGGGACGGCGGCCGAGCCAGCGGGAACGGCCGGCTTTGCCGGAACGCTCGAGCGAGTGCTCAGAGTTGCCTACGACACCTACCGTGGCCTTGCATGTGGCAAGGATGCGGCGGGTTTCGCCTGAAGGAAGTTTCACGATCACATAATCGCCCTCACGAGATACGAGCTGGGCGAAAGTGCCGGCAGAGCGGGCCATGAAGGCTCCCTGACCGGGACGCAGCTCGATGTTGTGGATAAGGGTACCTACGGGGATGTTGGCCAGAGGAAGGGCGTTGCCTACCTCGGGTGCTGCATCGGGACCGCTGACTACGGTAGTTCCTACCTCGAGGCCGTTGGGTGCGATGATGTAAGCTTTAGCTCCGTCGACATAGTAAAGGAGAGCGATGCGGGCCGAACGGTTAGGATCGTACTCGATCGACTTTACTACTGCGGGTACACCGTCTTTCGTTCGCTTGAAGTCAATCATACGGTAACGGCGCTTGTGGCCGCCGCCACGGTAACGTGTGGTGAGATGGCCTTCGGCGTTTCGGCCACCGGTTGACTTCCGTCCGACCGTAAGAGATTTCTCTGGTGTGGTAGCAGTGATTACGCCTTTGAACACACCAATAACTTTGTGTCTCTGCCCCGGTGTTGTGGGCTTGAATTTTCTTACTGCCATTGTTGTTTATCAGATATTGCTATAGAAATCGATTGTTTCACCTTCGGCGAGGGTCACGATGGCCTTTTTGTAGGCCTCGGTCTTGCCGCGGAGCAGGCCGGAGCGGGTCCAGCGTGAGCGGTTTTTGCCGCGCTGCTGCATGGTGTTGACTGCTTCAACCTTTACGCCGTAAAGCTGCTCGACCAGTGATTTGATCTGGTACTTGTTGGCATCGGGAGAAACGCGGAAAGTGTAGCGGTTGAGCTTCTCCTGAAGCTTGGTCGCCTTCTCTGTGACGATGGGTGTTATCTGGATATCCATTGTATATGAGTTCCTCCTGGGGGTTAAAGATTATTGATTACTTCAAGGCCGCCTTCGGTCAGAAGGATGGCGTTAGAGTTCATCACTGCGTAGGTGTTGAGGTCACATGCACGCATTACGCGGGCGTTGGGCACATTGCGCACTGAGAGTGCCACGTTGCGCTCGATGTTCTCCACTACGAGGAGCACCTTCTTGCCTTCGGCTTCAAGGTTCTGGGCGAGCTTGACGAAGTCCTTGGTCTTGGGAGCTTCAAACGAGAAGTTCTCGATGACCTTGATCATGTTGTCCTGCACCTTGTAGGTCAGGGCTGACTTGCGGGCCAGTTCCTTTACTTTCTTATTCAACTTAAAGCGGTAGTCGCGGGGACGGGGGCCGAATACACGGGCACCACCCGAGAGCAGGGGCGAATTGATGTCGCCGATACGTGCGCCGCCGCCGCCTTTCTGCTTGTGGAGCTTGCGTGTAGAGCCTGACATTTCAGAGCGTTCCTTGCTCTTTGCTGTGCCCTGACGCTGGTTGGCGAGGAATTGCTTTACATCGAGATATACGGCGTGCTCGTTGGCTTCTACTGCAAATACCTCATCGTTGAGGGAGGCTTTGCGGCCTGTGTCTTTTCCTTCAATGTTGTATATTGCGAGTTCCATTATTTTTCGATTAAGACGATTGAACCTTTACTTCCGGGCACTGAACCTTTGATGACGAGAATATTCTGCTCGGGCATCACCTTGATGACCTGGAGGTTTTGAACTGTCACGCGCTTGTTGCCTGTCTGGCCGGCCATGCGCATGCCTTTGAACACTTTTGCGGGATAAGAGCAGGCACCGATAGAACCGGGAGCGCGGAGACGGTTGTGCTGGCCGTGGGTCGACTGGCCTACGCCGCCGAACCCGTGGCGCTTCACTACGCCCTGGAAGCCTTTACCTTTGCTGATGCCTACGATGTCCACGAAATCGCTTTCAGTGAAGAGATCGACACCGATGGTATCACCGAGCTTGTGCTCGCCGTCAAATCCTTTGAACTCGGCCAAGTATCGCTGCGGGGCCACACCAGCCTTCTTGAAGTGTCCCTGTTCGGGACGGGTGGTGTGCTTCTCCTTCTTCTCGGTGAAACCGAGCTGGAGAGCGTCGTAACCGTCGGTATCGGCGGTCTTGACCTGAGTGACCACGCAAGGACCTACTTCGATAACAGTGCACGGCACATTGCGGCCGTCGGCACTGAAAACGGATGTCATTCCGATTTTCTTTCCTAATAATCCTGGCATTTCTTTGTTAATTTGAATCTTTGATTGGAATTTTGTTTAGTAACGGTAACAGTCTCTCAGACTTTGATTTCAACTTCTACACCGCTGGGGAGCTCAAGCTTCATCAGGGCGTCTACAGTCTTGGCTGAAGAGTTGTAGATGTCGATGAGACGCTTGAAAGCTGAAAGCTGGAACTGCTCGCGGCTCTTCTTGTTGACGAAAGTCGAGCGGTTAACTGTGAAGATGCGCTTGTGGGTAGGCAGGGGTATGGGGCCCGAGATTACCGCACCAGTCGATTTCACGGTCTTTACGATTTTCTCGGCCGACTTGTCGACGAGGTTGTAGTCGTAAGACTTGAGTTTGATTCTGATTTTCTGGCTCATATTTAGTTGAATGAAAGTATTTGCTTATTTGAGCAGGTCAGCACGGCCCTGGCACTCTGTGAGCACCTGCTTGGCGATAGACGAGCTTACTTCGCTGTAGTGGCTGAATGTCATGGTAGAAGTGGCACGGCCTGATGTGATGGTACGCAGGGCTGTCACATAGCCGAACATCTCGGCCAGAGGAGCCTTGGCCTTCACGACGCGGGCACCTGAGCGGCTTGTCTCCATGCCTTCTACCTGACCGCGACGCTTGTTAAGGTCAGAAATCACGTCACCCATGCTTTCTTCGGGGGTCACTACCTCTATCTTCATGATAGGCTCGAGGAGCACGGGACCTGCCTGCTCTGAAGCCTTCTTGAAGGCCTGGATGGCGCAAAGCTCAAATGAAAGCTGGTCAGAGTCAACGGGGTGGTAGCTACCGTCGATTACGGTCACCTTGAGCTGCTCTACGGGATAGCCGGCGAGCACGCCGTTCTTCATAGCTGTGGTGAAGCCTTTCTGGATCGAGGGGATGAACTCCTTGGGGATGTTACCGCCCTTGACCTCGTCGACAAACTGGAGGTTGCCCTCGAAGCCGTCGTCAACCGGCTCAACGCGCACGATGATGTCGGCAAACTTACCGCGACCACCGGTCTGCTTCTTGAATACTTCACGGAGCTGCACGGGCTTGGTGATAGCTTCCTTATATGTTACCTGGGGACGGCCCTGGTTACATTCAACTTTAAATTCGCGACGCAGACGGTCGATGATGATGTCGAGGTGAAGCTCGCCCATACCGGAGATGACGGTCTGGCCGGTCTCCTCATTGGTCTGCACGCGGAATGTCGGATCCTCCTCGGCAAGCTTCTGGAGGCCCACGCCGAGTTTGTCAAGGTCCTTCTGAGTCTTGGGCTCAACTGCGATACCGATAACGGGATCGGGGAAGTCCATGGCCTCAAGCACGATGGGATGAGTCTCGTCGCAGAGAGTGTCACCTGTGCGGATGTCCTTGAAACCTACACCTGCGCCTATATCGCCGCAGCCGATTTTCTCCATGGGGTTCTGCTTGTTGGAGTGCATCTGGAATAGACGTGAGATACGCTCTTTCTTGCCTGAACGGCTGTTGAGCACGTAGCTGCCGGCCTCGATGTCGCCGGAGTAAACGCGGAAGAAGCAGAGACGGCCTACATAGGGGTCGGTTGCAATCTTGAATGCAAGAGCGCTCATGGGAGCCTCGCTTGAGGGCTCGCGCACCTCTACTTTGTCGGGGTCGCCGGGAGCGTGGCCTTCTACAGCACCTGCGTCAAGCGGGCTGGGGAGATAAGCGCAGACAGCATCAAGGAGACACTGCACGCCCTTGTTCTTGAACGAAGAGCCGCAGATCATCGGCACAACCTCCATAGAGAGGGTAGCCTTGCGGAGAGCGACCTTGATTTCATCCTCGGTGATAGTGGAGGGATCGTCGAAATATTTCTCCATGAGAGTATCGTCGAACTCGGCGATTTTCTCAAGCATCTTATCGCGGTATTCGGCGGCTTCGGCCTGGAGGCTTTCGGGGATGTCCTCTACTGAGTAGTCGGCACCCATTGTCTCGTCATGCCAGAAGATGGCCTTCATGCGGATAAGGTCAACAACGCCCTTGAATGTCTCCTCAGCACCGATAGGTATCTGGATGGGACAGGGGTTTGCGCCGAGGACCTCGCGGAGCTGACGCACTACCTCGAAGAAGTTTGCGCCGGAGCGGTCCATCTTGTTGACGTAACCGATACGGGGCACATTGTACTTGTCAGCCTGACGCCATACGGTCTCAGACTGGGGCTCTACACCGCCCACTGCGCAGAAGGTGGCTACAGCACCGTCAAGCACACGGAGCGAACGCTCCACCTCGACAGTGAAGTCGACGTGTCCCGGGGTGTCAATAAGGTTGATTTTGAATTTGTCGTCGTTATACTTCCAGAATGTAGTGGTAGCAGCTGACGTAATAGTGATACCGCGCTCCTGCTCCTGCTCCATCCAGTCCATTGTTGCAGCACCGTCATGCACCTCGCCGATTTTGTGGGTGAGGCCGGTGTAGAAAAGGATGCGCTCCGAAGTGGTGGTCTTACCGGCATCGATGTGGGCCATGATGCCGATATTGCGCGTATATTTCAGGTGTTCGTCTGATTTTGCCATTTTAAAAGGGGAATCGTTGTTTTGGGTATATTATCAATGATGGTTTCAGCCTACTTGCTTAAGCACATTTGATGAATACGGATAATCCGCAATCAGAAGCGGAAGTGGGCGAAAGCACGGTTGGCCTCGGCCATCTTGTGCATGTCTTCTTTGCGCTTGAATGCGCCACCCTGTTCGTTGTAGGCGTCTACGATTTCCGCAGCGAGCTTGTCGGCCATAGTCTTGCCGCCGCGCTTGCGGGCGTAGAGAATGAGGTTTTTCATTGATATCGATTCCTTGCGGTCCGGACGGATTTCAGTGGGGACCTGGAAGGTAGCACCGCCGACACGGCGAGACTTTACCTCCACCTGGGGAGTGATATTTTCCAGAGCTTTCATCCAGATTTCCAGAGGAGTCTTCTCCTCGTTGGGAAGCTTGGACTTCACGATGTCAAGCGACGAGTAGAATATGGTGTAGCTTGTGGACTTTTTGCCGTCATACATGAGGTGGTTGACGAACTTAGACACTCGCACATCGTGGAAAACGGGATCGGGGAGAACTACCCGTTTCTTAGGCTTTGCTTTTCTCATTGTGAGTTTTGCGTAGTTTTATCGTTTTAAGAGCTTCTTGGTTGCTGTCATCTTCATCTTCAACGCTGGGGTCCTCTGACCGGCGTTTACTCAACCGTGATATGTTAGCCTTCCAAAAACCTCGGTAAAACGAGATGTTTTACTTTGATTTTTATTAGATTTTGCTCCGCTTCTGTCATTGTGGCTCTCCGGCGGGCACGTGAGCCGAGTAAGGAAAAGTGATTATGACCGTAGGTCAGTCGGGACGGTGATTACTTTGACGCCTTGGGACGCTTGGCACCGTACTTAGAGCGACGCTGGGTGCGGTCCTTCACGCCACTGGTATCGAGAGTACCGCGCACGATGTGGTAACGCACACCGGGGAGGTCCTTGACACGGCCGCCACGCACGAGTACGATAGAGTGCTCCTGGAGGTTGTGGCCTTCACCGGGGATGTAGCTGTTGACTTCCTTGCCGTTTGTGAGGCGGACACGAGCCACCTTACGCATAGCCGAGTTAGGCTTTTTGGGGGTGGTGGTGTAGACGCGCACGCAAACGCCACGGCGCTGGGGGCATGAATCGAGGGCGGGCGACTTGCTCTTGTCTTCAAGTGCCACGCGGCCTTTCCTTACTAACTGCTGAATTGTAGGCATATTAGTCTCTTTTGTTGCTTAATAGATGATTGTTATTTCGTTTCGTATGATTCTTTTCCTATACATGGCCAAACGACACATAATCTGCGCCGTCCGCCCTGACTGTCAGCCAGTTAGAGGCGAATCGGTGCAACACGTGCCTATTTTTCCGATGCAAAGGTACAACATATTTTTCTAAAAATCAAACACTTTGCACTTTTTTGACGCTTTTTTATCAGCCTCCGGCCCGTCGGTTTTCCTACCCTTCAAAACCGGAGCCTCTCCCCTCTCCCATCCGCTCTGGCAGGGACACACAACATCATAAAACAGGCATTGCGACCCTTAACCATATGCAGCCACCATTTGTTATATATAAATGTATAAACCCTGCATCCCACACCCTACCGACATGGAGAAACTACCACCTATAGAAAAGATATACGAGGCATGGAGCGCGATTGCCGACCAGCGCATAGCCATGGCAGAGACAACATCCGGCGACATGGCAGCGGGGAGTGCCGTGGCGACATCGTCCGACGGCTCGAAACTGTACCACATAAGCTGGGACGGCGACACATACGCATCCGACGACAACGCCACTTACTGGCAACGTTACGCCGGCTACCCGGTCATTGCAGTGCTGATGCTGCAAGGGCGGCTCACCCTCGACATCCCTGAGTCAAACCTATGGGGCGGCATCAACTGGCACCGCCTCAACGAGGCCAACAAACGGGACTATGCCGCAGCCGCCAGAGAGGCTATGGCCTCCAACGGCATAAACCCCGACACGGCGGAGCAAGAGGCCGCCAAAGTGATGTCGGAACTGGAGAAACTGCCCATAACACTGAAACGCAAAAGGGTACGCGGCAATTAATAAAGATTTTTTCGTAACTTTGTTATTATACACCCCCGAATTAAAGCATGAGACAGAAACACCTCCACGGATTCCTATGCGGCATGTGCATATTAGGATGCGGCATGCTTGCAGGATGCACCGACACATCAGCACCGACACTCGCCCAGGAAGCCCAGAACGCATTTGAGGACGGAGACATCGAGAGGGCCCGTGAATTATGCGACGCAGCCATGACAGCCGAAGACACCCGGAACCTGTCGGCCTCACATCTGGCCCAGCTCTCCCTGATATACATGAAAATCGCCGACAAAGACGAGCATGACGACGGTGAAACCGTAGGCCTCGCAGTCAATGCCTACGAACGCGCCATCGATGCCTCGCCCGACAGTGCCCTGCTCTATTACTCTTCCGTAGGCTACGACGACACACGACATGTGAAGATGCTGATGCAGGTAGTCCGTGGACTTGAGCTTCCTGATTCATGCCTCACCGACGAACCACAAACCGACTGACACAACCACATGGACTGGAAAGACGCTTTATCACAATTACAGACCGACACACCCGAACTACAGACATCCGACGAGGAAACAGCAAGCACCCCGACCCCTGCCGGCGACCCTCTGTCAATGGCCGTGGAAAGCCAGCGCGGACGCCTCGTCATAGAAATGGAACGCAAAGGGCGCGGAGGCAAGACGGCCACAATCATCAGCGGATTCTCGATAGATGACGAGGGCGTGGGCCTGATTGCGGCACATCTCAAGAAATCACTCGGCACAGGCGGCAGCGCACGTGGCGGAGAGATACTCATACAGGGCGACCGCCGCGAGGCCGTGCGTGACAACCTGCGCAAGTTAGGCCTGAAAACCAATTGACACCTCCCCCATCATCCACCAGCCAATCCATTATACACATCCCCATGCTCCACATCTACAAAGCCAGTGCCGGAAGCGGTAAGACCTACCGCCTTGCCTACGAATACATCAAGATGCTCCTTGGCGAAAAGACCGAGGACGGCAGCTACCGTCTCAGGCATGACGACCAGAGAGGACACCGCCATATCCTCGCCATAACCTTCACCAACAAGGCCACCGACGAGATGAAGCAGCGAATACTCCACGAGCTGGCACGCCTCGGCGGATGTGAACCGGGATGGACCAAGGACAGCGATTATGCCCCGGCTCTCATCGAGGAGCTGCACTGCACGGCTGACGAGCTGCGGCTCTCAGCAGCCAACGCACTGATGGCTTTGGTGATGGACTACAATTTTTTCAACATCTCCACCATCGACTCCTTTTTCCAGACAATCCTGCGCACGTTTGCCCGCGAAGCCCAGATCATGGGCGACTATGACGTGAGCCTTGACGATGACGGGGTGCTGCGCGCCGGCATCGGAGAAATGATACTGAGGCTCAACCACGGATTTGCCGACGGCGGCACACCCCCCTACCGTGCGCTGGAGGAGTGGCTGACCACCCTGATGCGCCACAATCTGCGCAAGGGCAACGGTTTCAATCTGTTCAACCGCGCATCAAGCCTGCGAAGCACCCTCAACAGCTTTGTCCGCAATATTTCCGACGAGACTTTCCGCATCAACTATGATGCCATCATGGAGTATCTCAGACGGGATGACCGCCCCCTTGACCGCTTCAGCCGCATGCTGAGCCAAAGCATCGACTCCGCCACAGATGAGATTAAATCCATCGCATCCGACACGCTCCGGCAAATATCAGCCACATCGGGTGTCAACCGCTATGTCATATCACTATACGAGAAAATGGCGCAGTCAGGCACCCCCGACCTCAAGAGCAAGACCTATACAAAGTGCCTGGAGGGGGACGAAGGCTGCTTCAACAAGGGTAAATATGACCCCGAGGCCGCCTCGGACATACATGAAGCCACTAACCGCATCGACAGTATCAGTTGCCGGATTTCCACCATGAAGGTAACCTACGAGAATCTGTTTATGCTCGGCCTTGTGGACCGTGTGTATTCATGTATCGACCAGCTCCAGAAAGACAGCAATTTCATACGCCTGAGCGACACCGGAACCCTCCTCCACAGCATCATAGGCGATGGCGACGCCCCGTTTGTGTTCGAGCGCATGGGCTTGTGGCTCAACCACTTCCTGATTGACGAGTTTCAGGATACATCACTGATGCAGTGGCTCAACCTCACCCCTCTCGTCAACGAAAGCCACTCCCACGACCATGACAACCTCATCATCGGCGATGAAAAGCAATGTATATACCGTTTCCGCAACTCCGACCCTTCCCTGCTCAAGGAGCGCGTCAGCCGGGAATTTGACCGCGTGGCGGTGTCAGGTGACACGGTGGAACAGAACACCAACTGGCGCAGCTCGGCTGATGTGGTGAAATTCAACAATACGGTGTTCACCCTGATGCCGATGAACGAATACAACCGCGCCATATACACCAACGTCGTCCAACAGGTCGCACCCAAGCACCGCTCCCACAGAGGATACATATCAGTATGGCCCGCCCCCGAAGATGCCGACTTCCGTGATGCCGCCACTGAGCGCATGAAGTCCGAGATACTGCGCCAGCTTGACTCGGGGTATCGTCCGTGTGACATAGCGGTGCTCTGCCGGCGTGTATCGGAAGCCGCCGACGCCATCGCGGCATTGATGAAGCTGTCAGACACATTGCCTGAAGCCAAGCGATTCCGCATCATATCCGACGACTCCATGATGGTGTCGGCATCGCCGGTGGTGCGCAGCGTAATCACCCAGCTCCGTTTCATGGATGCCGCGGATGCGCCACGCTGCGGCAAGGGAGCCACACCCAAGATGTTTACGCGCCTCTTCAACCAATATGAACAGCGTGTCGCCGACATGCTCCGTAACCGCGGACACAGCTCCGGCATGGAGCAGATGACGGCAGCCGGCGACATACTCCGTGGCATCGTGGCCGAAATGGCCGAAGAAACAGACGAAGAATGCGTCTCCGAGGCATCCATGTCATCACAGGCACATGAAACCATCCTGTCGACAGACCTGTCGGTAATCATCGAACGCATCATAGCCCTCTCGCCCCACGACATGAGGCAGGAACAGAACATGTACATCACCGCCTTTATGGACACCGTGTATGACTACATGGACAGCCACCCCAATGACATACATGCGTTCTTGAAATGGTGGGACTCCACCGGCCACTCTTACAAAATCTCATCGCCCGAAAGTTCCGATGCCATCCGCGTGATGACCATACACAAGGCCAAAGGACTGGAATTTGCCTGCGTACACATACCCTTCTGCAACTGGCGCACCGATAATCTCAAAGGCCCCTCATGGTATGCCCCCGTGGAGATTCCCGGCATACCGTCTGACCTCATACCCCCATTCATCCCCCTCGAGCCGTGTGCCGACATGACACGCAGCGCGTATGCCGACCAATACGCAGCCAAAGTGGAGGAAACCGAACTCGACGAGCTTAACGTGCTCTA
The DNA here is from genome assembly GCA_900539915.1 of uncultured Bacteroidales bacterium. Lineage (GTDB taxonomy): Bacteria > Bacteroidota > Bacteroidia > Bacteroidales > Muribaculaceae > Amulumruptor. The sequence goes on along the minus strand of UQDU01000017.1, from coordinate 21,203 downwards.
CGTGGCCCTGACACGTGCCGTGGATGAAATGATAATCAGCGTCCCCTCCAAGGCCGACAGAGGCACCACAACGGGCTCGCTGCTGCTTGAAACTGTCACAACCATGTCGGACGAACGCGCCGCCGCCGACCCCTCGCTATACACCGCGATGCACCCCGACTTTGCCGACGAAAATCCCTACCGCCTCGGAGCATACGTCACAGGCTCTCCGACCACACGCCGGACAGCAGAAAAAGGGGAACCGCCAAAAGCCCTCGAGCCGACCCAGACGCTCCCGATGACACAGTATTATATACTCGACCGCAGCGACCTGTGGGCCGACACCTCGCTCGATTTCCCCGAACACTTTGACTACTCCGACCCGCGCAGCCGTGGCAATATGCTCCACGCATGCCTGGCCTACTGCAAACATACCGCCGATATTGACAAGGTGGTGCTACGTCTGCAGCACCGCGGATTCATACCCGAAGATGTCGCACCCGAAATCCGGGAGATACTCCATCGCGAACTTGACCGCCCGGAGGTGAAGCGGTGGTTTGACGGCTACGACCGCCTTATGGTGGAGCAGCCCATATATGTAGGCGATTCGCATGACGGCACCGCGACCCACGAGACCCGCCGCCCCGACCGCGTGGTGTGGACCGCTGACGGGACGGTAGACATCATAGATTATAAGACAGGGCATCTGCCCGATGACGACACCGAGCGCAAAGCCCTCATAGGCAAATACCGTCGGCAGATACGCCGATATATGGACCATATTTCCCATACATGCGCCCATGGAGCGCCTGTACGGGGATATATATGGCATCTTGACTCATCAATGATATTGGAAGTATAAGCAGCAATATGTCCTCAGTTCTCGACCGCAATCCGGCTCTCAAGCAAAAAATCCGCATCCTACCTGACACCCCTGGCGTGTACCTGTACTATGATGCCGAGGGAACGGTGATATATGTAGGCAAAGCCAAGAACCTCAAACGGCGCGTATCGTCATATTTCAACCGCACACATGACGTGATGCGCACCAACCTGCTTGTACGCGCCATACGCGACATGAAATACGTGGTAGTGCCCACCGAGCAGGATGCCCTCAACCTTGAGGCTTCAATGATCAAGGAGTACCAGCCGCGTTACAATGTGCTCCTGAAGGATGACAAGTCCTATCCGTGGATTGTGGTCACCAACGAGCTGTATCCGCGTGTGTTTATGACACGCACCAAGGTCAAGGAAGGTGGCAAATACTTCGGCCCGTACACTGATACCAAGTCGGCCCGTACAGTGCTTGACCTGTGCCGAGAGCTGTTCAAGCTACGCTCATGCCGCCATCCCATCACCAAGGAGTATCTCGACAAAGGCAAAGGGAGGCTCTGCCTCGACTACCACTTGCACCGCTGCGGAGGCCCATGCAAGGCACTCGTAAGCCCCGAAGACTACGGCAAGCAGATAGAACAGGTCAGGCAGATACTGCGCGGCGACACGGCCATGCTGATGGATCACCTTAAAAACGAGATGGACCGTCTGAGCGCAGAGTGGAGATTTGAGGAAGCCCAGGAACTCAAAGAGCAGTATGATGCCATAAGCCGTTACCGCGCCAAGAGCGTCATCGTCAGCCAGACTATGGACGAGGTGGACGTATTCGGCATAGATGATGACGGCAAAGAGGTTTTCATCAACTATATGCACGTGCGCCACGGAGCGGTTGTGCGTTCAGTCACACTGGAACTGCACCGCCGTCTGGAGGAGACTGCCGAAGAACTGCTGTCTCTGGCCATGGCCAAGATTGCCGCCGAGCTGGAGGTGACCTACCGCGAGGTCGTCACATCCACGACACCGGATGTCATACCCGAGGGCGCACGAATCACCATACCCCAGCGTGGCGACAGGGCCAAACTGCTTGATGTTTCGGTCAAAAACGCACGTCAATACCGCATCGACATGCTCAAAAACCTTGAGCATACCAATCCCGAAGCACGCACCGAAAGGCTGCTTGAGCGCATGAAAGCCGACTTCCGCCTGACCGAACTGCCGCGGCATATCGAGTGCTTCGACAACTCCAACATCCAGGGCACAAACCCGGTGGCATCATGCGTAGTGTTTCGCGACGGCAAACCGTTCAAAAGCGACTACCGCCATTTCAACATCAAGACCGTAGAAGGCCCCGATGATTTTGCTTCGATGAAGGAGGTCCTGACCCGACGCTATACCCGGCTGGTCTACGAGGGAAAAGGCTTGCCGCAGCTGATAGTCGTCGACGGCGGCAAAGGGCAGCTCAGCAGTGCCGTCGAAGCTCTTGATGAGATGGGGCTGCGTGGCACGATAGCCATCGTGGGCATAGCAAAGCGTCTGGAGGAAATCTATTTCCCCGGCGACAGCATACCTCTGTATATCGACAAAAACAGCGAATCGCTCCGGGTAATACAGCATCTGCGCGACGAAGCACACCGTTTCGGCATCACCCACCACCGCAATCGCCGCAGCAAGGGGCAGACTGTCAGTCAGCTTGACGGCATCAAGGGCATCGGCGAAAAGACACGCACCGAGCTGCTGCGCCGCTTCAAGAGCGTCAAACGCATCTCCGAAACCGACCTTGACGAACTCGCCTCAGCCATAGGTCCAGCCAAAGCCTCCATCGTCTACAACGCCCTCCATCCCTCCGATACATAACGGGGGAGAACATAAAAAAAGACCAATGGGCTGCGACACGCTTTCAGCATGACGCTGCCCATTGGTTTCCGGGTACCTATTATCTATTTCTTACAGTGACACTTTGAGGGCGGCAGTGCCTACATGCACCACATGGATGCCGGGCTGCAGCTCCACGGCTTCGCCGTCATATCGGGTCGTCTGCCACTCACAGCGTCCGTCAACTCCATAGATTCCCAACGGTTGTCCGTCGGCACCGCTTATGCGCAGCGATGTACCATCTATACATATGTCCATTGACCGATTCTCAGCGCGCACGTCATTTGTGGCCGAGGACTCTCCGTTGATGTTGACAAACTGCCTCCATTCGTCAGCCCCGGCATATTTTTCAATGCTTGCCGAAGGTACATACAACACGCATGTCTGCTTGTCAATACCGTCAAAACATTCCTTAGCAGCAACAGGAGGCTCGGGGTTATTGCTCGTCAGACCTTGCAGAGCGGTGCAACCCTTGAAAGCACCGATTCCGATTGTCTCTATGTTTTTGCCGAGTGTCACCTCCAGCAATCCCTCACAGCCTTTAAATGCCTCGACATCTATTGTCGTGACCTGATCCGGAATATCAAGTTCGGTAAGTGAGCTGCAACCTGCAAACGCTGCGCCCCCGATGGATGTCACTGTTTCAGGCAATGACACTGACTCGATGAGAGGATACCATCAATCGTAGATGAGAGGATACCATCAATCGTAAAAGCAGCAGCCGACATCGGCATAAACGCCATGACAGCCGACATAGCAATAGCTGTAAAAAATTTCTCCATGTCTTTTTTATGATAATATGATGCGCTTTAATGCCTTTTTGCGACATATCGTGTGCAAAAGTAGCTTCTACACATCAGCTTATCACAGCGACAGGAGGGTAAAAAGAGGGGACAAAAGGATAACGCGGGCTAATTGCGTGGCTCGGGGCGGAAATTGTAGCTGTTTCGCAGGGATTCAAAATTCTCCGGGGCGGATTTAAGCGCGGCAGTGTCGGCCATGATGTCATATGACGACATGACAGCTTCCGCCGTAACCGTTTCCGGCACCGGCCCGGGTTTCTCATCCCAGAGCGGATATGGAAAGCCGAAATGATCGCATACAGCCTCGACTGCCATGACAGTGGCGCGGATTTTTCCCTCACGGGAGTATCCGGCTATATGCGGAGTGGCTATCTCACAGCGGTCAAGCAAGCGTCGGTCTATGTCCGGCTCCTCTTCCCAGCAGTCGATTACAGCCCCGGAGACTGCACCCGACTCCAATGCCGCCAATAATGCGCGGTTATCCACCACCGCACCTCTCGCAGCATTTATAATCAAGGGCTTGCGGCCAAGTTTCAAGGGCGCTCCTGCATCAAACAGATGATAGGTGGGATATTCGCCCGACCGGGTCAATGGGGTATGGAATGTGATGACATCTGCACGGTCATATATCTCATCAAGGGTCACAAATCCTGCACCGCCCTCTTTCTCGGCCCTGGGAGGGTCACACAGCAGAGTGTGCATGCCCAGACCGCGGGCCCATCGCTCCACTATCTTGCCCACATTACCTACACCGATCACTCCGAGAGTCATCCCTTGCAGACGTTCCTTTCCGTATATCTCCAGCAGTGCACGGCACACATACTGCCCCACCCCGGGAGCATTACACCCCGGAGCATTGGCTACGCCGACTCCGTGGTTGCGACAGTATTCAAGGTCTATGTGGTCGGTGCCGATGGTCGCCGTGGCAATGAATCGGCACCGCGACCCATCAAGCAGGGAAGCATCGCATCGTGTGCGTGTACGGGTCACCAGAGCATCGGCATCTTTCATCGCTGCCGCATCTATCTGCGCAGATGGAAGATATACCACATCTGCCACAGTCTCCAACATCCCCTTTATAAAGGGTATGCGGTCTTCAACAATCACACGAGGTCTCATATGCTTCTTATATCCAAAGTTCCCAGACATACAGAGCAAATTCAAGCACGACAAGCACAGTGACAGTGCCATAACAGAGACGTGTACCCTTGTAGATGTGCAGAAAATGTCCGAGCTGGAAGGCTGCCAGAATGTTGATGAAAGTCAGATATGCCGGGAAATTATCAGAATCGACAAAAAGCAGCAGAGTCGTGACTGCCGCCAACAGCACAAGAAGGCCGTTAGTCGACCGTATGCGCGAGTTGGCACTGATGATGCGGAGCATATTGACGCCCGTCAGTGACATTCCCACAATGATACTGACAACAGCCGATACAAGCAGGTGTATGAGCTGCCAGCGCGGTATGGTGTTGAATATCGCCGTAGAGAAGTGCCAATGGAAATCAGGCTTGACCGGGAATCCTATACAGAACAAAATCCACCAGGGGGTCAGAATACCCAAAGAAGCGGCTATCAAAGCCTTCAGACGGAATACCTTCATAGACGGCAATCCGAATACGAGCATGCCGGCTGTCAACGGCAGCAACACTATCTGCCACAGTGACGCGGTGGACATCAGGAAAAACGCGAGATAGATGCTGCGCACGTTGCGCGGAGCATTATAGCTCCTGAGCATGAGAGATATGGCTGCCAGCATAACCATCCCTACAAACAGGCCGCTGTGGATCTGGGTAGCGAGCGAAGGCAACATGCCCTGCAACCACAGAAACAGCGCGGCAAACGTCACAGAGGAGGAGCGGGATATTTTGTAAAAGTGGTTGACCGCCACAAGTATCCCGGCAAGCACTACCTGTCCGGCGATAGCTATGTAATCAGCCCAGGAATAAAGAGCTGACGGCAGCCACAGATTGATGGACGGAAACACTATGCCGTGGTTGCCAAACAGGGGCATCGGCCTGACGAAGTCAGAGGCCAAAAACATACCGGCTACGGCGACCAGTGAAAAAATCACGGCACCGTAGCTCGAATGTAGGAATCGTTCGTATTTCTCCTCGGCAAGTGTCATACCATCCGGCAGGAACAAAAGATATGGGGGGTTACTTCATCAGGTCCTGGCCGATGTCCCGACGGAAATAGATGCCGTCATAGTGCAGACGGCTGATGGAGTCATAGCTGCGAGCAAGCGCCTCAGGTATGTTGTCGCCGAGAGAGCTGACAGAAATCACGCGGCCACCGGAGGTGACGAGACGGCCTTCGCCATCGCGCTTGGTACCGGCGTGAAACAGTATGCTATCTGTCACATCCTCTGTGCCTGTTATGAACTTGCCTTTGGGATAGGATTCAGGATAGCCGCCCGAAACGACCATCACGGTCACCGATGTCTTGGGGTTTACGACAAGCGGAGTGTCGGCCAGATTGCCCTTGGCAGCTCCTTCGAGCAGAGGCAGCAGATCGCTGGCGATACGGGGCATGACAGCCTCGGTCTCAGGGTCGCCCATGCGCACGTTGTATTCTATCACCATAGGCTCTCCGCCCACATTGATGAGTCCCAGGAATATGAAGCCGCGGTAATCGATGCCGTCCTTGCGCAGACCGTCGATAGTGGGGAGTATGATGCGCTGCTCAACCTTGGCCATGAAAGCCTCGTCGGCAAAGGGTACGGGGCTTACGGCACCCATGCCGCCGGTGTTAAGGCCGGTGTCGCCTTCGCCTATACGCTTGTAATCCTTTGCGACAGGAAGCACGCGGTAACCGCCGTTGCCGTCGGTCAGCACAAAAACAGAGCACTCTATGCCGGAGAGGAATTCTTCAATCACCACCGTATCAGACGAGTGGCCGAACATGCCGCCGAGCATCTCGGCAAGCTTCTGCTTGGCCTCCTCAAGATTGTCAATTATGAGCACGCCCTTACCGGCGGCAAGTCCGTCAGCCTTAAGCACATAAGGTGCCTGGAGCTCTCCAAGGAAAGCCTGTCCGTCGGCCAATGTAGCTGCGGTGAAGCTGCGGTAACGCGCTGTGGGTATGCCGTGGCGAGCCATGAACTGCTTGGCGAAATCCTTGCTGCCTTCGAGCATGGCGCCCTGCTGCGAGGGACCTACTATCAGCAAGTCAGGCATAGCCTTGGCGAAATAATCACGGATACCTTCAACGAGGGGGTCTTCATTGCCGACAACTATCATATCCACATCCTTAGCCTTGACAAATTCCTCAATTGCCGGGAAATCAAGAGGCGACATACTGACATTCTCGCCGTAGGCATCAGTACCGCCGTTGCCGGGAGCTATAAATAGATGGTCAAGGAGCGGACTCTGGCTGATTTTCCAAGCCAATGCACATTCTCTGCCTCCGGAGCCGAGGAGCAAAACTGTATGTTTCATAAATAGGTGTAGGTAATGATGGTGTATCCTGATTGTTTATCTGTTATTTCACTTCTTGCGACGCTCGCGCATTACGATTTTGCCGGGTTCGGGAGGGAGTGACGGGCGTGTATTCTTGATGGAGCGCAACGCATGTTCATTGCGGCGTATTGCCAGCGGATTGTCGCTTTCGGGTTCTTGTTGACGCGGAGCCTCCTCACGCGGTGCGAAGCGTCCCTTCTTGGGGCGATAGGCTCGTTCAAGCTCGTTGTGGGGCGATTCATACTGGCGCGCCGGACGCTTTTTAAATTCGTTTTCGCGACGGTCGCCGTCTCTCAGCGGACGGTCGTTTCTGCGGAAACGGTCGCTATGCCTGAAATCGCGCTTGTCGCCGTCTCTGCGGTCATCGTTGCGGCTGAAACGTCCGCCACCCTTGCGGAAATCTCGGCGGTCGCCATCATCTCCGTCACGGCGGAAACTGCGGCGTTCGCCGTCGTCACGGCGTGAGGGACCGCGGCGGCGGTCATCTCTGAAATCGCGCTTGCGGTTAGGCTTATAGGTCGAGGCATCCACCGGCTCATCCTTGATTTTGCCGCCGTTTTTGCGGAAATCGCTCATGAGGCCGTCAAATATGACGTATTCGCGCAGCTCGCAGGGCAACGCACCGTTGAGCAGGGGTATCTTGGTCGAGGGGGCAAGGCCTATGCGGCGAAGCAACTCCTCGCGGTATGCGATAATCCAGGCATGGTATCCAAGGAACACATGCTTGAGCGACGACCCTATCATGGAATACAGATTTTCCATGTCCTCGACTGCGATGCGCTCGCCGTAGGGAGGATTGGCCACGAGTATGCCCTCGGAGGGTATGTCGTCACGTGTCCAGCTTTGCATCGGCTTGACACACAGGTCAATATACTTGGCCACTCCGGCACTCTTGATGTTGCGCTCGGCGATGCTGACCGCTGCCGGCGATATATCGGAGCCGATGATGCGCTGAGTCACTTCACGCTCCTCGGAGTCATCGTTGAATATGCTGTCAAACAGCTCGCCGTCAAAGTCTTTCCAATCCTCGAAAGCAAAACGGCGGCGATAGATGCCCGGCATGATGTTGGCAGCTATCAGGGCAGCCTCGACAAGGAATGTGCCGGAGCCGCACATGGGGTCAATCAGCGGAGTGTCGCCGCGGTAGCCGGTCTTGAGAAGTATGCCGGCGGCGAGCACCTCGTTGATAGGGGCTTCGGTCTGGGCCACGCGGTAGCCGCGTTTGTGGAGCGACTCGCCCGATGAGTCAAGCGAGATGGTCACATGGTCCTCGGCTATATGCACGTTGAGGAGCACATCGGCATCCTGCACGCGCACTCCGGGCCTCTTGTCGGGTCCGTATTTATCCTTAAAATAATCCACTATCGCATCCTTGACGCGGTAGGTCACAAAACGCGAGTTGGTAAACACATTGCTGTACACGACCGAGTCGATAGCAAACGTCTTGCTTAACGACAGTATCGAGTTCCAGTCAAATGATTTGATACGGTCATAGAGTTCGTCGGTGTTTGACGCATCAAACTTAAATATCGGCTTGAGGATGCGTAAAGCTGTGCGGCACGCCAGGTTAGCCCGGTAAAGCATCTCAAGGTCACCCTCAAATGAGACCATGCGCAGACCCGGCTCGACATTGACTGCGCCAAGACCGCGTAATTCCTCGGCAAGAACATCTTCCAACCCTTGGAAGGTCTTGGCCACCATTTCAAAATTATCGTTCATCACTCTATGATGTAAAAGATGTCAAATATCAGTTGGAACAAAGATAACCAAAAAATGCCACTCAGGCAACACCCGAAGCCCGGCTTCAATCAACGTGAGCTGTCAGGTTCACGGCATTGCGTCGGCTTCATCGGCCAGACGTGCGCATCCGTCCTCCAGCAGGTCAAGGACCAGCTCGAATCCCTCGGCTCCGTCATAGTAGGGGTCCGGGATATAGTCGTAGCGCATGGCCTTGCTGACAAATGCCGCCATCGGCACTATCTTGTCCTCGTCCTCAAGGGTCGGAGCCATCTGCCGCAGGTTGCGGATATTATTGTCGTCCATACCCACTATGAGGTCGAAATTATCGAAATCGCTCATGCGCACACGACGCGATATGTGGGTCAGTTCCACACCGCGGCGGCGTGCGTGCACTATCATACGCTGGTCAGGGCCCTTGCCGTCATTGTATCCGCTCGTGCCGGCCGAGTCTATCACCCAGTCGGCAGCCTCTCCGCGGCGTTCCACTATGTCACGCAGTATCCCCTCGGCCGCAGTGGAGCGGCAGATGTTTCCGAGGCACACAAACAGAATCCGTCGTGGATGACGTCCGGCCAGATGCTTCTTTACTTTTGCGATGGCGGTGGTGCTATCCATATATATGGTCTTGGTTATAAGTTACTTGCGGTGTTTGGGCGCATATACCACGGGGTAGTCGCAACGAGTCTTGCCCGACATGATGTTGCGGAGCTTTGACGAAATCAGCTGCTTGCGTATGGGCGATATGTGGTCTATGTAGAGCTTGCCTTCAAGATGGTCACACTCGTGCTGCACGATTCTTGCCAGAAAGCCTTCAATCACCTCATCATGGGGGTTGAAATCCTCATCGACCCATGTCAGACGGATTTTTTCGACACGAGGCACATTCTCCGAAAGCCCGGGGAGGCTCAGACATCCCTCGGCACGAGTGACCGTCTCGCCCTCGAGCACCTCGATGCGCGGATTGATGAGCGTCAGCTTGCGGCCTTCACACTCAGGGAAATCCTCACCTAAAGGCGAAGCGTCAATAACCACGATGCGGTCATTGCGCCCTATCTGGGGAGCCGCCAGACCCACGCCCGAGGAGGCATACATCGAGTCATACATGTCGGCTATGAGCTTTTTCAGGTCAGGATAGTCGGGGGTTATGTCGTCGGACAGCCGGCGAAGCACTGGATGTCCGTAAAGGTAAACTTTCAGCATGGTGCTAACTATGATATGTTGTCAGGAGAGTATGGGGTTGTTATGGTTGTCAAGCGATGCCAGATAATCGTTGAGTATGATGCTGGCCGAAATCTCATCCACCAGGGCCTTGTCACGGCGGTCCATCTTGCGCAAACCGCCGTCAAGCATGGTGCGGTGGGCGATGGCGGAGGTAAACCGTTCGTCAAAAAACACTATCGGTATCCCTTCGGGCAGCACCTTGCGCAGTGACGCAATCCCGGGCTTGATGAATCTCATGCTTTCGCTGTCGGCACCGCGCAGTGTGCGCGGATGGCCTACCACGATGGCGTCTACCGGCTCCCGGGATATGTAATTAAGCACAAACGAGTTAAGCTGGGCGGTAGGCACGGTGGTGAGTCCGTTGGCCACGATACGCAATATATCGGTCACGGCAATGCCGCAACGCTTGCGTCCGTAATCTATCGACATCAGTCGGCCCATGGTGCAAAGTTAGTAATTTTCCACCAATTAAGCACTTCCCGGGGCCTCAACGATACAGCAGACGCTCGAAAAGTTCCTTATATTTCGATGCGACTACCGGCGCGTCAAAAGCCGTCTCCACAGAGTCATGCAGCATCTTGCGGTCAGGCACATTGGCAAGGGCCCACTTGATACCCTCGGCCACCGCCTCGGCAGTGCTTTCCTCGGCCACATAGCCGTTGATGAGGTGCTTGACATTATCGGCCATGCCACCCACACGGGTAGTCACCGCGAAACATCCTGCCGCCTGTCCTTCCAGCAGCGTTCCCGGCAACGTCTCGTAGAGTGCAGTGGAAAGCACCACAGACGAAGTGGCATATATCTCTCTGAGGAGGGTATCGTCATTGATGGCCCCCATGTGGCAGTAAGGGAAATACAACCGGTCAAACACCGCCGGATTAGACACTTCGCCGAAAAACAGCACCATGGCGCTATTAGCCACCTTGGGCTCGTTTTCAAACAGGTAGTTGAGCGCATCTATCGTGAGGTCCAGCCGCTGTGGTGCCGCATCAAGTTTCCAAGCCCCTACAAGCACCAGTTTCCGTGAATAGTCCACAGGCAGAGCCTTACGGAGCGCCTTGGGGACTATATAGAACGCTTCGGCCGGGAAGGCGTTGGGTATCATATGGATGCGTGCGTCGGCCAACAGGCTGCTCTTGCGCGCCTCGTCGGCAAGCCACGAACTGACCGCCACGAAGTTTATGGGCATCGACTCGTAGAGATTTCGCTTCCGCTTCCACACTTTATATGAAAGGTCCCTGATATTATTGCTGTGAAGAAACGGACAGCAGCCGCAGTCCTGTTCGTAACGTGTACATCCCTGCGCATGATGGCAGATGCCTGTGAAATTCCACATGTCGTGCATGATCCACACCATGGGCTTACGCAGACGCCCTATGCGCCTGATTTCCTTGAGCGACAGGAGCCCCTGGTTAATCCAGCTGAGCACCACAATGTCGGCTTCGCGCACCCACGGATGTGAGGCCAGACGGCAGCCGACATTGGCTATCGAGACGTCAAAGAGGGTGTCAAGGTGCATGCGGTTTGCCAGCAATATCCGTGCCCGCTCATATTGGAAACGCATGACGCGCATAAACAGCGAACTCACCTTGGATATGTTCTCGTCATATGTCAGACGTGTGAACACCACCATCCGCGCATCCACACCGATGCGGCGCAACGCCCTCATCAGCCTGTGGGTGACCACCGAGGGCTGACCGAGCTTGTCACTGTGGCAGAGAATCGTGACTTTGATGGGTTTATGCGTTTCAGCCGAGGCTGAGGGTGTCAAATTATCAGGCATGGCGGCGAGAGGGTATGAGTGAGCGAGGTGATATATGTTCCATCTTCATCACCACGGCGATGAAAACCACCAGCAGCGGTGTGCGGATAAGCATGTTGACCCACGGCAACCGGGTTGCCACAAGAAGTGACACTCCATACAGGGCCATGGCAAAGGCAAAGATGACGGCCAACCGCCCGGCATGGTAGCTTATAGGATAACGGCGCTGACCTATGAAATAGCTCGTCACCATCATCACGCCATAGCAGCAAAACGCAGCCCACGCACATCCCATATAGCCGAAACGCGGCACGAGCAACACATTGAGCACAAGCGTGACGGCAAGCCCGAGAAGCGAAAACCACATACCCCACAGGGTCTTGTCGGTCAACTTATACCATACCGAAAGATTGAAGAAGACACCGAAGAAAAATTCGCCGAGCATCACCACCGGCACCACCTTAAGCCCTGAGAAATACTTGGGCGAGATGAAATATTTGATGATGTCGATATAGAACATCACCCCGAGGAATATGCAGAGCGCGAAGATGACGAAATACTTCATGGCCTCGCTGTAAGCCGACGTGCCGGAGCGGCCGCTCTCTTTGTCACGTGCAAATATGTAGGGCTCGTAGGCGAAACGGAATGCCTGTATGAACATCACCATCACTATGGCTATCTTGTAGTTGGCTCCATAGATGCCGAGCTCCTGCATGGCCGTAGCCTTGTCGGGGGCAAGCGACGGATACAGTATCTTGTCAATGGTCTGGTTCATGATGCCGGCTATGCCGAGCACAAGCAGCGGATAGCTGTATCGGAGCATTTCACGCCACAGCGTGGAGTTGAAACGCCAGCGGAATCCGCGCAATTCGGGTATCATCAGCAGCAACACCACTCCCGACGAAATCAGATTGGCCAGGAATATGTAGCCTATGCCGTAAGAAGGGTCATAGATCCACGACAGTGACGGTGCCTGTCTGACAAGCCAGGGACATATCAGTATGAACCACAGATTAAGCCCGATATTGAGAGCGATGCTTATGAGCCTCAGGGTGGCAAACCGCATCTGACGGTGCCGGAATCTGAGATAGGCAAACGGTATGGAGGTGAATGCGTCCACTGCCACGGCGATACCCATCATGATGACATAGTCTTCGTGGCCCCGGCACTCTATGGCATCGCTTATCGGACGGATGAACACAAGCAGCGCCACCAGAAACGCCGCTGATGTCGATGCAAGCGAGAGCAGCGATGTGGAATAGACCTCGGTGGGGTCCTTGTAGCGGTCATGGTTGGTAAAGCGGAAGAAGCCGGTCTCCATGCCGTAGGTCAGTATGATCAGGGCAAGGGCCACGATGGAGTAGACATATGTCACCACTCCATACTCCGCAGCCGGGAACATTATGGTGTACAGAGGCACCAGACACCAGTTGAGGAATCGGCCCACTATGCTGCTCACCCCATAGATGGCAGTGTCCTTGAAGAGCGATTTAGTGCCGGCCATATTGACGCCTTATTTTGGATTAAGTGATGGTTTAGAAGTCGATGGTGGTCTGGCGGCCGAGGTCGTAGCGGTCCACTCCGAGATGGCGGAAAGCGAGATCGGTGACTTCGCGGCCGCGAGGTGTGCGCTTGATGAAGCCCTCTTTGATGAGAAACGGTTCGTAGACCTCCTCGATGGTGCCACGGTCCTCGCCGAGGGCGGTGGCAATAGTGGAGAGGCCCACGGGACCGCCGCCGAATTTGTGGATTATGGTCCCGAGCAGCTTGTTGTCTATCTCGTCAAGGCCGTAGCGGTCGATATTTAGAGCCTCGAGGGCATAACGCGCTATCTCGGGGTCTATGTCGCCTGAGCCTTTGACCTGGGCGAAGTCACGTACCCTCCTCAGAAGCGAATTGGCGATACGTGGCGTACCGCGGCTGCGCAAGGCTATCTCATGGGCAGCTTCCGCACGGCATTTCACGCCAAGGAGCTTGGCAGAGCGGAGTATGATGCGCTCCAGCAGCTCATGGTCGTAATATTCCAGATGACAGTTGATGCCGAAACGCGCCCTGAGCGGTGCGGTAAGCAGACCGCTGCGGGTGGTGGCACCTATGAGCGTGAACGGCGACAGAGTAAGCTGCACCGAGCGTGCGCCGGGACCTTTGTCGATGGTGATGTCGATGCGGTAGTCCTCCATGGCGGAGTACAGATACTCCTCCACCTCGGGACGCAGACGATGGATTTCGTCGATAAAAAGCACATCGTTTTCCTCCAGCGAGGTCAATATGCCGGCGAGGTCTCCGGCCTTGTCAAGCACCGGACCAGAGGTGACTTTCATCCCCACCCCGAGCTCGTTGGCAATGATGCCCGAGAGCGTGGTTTTCCCCAATCCCGGAGGGCCGTAGAAGAGGATATGGTCAAGTGCCTCGCCACGCATCTTGGCTGCCGTGACAAACACTTTGAGATTCTCCACGACCTTATCCTGACCCGTAAACGACTCAAAACGCCCCGGGCGCAACGCTTTCTCGAAGTCGCGTTCGCCGGCCGCGGAGCTTTGGGCAGCGCGGATGTCAAAGTCGTTATCGTCCATCAGTGCCATCAGTGAGGGGAGAGATCATATTTATCCGTTGTAGGGACATGCCATGGCATGTCACCTGTTGCCATACACGTTTAACCCTGATGGTTACGCTCTTGGCGACATGCCATGGCATGTCCCTACAACGATTGATTACAATTATTATATCATAGAAGCGCAGCAATGATCCACGCCATTTTTTTCACATTGCCGTGACTCGCTATCAGCGGCGACGGTTGGCTCCGCCCTTGCCGGCGTTTTTCTGCTGCTCGCGTATCATGGCCTGCTGCTTGCGCTGAGCCTCCTCCAGACGGGCCATGAAGCCGCTCTTCTTCTTTTTGGGCTTCTTGGCATTTGCCTCCATGGTGGCACGCACCTTCTCCTCGTCGACTACGCGGCGGAAGATATAGGTCTGTATGATGGTGATAAGCAGCGACACGAAGTAGTAGTAGCTCAGGCCGGCGGCATAGTTGTTGAAGAACACAAGGAACATCACCGGCATCAGGTACATCATCCACTTCATGCCCGGCATGGAGTCGCCGGTGGGCTGGCTCTGCATGTTGAGCTTGGTGTAGATGATATTGGTGACGGTCATCAACAGGCAGAAGAGGCTGATGTGATTGCCGAATGTACCCGATATGAAGGGGATGTTGGTGGTCCATGAAACTATGGCATCAGGAGCGGAGAGGTCCTTGGCCCACAGAAACGGCTCCCCTCTCAGCTCTATGGCCGACGGGAAGAACTGGAACATGGCCACAAGGATAGGCAGCTGCAGCAGCATAGGCAGACAGCCGGAGAACGGGCTCGCGCCGGCGCGGCTGTAGAGTGCCATGGTCTCCTGCTGGCGCTTCATGGCGTTTTCCTGACCGGGATACTTCTCGTTGATAGCCTTGATTTCGGGCTGCAGCACACGCATCTTGGCCTGTGACATGTAGCTCTTGTAGGTAAACGGGAAGAGAATTATCTTGATGAAGATGGTCAGCAGCAGTATGATGATGCCGTAGTTGCTGATATAATGTCCGAGGAACGTGAACACCGGGATGATAATCAGCGTGTTGATCCAGCGGAACAGGCTCCAGCCGAGAGGTATCAGCTTGGTCAGGTGCAGATTCTCGTCAGGCACGATGTTCTTCTCGAGGTCCTTGAGCAGCGGATAGCTGTTGGGGCCGATGAAGAATGTAAACGATGCCGGATTGGCCAGCGATGACGAGTATTCAAGTGTCGAGGCCATAGACATCGACTTGATGAAGTCGGGATTGTTTTCCAGCTCCACCGATTTCAGTTCGGCCGAGGTGAAATTGGTGCGCGCTATGATGACCGACGAGAAGAACTGGTTTTTGAAACCGACCCACTTGACGCGCTGGGTCAGGTCCTCGTCATCGTCGCCGCTCTCGCTGAGATTGTCGACATCGCCGCCGGCCAGCTGATAATATAGGCCGCTCTGACGCTCCTCATAGACGCGCCCGGCCTCTGTACGGGTCATCATGGAGTTCCAGTTGAAGTCCATGGACGCCACCGACGGAGGGATGACCGATGCCATGCCGGCCTGTACGACATCCATCTTGACCAGATAACCCTCCTTGGGCAGGGTGTAGCGCAAGCCGAACACCGCTCCGCCGCCGAGGTCAAGCTGCATCAGCACGGTGGAATCGCTCTCGACCACCGGGGTGAAG
This sequence comes from uncultured Bacteroidales bacterium, assembly GCA_900539915.1. Lineage (GTDB taxonomy): Bacteria > Bacteroidota > Bacteroidia > Bacteroidales > Muribaculaceae > Amulumruptor. Next base: position 5,303 of record UQDU01000017.1, on the reverse strand, counting down.
TAAAACTCGCTCGTGACAAACCGGCGTGTGGCCGATGTCAGAGTGAAGCTGTAGCTGTCACGTCCGGGTGCCATCATCTCCACCTTGGCGGAGTCGTAGCTGTCGTAGTTGTTGAGGGTCGCACGGGCTATGCTGCCGCCCTTGTTGGAGATTTCAAGTGTTATGTCCTTGTTGGCGAGGCGAGTGACCGTGGAGTCGCCCGATAGGAATTTTGCAAACCCCTGGTAGCGGCTGATGCCGTCAATATCGGTTTTGAGCGTCTTGACCGCCGCGGCCATGACGTTTTTGGGCACGCGCTCGAGATTGCGGTCGAGAATATCGGCCACGGCCACCGGGGTTCCGGCAGCGTTGACCGTACCGCTGATGTCGCCGGAGCCGCTGACATTGAGGGTGCTGTTGGCTCCGCGGAGCGAATATACATCGTTGACGCTGTCACGCTTGCCATACTGGCGCACCGTGGCGCGTATGTTGACTATTTCATCGGGCGAGATGCTGTCAAGTGTCAGCACTGCACCCTCGGCAGCCTTCTGCTGCTCGGCCTGGGCTTGCTGCTCGGCGAGCTGACGCTGACGCTCCTGCTCCTCCTTGCTGGGGCTGTTGAGCCACATGAAGCCGATGATGAGCAGAGCCATGAATATCAGGCCGCGAAGTGTGTTTTTATCCATTAATCAGTCCGTATTATTTTTACTATGGGATGTACAGGGTAGATGATTGTGACGGAGACTGACCCTTTCAGGCCTTGCACTCGGCCACTGTCTCCAAGTTCTCAGCCTCGTGGTATTCTATGGCAGCCTTGACGAAGTCCACAAAGAGGGGTGCAGGGCTGAGCACGGTGCTCGAGTATTCGGGATGGTACTGGGTGCCTATGAACCAGCGCTTGTCCGGCAGCTCCACCACCTCCACTAAGTGTGATGCAGGATTCTCGCCCACACAGCGCATGCCGGCAGCCTCAAACCGCTCGCGGTAGTCGTTGTTAAACTCGTAGCGGTGGCGGTGACGCTCCTTGATGTCGGTGGTGCCGTAGGCCTTGGCAGCCTTGGAGTCTGCGGTGAGATGGCAGTCATAGGCTCCGAGACGCATCGTGCCGCCCATGTTGCTGATATTCTTCTGCTCCTCCATGAGGTCTATGACATTGTCGGGAGTGTTGATGTTCATCTCCACAGAGTTGGCCTCGGGCAGTCCGAGCACATCGCGGGCAAACTCTATGACCATGCACTGCATGCCAAGACAGATGCCGAATGTGGGTATGTCGTTTTCGCGTGTGTATTTCAGGGCCACAAATTTGCCGTCGATGCCGCGCTGGCCGAAGCCGGGGGCCACAATCACGCCGTCAAGCCCGCGGAGCAGCTCCTTGACATTGCCCTCGTTGAGCTTCTCGGAGTGGATATAGCGCAGGTCGAGCTTGTGGTCATTATAGGTGGCGGCATGAAGCAGGGCCTCGTTGATGGACTTGTAGGCATCCTGGAGCTCCACATATTTGCCCACGAGACCTATCGTGACGGTCTTGTCGGCGCGGTGGAGCTTGTCGAGGAAGTGCATCCACTGGTGCATGTCAGGCTCGCCGTTGACGGAGACATCCATCTTGTTGAGCACGATTTCGTCAAGGTGCTGCTCGTGCATCTTGATGGGCACCTCATAGATGCTCGGCACGTCGACAGACTGGATGACGGCATCGGGAGCCACGTTGCAAAACAACGCTATCTTCTTGCGCATGGCCAGGGGAATCTCCCTCTCGGTGCGAAGCACGAGCACATCGGGCTGGATACCCACCTCCTGCAGCTGCTTGACAGAGTGCTGCGTGGGCTTGGTCTTGAGCTCCTTGGCTGCTCGGATATAGGGCACGTAGGTCAGATGGATGCAGAGGGCGTTGCGGCCCAACTCCCAGCGGAGCTGACGCACACTCTCCAGATAAGGCAGCGACTCGATGTCGCCCACAGTACCGCCTATCTCCGTGATGATGAAATCAAAGTTGCCGGTCTGGCCGAGCAGCTTGACGTTGCGCTTGATTTCATCGGTGATATGGGGTATGATCTGTACGGTCTTGCCTAAATAGTCGCCGCGGCGCTCCTTGTCGATGACGCTCTGGTAGATGCGTCCGGTGGTGACATTGTTGGCGCGGGTGGTATGTACGTTGGTAAACCTCTCATAGTGACCCAGGTCGAGGTCGGCCTCATGGCCGTCGACAGTCACGTAACACTCGCCGTGCTCGTAGGGGTTGAGCGTACCCGGGTCGATGTTGATATAGGGGTCAAACTTCTGTATAGTCACGCGATAGCCGCGGGCCTTGAGCAGGCAGGCGAGAGATGACGATATGATGCCCTTTCCAAGAGACGACACCACACCGCCGGTCACGAAGATGTATTTGGTTTCCACGTCGGTTATTATAAGAATTTTAACGCACAAAGTTACACATTATTTTTAATACACGCAATGCGAATCCCCATCACGCAGCCACACGGCCCACAACGAGCCTGACATCAGAGAAACCGCCGTAATCTAAATGACACTCAGACCCATCGCCCTTGTAAACATAAACATATATTGTAGTAGGGACCTGCCATGGCACAATGTCACTAACTTAAGGAATGCACTCTTCGCAGTAGGGACATGCCATGGCATGTCTGCTGACGCGAGGCCCCTCATTTGCATGGTTTTAGGCGACATGCCATGGCATGTCCCAATGCTGTTCACTTAAGGAATGCACACATCGTAGTAGGGACATGCCATGGCATGTCTGCTGACGCAACACTCTCATTAGCATGACTTTAGGCGACATGCCATGGCATGTCCCTACTACATATGAACGCCATTCGAGCATTTACGCTTGCTTAATTAAACAGCATTGTGGCATGTCCCTACTACATATGAACGCTATTTAAGCATTAACGACTTTGACAGTCAACCAAAATCAGGGAAACACAGGACGCGGCAGAACTCTCGCCACACACAGCATCATTTTTCTTTCAAGCAGTTGGTTTTAACGAAAAAGTTCGTAAATTTGCGCGTAATTTGCATAAAAAGTTGGTAAGTTCACTCCGCATCGCGGATATTGCAATAGGAAACAATAATCTAACTAAAAAAGAAGAATCATGAAGAAATTTTACATCATGCTCGCTGCTCTCAGCGTGACCGCCTCCATGGCCGCGCAGCAGCTCCCCAACGCCGGCTTCGAGGATGATTGGGCAGCATGCAGCCCCTACACTGGAGGAGAGACGACTACATCTGGAACCACCCCTGCTGCTTGGACCATCGCCAATGTGGCTGGATATAAAATCAAAATCCTTGGATGGATGGGGAAAACCACAGTCGGAGACAAGACTGAAGGTTACGAATCTGCCAGTGCTGTATTACTGAAAAACTCCCCTAATTCCGTAGTAAAGGCCCAAACAGTACCAGGCTACATCACTCTTGGAACCACCTGGAACACCGCAAACACATTAGGAGCCGAGAAAGACGGCGGATCATTCGGCGGAATTGATTTTGCCTACCGTCCAGATGCCATACTTTTTGACTACAAGCGTACCCTTGCAGAAGGTTCAAACGAACAAGCCACAGTGATAGCATATATCTGGACTGGCAGCACTTCACAAGCCGATGTACCCGTAAGTATTGGCTCTAAACCTACCACTACAACAATGGTTAACCGCGACCGCAACATCCTTGATATGGAGACCGCAAAGGGTGGCGATGTGACAAAATCTGATGATTTCGAACTGGTTTCTAAAATCAATTATGCCATCCAAGAGGCTCAGGACACATGGAAGTCTTTGGAAATACCGTTTAAATATCTTTCAGATAAGACTCCCGAAAAAATCAACGTAATCTTCGGTGCTGGCAATTATTTCTCAACAGAACCTAAACAAGGCAACGAACTGACCGTAGACAATGTCAAGCTCGTGTACTACAGCCGTCTGAGCGGCCTGAAATTCAAGGATGCTGACATCGCCGACTTTGACCCTGACAAGTTCGATTACGCACTTGACGAGGTGATGCCCACCAATGAGGCAGACCTCAAAGCCACAACTATGGGCAACAGCGGTGTAGCCAAGGCAGCAGTTGAACTTGACCAGCAGAACAATGTGGCAACAATCACCGTCACCAACGACCATGGCACCGATGCCGACGACCAGAACTCACACGTCTACACTGTGAAGTTCCTCCCTGCCGGCTCATCTATCAACGACGTGATCGACATGACCTCTGCCGATGTACGCTATGTAGACCTCTACGGCAACGCCGTAGCCGCCGACGCCCTCGTCAACGGCCAGACCTACATCAAGCTCGTCAACGGCAAAGCCACCAAGGTTATCGCCAACAACTAATCCCCATCATCCAGCATACACAAGGAGGCGCACCCGTCACAGGATGCGCCTCTTTTGCCTTTGTAGGGACATGCCGTGGCATGTCCGCCCATCAGACGATGCATTTTCACACCCTGGGGTATGCGGACATGCCACGGCATATCCCTACAACCATACGCAGTCACAGCATACACCACTTTTAACACAAACATTTGCAATCTGTTACGGAAAAGTCCGTATCTTTGCGCAAATTATCATCACATACACACTAAAACATTCCCTTATGAAGAAAATTTACGCATCTATCCTATCACTCGTCATGGGCGCATCCATGGCAAACTTCGCTGCCGAAATCCCTGCCAATGCAAAGTGCTATGACGGCTCTACGCCCGGCTCTCTCACCGTAGAACTCTTCGGTTCAGACATACTCAATGGTGCAGGCACAGGCAAGGTATACATAATCCCGGTCAGCGATGGGGTCGTTGACTTCGTCCTCCCCGACCTTATCATTGACCTCGGCAACGGACCGGTAAATCTCGGAGATATCCGTGTGGACAATGTAACAACCACTACTGCTGATGGCATAGTGACCTACAACGCCACCGTTGAAGACATGTCTCTTGCCGGAGGTAGCATCCACGCACAGGTCATCCTTGCCAACGGAGATGGTAAGAGTTGCACTACTACAGCTCAGGGCGTCGCCCATTTTGACATTGATGTAAACTGGTATTCCGACTATGAAAACGACAAAACCCAAGTAACACCTCTTGTCGTGGCATTCAACGGCCATCTCATGGCATCTTCAATCGCTGACCTCGCCGCTGACGAAGCCGCCGAAGCCACATACTTCGACCTTCAGGGCAACCGCGTCAACGCCGACGCCCTCATCAACGGCCAGACCTACATCAAGCGCGTAGGCACCACAGCCACCAAGGTCATCATCAACAAGTAATCCCACCCGACCCAAATACCCCACACAGGGCGTTGCCGCATCCGCAGCAA
>UQDU01000016.1 GCA_900539915.1 uncultured Bacteroidales bacterium | reverse complement strand
CATCTCAAAATCCGCAGCTCAGGATTTAACTTTTGTTATTAAACACCCTCTAAATTTGCCAATGCTTTTGCTTGAAAAAATCGTATCTTAAACCAAATATCGCTATATTTGTACTTATTAAAAAAAGTATTTACAGTTCACGATTCAACCCACTCAAAAAACACGTAAACTCTAAAATATCATGGCAGAAATCAAGTGCATAGGCATACTCACCTCCGGAGGTGACGCTCCAGGCATGAACGCGGCTATCCGTGCGGTCACTCGTTCGGCTATATTCAGCGGCTTTTCAGTAAAGGGCATATATCGCGGCTACCGCGGTCTCATAACGGATGAAATCGTGGAGTTCAGGACTCAGAATGTGTCAAATATCATCCAGGCCGGCGGTACGATTCTCAAGACGGCACGCTGCAAGGAGTTCCAGACTCCCGAAGGCCGCCAGCTGGCTTATGACAATCTGCGCCGCCACGGCATCGACGCTCTGGTGGTAATCGGCGGTGACGGTTCGCTGACCGGTGCGCGTATTTTTGCCAACGAGTTCAACTTCCCCATCATCGGTCTGCCGGGCACCATTGACAATGACCTCTACGGCACCGATTTCACCATCGGCTATGATACTGCCCTCAATACCATCATGGAGTGTGTCGACAAGATACGCGACACAGCCACGAGCCATGAGCGACTTTTCTTCATAGAGGTGATGGGACGCGATGCCGGATTTCTCGCGCTCAACGGTGCCATAGCCAGTGGTGCCGAGGCTGCCATCATCCCGGAAATTTCTACCGAGGTCGACCAGCTTGCCGAACTGATTCAGAACGGATTCCGTAAGTCCAAGAACTCCTCTATAGTGCTTGTGGCCGAAAGCCCGATTACCGGGGGTGCGATGGCTCTTGCCGAGCGCGTCAAGAATGAATATCCCGGCTATGACGTGCGTGTGTCTATCCTGGGACATCTCCAGCGTGGCGGTTCTCCCACTGCGCGTGACCGCATCCTTGCTTCGCGCATGGGTGCCGCAGCCATCGACGCCCTCCTTGAGGACCAGCGCAACGTCATGATAGGACTCGCCAATGACGAGATTGTATATGTGCCTTTCTCCAAGGCCATCAAGAACGACAAGCCCATCAACCGCGACCTGCTTGACACTCTCCGCCGTCTGTCCATCTGATATTTCTTTACTCACAAAGGATTTATTTGCCGGTGTTGCAAAACAGTCAAATTGCATGGCTGTAAGGAATGCACCCATCATAGTAGGGACATGCCATGGCACAATGTCACTAATTTAAGAAGTCGTTAATGCTTGAATGTCGTTCATATGTAGTAGGGACATTCCTTAAGTTCGTGGCATGTCCCTACGACAAAATAACAGCATCAGAGCAAAATGCTTTTTGCAACACCATCAACGATTTATAGAATTTCCTAAGCTCGCTCATCTTCTTAAATCTGTATTATGAAAGTAGTCAATTTCGCCGAGACACCCTCGCTTATCAGCCAGTATATGGCCGAAATGAGGGATGTCAATATCCAGGGCAGCATGATGCGGTTTCGCCGTAACCTTGAGAGGGTGGGCGAAATAATGGCTTATGAGATAAGCAAGACGCTAAACTATACTACCATCGGGGTGGAGACTCCTCTGGCTACCGCCCAGTGTCAGGTGCTTGACGAGAAGGTGGTGCTCGGTACGATATTCCGTGCCGGAGTGCCGTTCCATCAGGGTTTCCTCAACTTCTTTGACCGGGCCGAAAACGCTTTTGTCAGTGCCTACCGCAAATATCGTGAGAAAGATGACTTTGACATCTTCATAGAGTACATAGCCTCACCGCGGCTTGACGGCAAGACTCTGATACTCGTGGATCCGATGCTGGCCACGGGCGGCTCGATGGAACTGAGCTATAAGGCTCTGTTGACCAAAGGTGAGCCGGCACAGGTGCACGTGGTATCTGTAATAGCGTCACAACAGGCCGTCGACTACGTGGCCAAGACCTTCCCGGCTGACAGGACGTCGATATGGGTGGGAGCGATCGACCCGGAAATCAATGCCCACTCCTACATAGTGCCCGGCCTCGGTGATGCAGGAGACCTTGCCTACGGCGAGAAGGAGTGATGCCCGGCAAGATATAAACATTACACCCTGTAATCGCAATCTATTATGGCTGACACCATGCATTGGGACAATCTTATCAGTGACCGGAGGCTCGGGCTTGAAGATATTCACAGCAACCGGGCCGGGGAGCGCAGCGATTTCCAGAGAGATTTTGACCGTCTGGTGTTTTCATCGCCTTTCCGCCGATTGCAAAACAAAACTCAGGTGTTCCCTCTGCCGGGGAGCATCTTTGTGCATAACCGCCTCACCCACAGCATGGAGGTGGCATGTGTAGGCCGTTCGTTGGCCAATGATATAGCGGCCGGTCTGCGCCCCAAGTATGCCTCGGAGCCATGGCTCCAAAAGCTCGATGCGATAGGGGAGATAGTGGCTGCTGCGTGTCTGGCCCATGACCTCGGCAACCCTCCTTTCGGCCACTCGGGCGAGAAGGCCATCGCGACCTATTTCAGCGAAGGCCCTGGCATGGAATTGCAGTCACAGCTTGATGCCGACCAATGGGCGGATTTTGTCAACTTCGAGGGCAATGCCAATGCGTTCAGGCTACTGACCCATCAGTTCAAAGGGCGCAGGGACGGCGGATTCGCCATGACATACTCTACGCTTGCGTCCATTGTCAAGTATCCGTATCAGTCATCGCTTGCCGGTGACCGCAGCAAATTCGGTTTCTTTGCTTCCGAACGTGACTATTTCGTCAAAGTGGCCGATGCGCTCGGCATGCTCAGGCAGGATGCTCCCGACGGGGCTGTCAGGTATGCGCGTCATCCGCTCGTATATATCCTTGAGGCAGCTGACGACATCTGCTATGAAATCATGGACATAGAGGATGCCCACAAGCTGCGCATCCTCTCACATGACGAGGTGATAGACCACTTCCTTAATTTCTTCGACACTCCCGTCCGTAACCGCCGGGTAGATATGATGACCAGGCTTGATGACCCTAATGAAAAGGTGGCCTACCTCAGGTCAAGCGTCATCGGCACTCTGGTCAATGCGTGCGCACAGACCTTCATCGCCAATGAAGATGCCATCATGGCAGGGACATTTTCAGGCCCTCTCGTGCAGCATATAGCCGACGGTCCGCGCCGTGCCTATCAGGCTTGTTGCAGCCTGTCGTGTGACAAGATATACAGTTCGAGCGATGTTGTGGATATCGAGCTGGCCGGTAACCGTATCATCAGCTTCCTGGTCGATGCGTTGATTGAAGCCGTCAGGCATCCGCATCTCAACTATTCACGTCTGCTACTGTCGCAGGTGCCGCAGCAATATGACGTGGACGCTCCAACGCTCTACGGCAAGATACAGGCAGCCCTTGACCATGTCAGCGGCATGACCGATGTCTATGCCCTTGACCTATACCGTAAACTCAATGGCATGAGCCTCAAAATCAATAACTGATGAAAAGTATCCTTCCATATATGAATAAACTTATAGCTATGCGTAGCGGCATCAATACACATCTGATGATGTTGATGGCGATGCTGCTTGCTGTGGCTCTGCCTTCCAGGGCCGAATACTCCGTTGCAGACATCCCCAACGTGCATCTCTCTGACAGCACACGCTATGTGTCCGATCCCGCCGGCATCCTGTCGGATGCAGCTGTGCGCGAGCTTGACGGCACTCTCGGCAACATATGGCGCACTACCTCTGCCGAGCCTGTGGTGGTGGTGATTGACAGTGCCGATACCGATGACCTCGACACCTATGCCACCGACCTGTTTGAATCATGGGCCATAGGCAAACAGGACAAGGACAACGGACTGCTGATATTGATAAGCCGTGACCAGCGCCGGGCGGTGATACGTACCGGCCAGGGCGTGGAGGGGCTTATACCGGATGCAATTGCGAGCCGTATCATCCGCAATGTCATGGCTCCGCGCATGGCCCGGGAAGATTATGACGGCGGCACCATCGCGGCTGTCAATGCTTTAAACGAGATACTCGCCGACCCTGCCGCCCGGGATGAACTGATGTCGAAATATCCCAACAATGCCGGTGCACGTGACGAGGACGACCTGACTCTCGGACAGTTTTTCAAGGGATATTTCATATTCGGTGTGGTCATTACGGCTATCCTGATTCTCGTGTACATCTATGTGCTTGTATCCACACGCCGTGACAGTGCGCATATGCGTTATGACAAAATCATGCGTCTGCGTGTGCCGGCTCTGATGCTGGCCATATTCGGTTGCGGACTCCCACTGCTTCTGTGGTGGGTGATAACTGTCAAGCTGCGGCGCATCCGTATGCGTCCGCGCCTGTGTCCTAACGGCCACGGCAAGATGCAGCGGCTCGACGAGGTGACTGATAATCAGTATCTGACAGCTCCGCAAAACACCGAGGAGGAACTTAATTCTGTTGACTATGACGTGTGGCTGTGCCCTGTGTGCCATGATACGGTGGTCGAGCCGTATGTCAACCATTCATCGCAGTATGTGGAGTGTGATTTGTGCCATACACGCTCGGCCCGTCTTGTGGGCAATCAGGTCCTGCGCAAGCCGTCAGTGACCACCGAGGGGATTGGAGCCAAGATATTCCACTGCAATCATTGCCGCAACAATTTCAACCGTACATATCCGATAGCCAAACTTCCTCCAGTGGTGATATTGCCCGGAGGCGGTGGCCGTGGCGGATTCGGCGGTGGTGGCGGTTTCTCCGGCGGCTCCTTTGGCGGCGGCTCCACGATGGGCGGCGGTGCCAGCGGTGGCTGGTGATTACCGCTTCGGGAGGGTCTCTGTGAGAGGATGCATGACAAATGCGCGCAGGTGTGCGCGTGGATGAGGCAATGTGAGCCGCTCGGAGTCTATCGTGACATCGTCCAGTGCTATGAAGTCTATATCTATGAGACGGTCGGCATAGCTGCCGTCACTGCGGCGGTGTGACCGGGTGCTGATTGTGTGTTGTGCTCTCAGCAGTATGTCCAATATGTCATATGGCGACATGTCGGATGGCACGGCGATTCTCATCCCTTGGTTGAGGAATCTGTTAGGCGAGTCATAGCCCCATGGCTCGCTTTCGTATATCTCCGACAGGGCGCAATCGGCGTCTTCGCTGCTGATGCCGACGGCTCCGGCTGTCATTTCAATTACGAGGGCGACCGCCACCTCTATGTTGTGGTGGCGGTCGCCCTCGTTGGAACCTATGTTGATATATGCGTTACGCATATACTCTTACATCTTGTTTTACAGTGTCTTTTTGACTTCAATCTCTTCGAAGGCCTCGATCATGTCGCCTTCCTGGATGTCGTTGTATCCGGCTATCGACAGACCGCAGTCATATCCTGAAAGCACCTCCTTGACATCGTCCTTGAAGCGTTTGAGTGAGCCGAGGTCGCCTGTGTAGCGGACGATGCCGTCACGGATGAGGCGCACCTTGCTGCCACGCTTGATTTTGCCCTCGCGGACGATTGCTCCGGCGATGGTGCCCACCTTGGATATGTGATATACCTGAAGCACTTCGGCGGTGCCGGTGATTTCCTCCTTGAGTTCGGGGGCAAGCATGCCTTCCATGGCGTCCTTGACCTCCTCGATGGCCTGATAGATGACAGAGTAGAGGCGTATTTCCACACCGTCACGCTCGGCGGCGCGGCGTGCGGCCAGTGAGGGACGCACCTGGAAGCCGATGATGACGGCATCGGAAGCTGCTGCGAGGGTGACATCGCTTTCTGAAATCTCGCCGACGGCCTTGTGAAGCACATTGACCTGTATCTCGTCGGTCGACAGCTTGATGAGCGAGTCAGACAGAGCCTCGATAGAGCCGTCCACATCACCTTTGACGATGATGTTGAGCTCCTGGAAGTTGCCGATGATGCGGCGGCGTCCGATGTCCTCGAGGGTGAGTCGCTTGGCGGTACGCATGCCCTGCTCGCGCTGGAGCTGCTCGCGCTTGCCTGCGATTTCGCGGGCTTCCTGCTCCGAGTCCATGACATTGAATGTGTCGCCGGCTGTAGGAGCGCCGTTGAGACCGAGGATGAGAACAGGTGTCGCCGGTCCGGCCTCTTTGATGCGCTGGTTACGCTCGTTGAACATCGCCTTGACTTTGCCGTAGTGTGTACCGGCGAGGATGGTGTCGCCGACATGGAGTGTGCCGTTGCTGACGAGCACTGTGGCCACATATCCACGGCCCTTGTCAAGCGATGACTCTATGATTGAGCCGGTGGCGTTGCGGTTGGGGTTGGCCTTGAGTTCGAGGAGTTCGGCTTCAAGAAGCACCTTCTCCATCAGTTCCTCTACGCCGATACCCTTCTTGGCGGAGATGTCCTGGCTCTGGTATTTGCCGCCCCATTCTTCCACCAGATAGTTCATGGCTGCAAGCTGCTCCTTGATTTTGTCGGGATTGGCGGCCGGCTTGTCTATCTTGTTGATGGCGAATACTATGGGCACACCGGCAGCCGAGGCATGGTTGAGTGCTTCGACGGTCTGGGGCATCACATCGTCGTCAGCGGCTACGATGACGATTACGATGTCGGTCACTTTGGCGCCGCGGGCACGCATGGCGGTGAAGGCTTCGTGGCCCGGGGTGTCAAGGAATGTTATGTGGCGTCCGTCGGAGAGCTTGACATTGTAGGCACCAATGTGCTGTGTGATGCCGCCGGCCTCTCCGGCTATGACGTTGGCGTTACGTATGTAGTCAAGGAGCGAAGTCTTGCCGTGGTCCACATGGCCCATGACTGTGACGATGGGCGGACGTGTCTCTAAGTCTTCCTCCTTGTCCTCTTCCTGATGGATGGCTTCTACGACCTCGGCAGATACGTATTCGGTCTTGAAGCCGAACTCTTCGGCCACGATATTGATGGTCTCGGCATCCAGGCGCTGGTTTATGGATACCATCACGCCGAGGGTCATGCAGGTGGCGATGATGTTGTTGATAGGCACATCCATCATCGATGCAAGGTCGTTGGCGGTCACGAACTCGGTCAGCTTGAGCACCTTGTTTTCGGCTGCTTCAAGCTGTGCGGCCTCGCGCTCGCGGTTAGCGAATGCCTCGCGTTTCTCTTTGCGCCATTTGGCACCTCTCTTCTGACCCTTGTCCTTGCTGGTCAGACGAGCCAGAGTGTCTTTAACCTGCTTCTGTACGTCCTCCTCCTTGATTTCGGTATGCTGCGGACGCTTGTTTTCGTTCTTGCGGTCATTTCCGCGGCGGTTGCCGCCTTGCTGGTTGCCGTTGCGACGTTCGCCGCCACCGTTACCGCCGCCACCCTGCTGCTGGTTCTGGCCGTGGCGTTCGATGTCGACCTTCTCGCGGCCGCCGATGCGCTTGCGTTTGTGACGCTCGCCGGCAGCTGCGGCATCTCCTGATTTGCGCTGGTCTTTGCTCTTCTTTTTCGGGCGTGTGGTCTGGTTGATGGCATCCAGGTCTATTTTGCCGACGATATTGAGCGTCGGGCCCTGTATGGTAGTGGCTGTGGTGAACACAGCCTCCCCTTTGGGCTTGCTGTCGGTTGCCGCCGGCTGCTCTTTGGGCTGGGCCTCGGCTTTAGGGGCCGGTGATGGAGCTGCTGAGGGCGCCTTTTCGGCTGCCGGAGCCGGCTGAGGCTTTTCGGGAGCTTTCTCCTTGGCTACAGGGGCTTCCTTTGGCTCCGGAGCTTTGGGTGTTTCCGCCGGCTTCACGGGCTCTTTGGGCTGCTCAGGCTTGGTTTCGGGCTGGGGCTTGGCCACAGGTGTCTCCACAGGCTTGCTTTCGGCCTTGGGGGCTTCGGCTGGCTTGCTCTCTTCCTTAGGCTCCTCTATCGGTTTCCCCGTTGTCAGGTCGATACGGCCGAGAACGCGGGGAGCGGAGGGGTGGGTTACTTTGATTTCCACCTCTTCATTAGCCTGCGCCTCCTTTGGTGCAGCAGGGGTGACTACCTTCTCTTTCTGACGGTCTGCAGCCTGACGCTCAGAGCGTGTCTTCAGCGCCTGGTCGGGCTGAAACTCTCTGGCCAGCATGTCGTATGCGTCATCGTCAATGCGAGCATTTGGGTTGTCGTCGATTGTGATGTTTTTTTTGCGCAAGAATTCCACTGCAGTCTGTACTGATATGTTGAAATCCTTTGCTACTTTACTGATTTTCGTTCTCGCCATATATCGTTTAGGGGATTGTCTTTATTGGGGTTACTGATGATGATTTTGAGGTGGGAGGAGGTGGCGATGGACTTATTCTACGAGTTTTTCGGCCTCGTCGGCTACATCATCATCAATCTTCTCGGCTTCGGCCTCGGATGCCGCTTTTGCATCGGTGGCTTTTGCATCGTCGGTGGCAGCGTTATCGGCTGCTTTTTCAGCATCTGAAACTTCGGCTTCAACTTCGGCTTCGGCTTCTGCGCCGTCCTCGTCTTCAAACTCGGCATTGAGCACTGACAGTACGTTGTCGACGGTCTCCTCTTCGAGGTCGGCTTTGTCGATGAGGGTCTGGCGCGGTGTGTTGAGCACGCTTTTTGCGGTCACGCAGCCGATGTTTTTGAGGGCGTCGATTACCCAAGGCTCTATCTCGTCCTTAAATTCGTCAAGGTAGATGTCCTCCTCGTAAGCTTCTTCGGTGTCGCGGTAGACGTCGATGACATAGCCGGTGAGCATTGAAGCGAGTTTGATGTTGAGGCCGCCCTTGCCGATAGCGAGCGACACTTCTTCGGGGCGCAGGAATACCTCGGCTTTCTTCTCCTCCTCGTCAAGGCGTATCGATGAGATACGTGCAGGGCTTAATGCTCGCTGGATGAAGAGGGTGGGGTTGGCGGTATAGTTGATGACATCGATGTTCTCGTTGCGGAGCTCGCGTACGATGCCGTGGATGCGTGAGCCTTTGACACCCACGCATGCGCCTACAGGGTCGATGCGGTCATCGTAGCTCTCTACGGCTATCTTGGCGCGTTCGCCCGGGATGCGGGCCACGGCGCGGATGTTGATGAGTCCGTCGTGGATTTCGGGCACTTCAAGTTCGAAGAGGCGGCGCAGGAAGTTGTCGCTTGTGCGCGATACGGTGATTTTTGGGTTGTTGTTCTTGTTGTCAACGCTTGATATGACGGCGCGGACTGTCTCGCCTTTACGGAAGTAGTCGCCGGGGATTGATTCGCTTTTGGGCAGAAGCAGCTCGTTCTTGTCGTCGTCAAGGAGCAGGGTCTCCTTTGACCATGTCTGGTACACTTCGCCGGTGACGATTTCACCCTCGAGTTCCTTGAACTTGGCGTAGATGTTCTCCTTCTGCAGGTCAAGAATCTTGCTCTGGAGTGTCTGGCGCAGGTTGAGGATGGCACGGCGGCCGAAGTCGGCAAAGAAAATCTCCTTGGTGTGTTCCTCTCCGATTTCCACATCGGGGTCATGGTCGGCACGGGCGTCGGTAAGTCCGATCTGTGTGTTGGGGTCGGTCACTGTACCGTCGGGTACCACCTCCAGGTTCTGGAATATCTGCACGTCGCCCTTGTCGGGGTTCATGATGACATCGAGGTTTTCATCGGTGCCAAACATTTTGGCGAGGACGTTGCGGAAAGATTCTTCCAGCACACTTATCATAGTGGCTTTGTCGATGTTTTTGAGTTCCTTAAATTCGGCAAAACGCTCCACCATGTTAGGAGCTTCTACTTTCTTAGCCATCTCGTTGTGTATCTAATAGGTGTATTTTATATGTCGTTGATAATAAATGTCTCAGAATTTGATGTCATATGTCACGCTCTTGGTGTCGGCGATGGGCATGGTGATGTCCTCTTCTACCATTTCAGGGCGCTTCTTGCCTTCGAGTTTGACTTTTTTTGACACCGTAACCGTGAATGTGTCGTCGGTGGCGTCCTTGAGCACGCCTTTGATTTTGCGGCCGTCGCGTGTCAGCACCACAATGTCGTTGCCGATGTTTTTGAGATACTGGCCTTTGACCTTGAAAGGGGCCGTAAGTCCGGCGCTTCCAACTTCCAGCTCGTAGTCCTCGACATCGCGGTCCACGTCGGCCTCTATGGCACGTGTTATGCGCATGCAGGTGTCTATGTCTACGCCGGTAGGATTGTCGATTTCTACTGTCACGTTGTTGTCGGGGGTGACATGGACGTCTACCAAAAATATGTCGGTATCTTTGATAGCCTTTTCTACGGTGTCTATGATGAGTTGCTTGTCAATCATTGCGGTATGGTCATATGGCGAACTTTGGTTCAGGTGCATACCTAAACAAAAAAGAGAAGGCTGATTGCCCCCTCCGCTCGCGGTGTTAGGAATACCACAAAATTAGCATTTTTTATCGTAAATGCCAAATCATACGCCTAATATTAAGGAAGTTGTGGCGTTATAAGACTCACGATTAGTAAAATTTAACTTTTAATAGGGCGCATTAGCCTACTTTTAACACATATGCGCTGCCTAAAAAATCAGTTTCCTACGGAGGCTCCGTTATGCGCAATGAGCAGTTGTTAATGCTTAACTGGCGTTCCTATGTAGTAGGGACATGCCATGGCATGTCCCTACTGCAATGGGTGCATTCCTTAAGTTAGCGGCATTGGTTTGTTGCCTGTTACTTCTTGGGGATGGTGAGTTTTTGGCCGGGGCGGATGCTGCTGCCTTTGATGCCGTTGGCACGCTGGAGTGCCTTGACGGTGGTGCCGTTGCGCTTGGCTATGCGTTCGAGGGTGTCGCCTGACTTGATTGTGTATGTCTTGGGTTTGGAGGTCTTCTTCTTGTTTTTCTTTGTCTTTGCTTTTGAAGGCTTGTCAGCCTTGTTGGTAGCGGCCTTGTTTTTTGATGAGACAGTCTGTTGGTTGGCGGCCTTTTCGGTGGTTTTCGGCTTCTCGGGAGCGGTTGAGGTAGCGGCCTCAGGGGTTGTATTGCGTGTTGAGGAACCGTAGACTCTGCGTTGCGGCACGCTGGGGGTTGTCTCAGTTGCCGGTGTCTCCTGTGCCGAAGTGGCTGCCGGTACTATGGTGACGGGTGTCTCCTGTTTGGGTGCGGGCGCAGGGACCTGCGGCACTGTCTCCATGCTGCGGCGTTGTGGCGCAGGGACGGCTGTACGGCTTGCCACGAGGGCTTCGGTGTCGACCTGGGTGCGTGACGGGATGGCTGTCAGGTCGGCTTCATAGGTCTCTATGACGAGTTTGTCGCCCTCTTTCACCTTGCCGCGGCGCAGGTTGTTCCATCTCTTGATGTCGGTGGCGCTGACGCCGTATTGACGTGCGATGTCGCGAAGATTTTCACCTCGGGTCACCACATGGGTCTTCTGTACGGGGCGATCGGTGAAGCTCTGCACGAGATCAAGGTTATATGTGGCATTGAGGCTCTGCGCCATGTCGGGCTGCTCTGCGCCCGGATCGATGTACTCGAGTCCTTCGCTGCCATCGTCGGCGGTGCGCGGCTCTACATATGTGCGACGGCGGTATATGTCCTCGTCATATGCGAGTATCTGGGGCTCGCTCATTACGTAGCTGAGCACCTGCTGGGAGGGGAGCACGAGGGTATAGGGCTTGATGTCGCCGGGGATTACATCCTTGCGGTATTGCGGATTGAGCATCCTGATTTCATCGATGGGGATGTTGAGCACCTGGGCTATCTGGTTGAAGTGCACGCGCTTGTTGACCTTGATTGTGTCTGTCACAAGCTGGTGGCTCACTACTCGGGGCTGTATGTTGTGTTCCTTGTAGTAGTTCATCGCATAATTTGCGGCGATGAATGCCGGGACGTAGCCGCGGGTTTCAGTAGGGAGGAAGCGGTAGATTTCCCAGAAGTCCTTCTTGCCTCCGCCGGCTCTGCGCAGAGCCTTGTTGACGTTGCCGGGGCCGCAGTTGTAGGCGGCTATGGCGAGTGACCAGTCGCCGTAGATGTTGTAGAGCTGCTTGAGGTATTTGGCGGCGTTGCGCGATGATATGCGCGGATCTCGGCGTTCGTCCACGAGGGAGTTGACCTCCATGCCGAGCCCCTTGGCTGTGGCCGGCATGAACTGCCAGAGACCCGTAGCACCTACGCGGCTGACGGCGTTGGGCTTCAGGGCGCTTTCTATCACCGGGAGGTATTGCAGCTCGGTGGGCATCCCCTGCTTCTCGAGTTCCTCAAGGAAGATGTTGCCGTAGTAATTGTGGAGGGCGAGCATATCGCTTACCATACCGCGCCGCTTGCCCACATACATGTCTATGTATTTGCCTACCACCGAGTTGTAGGGCATCTCTATCTCGGCCGGGAGCTTGCTCAGACGTTTTTCGTATTCCTGTGGGGTGCCGAGTTTCTGAGGCATGTCTTCGCTTGACGAGCCTTTGGCATAGTTGCGCAGATAGAAGCTCTCCTCAAGTTCACGGCATTTCGTCTCGAAACTTTCGGGGGGGATGATGTTGTCGTCGGTGATAGAGTGTTTGATGTCAAGTATTGACGGGGCGGCCATTGCGTATGCCGCAGCGGTGAGAGATATTAAAAAAGCTGATATGCGATTTTTCATCTTTAATGAATAAAAAAAGAGAGATGTGCGTTCTTAGAAATTCAGTGCCCACTGCATGCCTACACCCGGGAATGTGGCGCGGGCGTCGGGGATTACCGCCGGGGCTACGTCCATGGAGAGGTCGGGGGTGATGTCAAAATGGGAGAGGGATGCGTCAACGTAGGCATCTACTATGGCAAGCAGATATACCCCCACCATAGATATGATGCAGAGGTCGCGGTTGCGACGGTACATCTTGCGCCGGCTGTCAAATATGCGTTGGAGGTCGGCGGTGTTGTAGTCGTCAAGAGTGGTGCCTTTGGCGAGGAAGTCCAGATAGCTCTGTGACGACGGGTCGCCGTCCACGAGGTCCACGTAGGCTCGGGTGTAGTCACGGAGCATCTTGTTGTTCCAGGCGGTGCCGTAGCCGAGCCCCATGAAGCCGCCGACGATGATGGGGAGCTTCCAGAAGCGGCGGTTGTAGACCTGTCCGAGTCCCGGACACAATACGCTGAGCCACACGGCTCTCGTAGGGTCGGGGTTGAACGTCTTGACTCCGGCGGCATCGGCATCCCACCCGGCTTCATCGGCCGGTGCGGTGAGCACGAGTTCCGGCCCGAACACTGGCAGTCCGTCGGTCACACTGTCGTTTTCGATGTCCTGGGGGAGGACTATGCCTACCTGCAACGAGTCGGGGAGGGCGCGTACAGGCGATTCGCGATGTGAGGTGCGCCCTGCCGGTTTGCGTCCTGCCGGCTTGTCGTCGCCATCGGCCCATGCGGCTGCCGCCTGCGTGAGCGCAAGCAGAAGCATCAGAGCCATTGCCATAAAACGTGACGGTATATGTTTGAAGCCGAGAGCCGAAATGTCCATTTACAAAAAAATATCCGAAGTCGGATGCCTGATTACGGTGTGGCCGCCTTTCTGGCATGCTACACTATGGCAAAAGTAGCCAATAATCTCAGTATGTGCAAGATTGACAGCCCCTTTTAAACTTTTTTGACGGCTTGCAACGCTCGTTGTCACGGACGGCCATGGCCCGGAGGCGGACCCATGGGGCCGTGGCGGAAGCCGTTGTCGGTCTTAGGTTCGTTGCCTTTGCCGAAACTGTTGAAAGTGTAGGCAAAGGTCACCATCACATAGCGTGTCAAGGTGTTGAAACGGCTGTCGTCTATGTAGTTGGCGGTGACATTGCGCTGCACGTTGCTGCGCTGCCCGAGTATGTCGTAGCCTTTGAGGGTCAGGGTGGCGGCTTTGTTGCGGAGGAACTGATAGCCTATCGACGCATTCCACATCCACACGTTTTCGTCAAATCCGCTGGTGTAGCCTTTGGTGCCCTCATATGAGAGTTCGCTGTTGAGGACTATGCCCCACGGTGTGTACCACGAGGCGTTGAAGTTGGCCCCGTAGGTGTGTACCGTCATGTTGCCCACTGTGGGGAGCGAGTTGACGGTGTGCTGGAGCGAGTACCGCGGACGCAGCTCGAGGTCTATGTCCTTGGGTCGCCATGCTATGGAGGGGGAGATGTAGAGGCGGAACGTTCCGCTGCCGTTGCGCAGACCGTTGTTGAAACCTATCTGCCTGTCGTAGCTGAGCATGACGTGGCTCGTCATAAGCCACATCTTTGACGACCCGAGAGGCTGTGACAGCATATTCATCAGTCGCATGTTCCAGACTCCGTTGACGTTCTCGTAGGTGGTGCGGCGTGCGCCGGTCACATCGTCGAAGCTGGTGCGTGACACCACGCTGTTCTGCACCACGTTGCCCATGAGCATCACGAGGATTGACCGCTGGGCCTCGGCATTGTAATCCTGGAAACGCATGCGCATGCCGTGGGTAAACGACGGGTCAAGTGTCGGATTACCTACGATGACGTTCATGGGGTCGCTTTCATCGGCCACAGGCTGCAGCTGTGTCATCGATGGCTGCGACGACCGCCCGAAGTAGTTGATGCGCAGCGAGCGTGTCTTGCTCCAGTTGTGGCGGTAGCGGAGGTAGGGGGCCACGTTGAGCACATGGCGTGTAGGTATGCTGCGTGCGTCGTCGAGAAGATTGACGCTTGTGCTGCTCTGGGGCACCAACGACAGTCCGGCATCCACGGTATATTTCGGGGTGATGCGTTTGAATCCGAGGCGTATGTCCTGGTTGAAGTAATTGTTGCGGAATCGGTTGCTGAGCTTGTCCGAGGGATAGTACAGGCCGGTCTCGGAGTCGTAGATGTCAGTGAGGCGGTCGGCGTTGTTCCATCGGTATTCGGCCTGGTAGGCGGCGGTGAGGAAGTTGCCTTTGCGCCCTATGGGTTCGGTCCAGGTGATGCGTCCCGACAGACGGTCGGTCCATTCGTGGTCGTTGCCGAGCTGGTCCCATGTCTCGTCGCCGTCTATGCCGGTGGATGAAGCGGCATCTTCCTGAAAGAGGCGTGTCAGCGAATAGTCGTCGCTGTGGCTCCGTTGGTTGGAGTGGTTGACATTGGCCGTGACTGACAGCGAGCGTCCGCGCTTGGAGGCGAACGAGTGTGAATAGATTACACGTGCGCCTACCTGGAAGTTGTTGTTGTGCTCGATGTTGTCATTGAAGTTGCGGCTCAGGGGCGCAAAAGCATCGCCGAGATTGAGCGTAGAGTCCATGACTGCCGAGTTCTGCCGTCCGTAGGATATGCGTGGGCGCACTTCGAGGGTGTTGAGTGTATCGGGCTTCCAGAGGATGCGGAAATCGGCGCGGAAATTGTGGGTGTTGTCATGGTTGCGGCTTCCTATGCGCGCCGCGCTGACACCTCCGTCCGTCAGGTACTGCCGGTCGGTAAATTCGGTGGAATTTCGGTCGGCATGGCTGTAGAATATGTTGCCGCCTACACGTAATATCTCCTTGTTGCCGACATTGAAGTTGAATCCGAGGCTCTGCGACTCCGAGATGCCGTTGTCGTCGCTGCGCCGACGCCATCGTGCGCCACCGTCATTGAAGCCTATGTCGTTGATATTGTTGGCATTGCCGAGCAGAGTGAACTGGTTGCCTTCCCAAAACCGGTTGACTGTAAAAGCGCCTTTGTAGCGGCTGTCGGTGCCGTAACCGCCTTCGACGTTGCCAGTCCAGCCGTTGTTTTTCCCTTTTTTGATGCTGAGATTGATGACGGTCTCGTCCTCGCCGTCGTCCACGCCGGTAAGCCGTGCCTGGTCGCTCTTGCGCTCCACTATCTGCAACTTGTCCACGATGTCGACAGGCAGATTCTTAGAGGCTACAGTGGGGTCGTCGCCGAAAAATTCCTTGCCGTCAAGCAGTATCTTTGACACCTCGCGGCCATGGGCTGTTATCTTGCCGTCAGAACTTACCTCTACGCCAGGCAGACGCTTTATGAGGTCCTCGACCACTGCGTTTGGACGGGTCTGGTAGCTGTCGGCGTTGTATTCTACCGTGTCGCCTTTGACTTTGACCTGGGTTTTCACGGCCACTACTTCTACCTGGCTGAGCATCAGCGATTTCTCCGTAAGCCCGATTTTGCCGAGGTCTATTTTCTGTGACGCGGAGTCCACCCGTATGTCGGTGTCGTAAGGCGCGAAGCCTGTATAATCGGCCTGGAGTATGTATCGGCCGGGATTGACGTCGGCAAACGAAAACCGTCCGTCGAAATCGGTCACTTTGCCGCGGATGAATGTGCTGTCGGGGCGGAGCAGACGCAGGGTGGTGTTGATGACCGGCTCGCCTTGGTTGTCGGCGACGGAGCCTGTTATGTCTGCGCCTGATACGTTTAATGCCGCTAAGGCCAGGAGTGCGCCAGCCGGCAGGATGTGCATGGCATGGTGTCGGCGGCTGCGTGGTGATGGGCTCATGGGGGCTGTCAGGATTTTCAGGGTGATTGTAAAACGGGAATATGTGTCAGTCACAAAAAAGAGACACCATTATTGACATAAGTTTAGTCAAAAGGTTTAATCACCTGTGAAAAAATATGACAAGCACGCATATCGTCGGTCCCCGGAATCCTCTCCACGGTGGCTTCTCGTGCCCGGGCGTTTATCCGCCGTGTTTGGCTATGATTTCCTTGGCGAGCTGGATGTGGCTTGTGGCACCACGGCTGGCAGGGTCATAGAGCAGGGCCGGCAGACCGTGTGACGGAGCTTCGCTCAGGCGTATGTTGCGAGGAATTACGGTGTCAAATACCATGTCGGCAAAATGCCCCTTGAGCTCCTCGTAGATCTGGTTGGCCAGACGCAGACGCGCATCATACATGGTCAGAAGGAATCCCTCTATTTCAAGCGACGGATTGAGCTTCGACTTGATTATGCGTATGGTGTTGAGCAGCTTTGTGATGCCCTCGAGGGCGAAATATTCGGCCTGGACGGGGATGATGACCGAGTCGGCTGCCGTCAGGGCGTTGACGGTGATGAGGCCTAACGACGGAGAGCAGTCGATAAGTATGTAATCATAGGCGTCGTGGGCCGGTGCGAGCAGGCGCCGCATGACTGTCTCGCGGTCAGGCTTGTCTATAAGCTCCACTTCGGCTCCGGCAAGGTCAATGCGCGATCCGATGAGGTCGAGGCCTTCCACGCAGGTAGAGACCTGGCTGCCCAGGAGGGGGTACTGGTCCACGAGGCACTCGTAGATTGACGAGGTCATCGAGCGAGGATCTATGCCGTAGCCCGAGGTCGCATTGGCCTGAGGGTCGGCATCGATGATTAGCACTTTTTTCCCCTCGTTGGCCAGTGAGGCCGCGAGGTTGATGGTGGTGGTGGTCTTGCCTACACCGCCTTTCTGGTTGGCTATCGCAATGATTTTACCCATTTAGTGATATTTTAAGCGGATTTGCGATGCAAAATAATCAAATATCGTCCGTTCCGAAGTGCTGACAGGCTATAATTCGTACACGAATGTAGATAACTTTTTGCGTATCCGCGTCAGGAGGGTTCTACGCCTCTTCTCCGATGCGGTCTATGTTGGCTATCAGCCGCTCGAGTTCTTCCTCGTTTTTAAAAGGTATGGTGATGCGTCCGCGTCCGCGCTTGTCCATGGTGAACTGTACGGCGGTCTTGAAGCGGGCCGACAGGTGGTCGCGGAGTATGTCGAAGTCGTGGTTTGCAGCTGCGGCGTCCTTGTCCTTCTTCATGGGGTGGCCGTTTTGCAGCTCCTTGGCTATGGCCTCGACTTTTCTCACTGATAGGTCTTCCTTGAGGATGCGTTTGTAGAGGGCCAGCAGGTCAGCCGGGGTGGGGACTGACAGCAGTGCACGGGCGTGTCCTACGTCGATTTTCTTGTCGCGCAGACCGAGCTGCACTTCGGCCGGGAGGTTGATGAGGCGCATGAAGTTGGCTATGGTGGTGCGCTTCATGCCTATACGTTCGCTCAGACGCTCCTGTGTCAGCTTGTACTGGTCTATCAGTTTGCGCAGGGTCAGGGCGATTTCTATGGGGTTGAGGTCTTCGCGCTGTATGTTCTCTATCAGGGCCATCTCGGTCAGCTCGGTGTCTGACACGGTGCGTATGTAGGCCGGGACTTTTTGCAGCCCGGCGAGCCGTGCAGCCCGGTAGCGGCGTTCGCCGGCTATGATCTGGTAGGCATTTGGCCCTGTCTTGCGGAGTGAAAGAGGCTGTATGATGCCGAGCTCGCGTATGGAGGCGGCAAGCTCGGCTATTGAGTCCTCGTCAAAATCCCGGCGCGGTTGGTCGGGATTAGGGGTGATGAGGCTTAGGTCTATGTCGTTGATAGCCGATGTCCCGGCGGCCGGCACATCGTCCATGGATATGAGCGAATCAAGGCCTCGCCCGAGGGCTCTGCGTTTTTCTGTAGCCAAATCTTTGTGCGTTTTAATAGAGTGTATGGATATATTTTGTATCGTGATGCCACTTTCTTAAGCAGTCATTAATGCTATATGAAGCCTTTTTTATGTAGGGACATGCCATGGCATGTCGCCAAAAGCCATGTTAATGATGGGTGTCGCGTTGGCAGACATGCCATGGCATGTCCCTACAACGATGGGTGCCATCCTTGAGTCAGTGACATTGTGTTGTGATGCAAAAGTAGTCATTTTCCTCCTTACGGCAAGTGAGCGAGCTGACTTTTTCACCTTATTTATATAATACAGGGAGGTTAGAGTGGATTGCACGGGACACGCCACGGTGTCTGTGAGAAGTTGTATGTTATGCCGGATGAAATTTTTTTCACCTTTTTTAACCTTTTGCAAATGCTTTGCGTTAGTATTGTAGCTATCACAAAGCAAAAGAATGTTAAACGAGTGTTATTATAATAAATTTAAAAAAAATTAAACAATTAGTTTGCTATTGTGCACAATATTCGTATCTTTGTGCCGATAATCAACGTTAATTACACTAAAGATGAAAAAGATTCTTCTCGTCGCTGCAGCTGCCCTCGGCATGCTCTCAGCACAGGCTCAGCAAGCGCTTGAGTACTCGAATTTCGGCCAGAACTGGTCTCTTGGTATCGATGGTGGTGTAACAACTCCCATGGTAGGCCATGCATTCTGGGGTTCTATGCGCGGAACTGTAGGTATCCACCTCAGCAAGCAGGTATCTCCCACATTCGGCTTCGGTTTTGAGGCTAACGGTGCATTCAACACCTCTTCTTGGAACCCCAGCTTCGTGTCTGACAACAATGGCCGTAGCACCACAGCTTTCGATCAGAGCTATGTTGGCGCTTTCGGTACAGTGAACCTTTCTAACCTCTTCTGTGGTTACAAGTGCGGTGGCCGCTTCTTCGAAGTTGAGCTCCTCGCAGGTGCCGGTTGGGGTCACGAATACTGGAACAAGGGCGTGTCTCCCTACTATGCAGTAAGCTCACTCACCGACCCCAAAGCCAACAGTGACTACAACTACTTCATGACCAAGGTTGGTTTCAATCTCAACTTCAACGTATCTAACCACGTTACCATCGCGTTCAAGCCTTCTATCGCTTTCAACATGACCGGTACTCCCAACACTCCTCTGGATGTCAAGGGCACAAACGTGGCTTACAACGTACACCAGGCTACTTTCAACGCTGCTGTAGGTGTAACCTACAACTTCGGCCCCGGCTTCAAGTGTGTTGACGTCAAGAACCAGGCTGAGATCGACGCTCTCAACGCTCAGATCAACGACCTCCGTGCAGCTCTTGACGCTTGTGGCGTATCTCTCGCCGCTTCTCAGGCTGAGGTTGCTGCCCTCGCTGCTGAACTCGAGGCTTGCAAGAACCGTCCTGCTCAGGTAGTTAAGGAAGTTAACAACAACCTCAACAGCGTTCGCTACGTATTCTTCAAGAAGTCATCTCACGTCATCACAGCTGACCAGATGCCTAACGTAGAAATGATCGCAGCTTACCTCAAGAACCACAAGGGTTCTAAGGTTGTCATCAAGGGTTATGCTTCTCCCGAAGGAAACCTCGAATTCAACAAGAAACTCGCCGCTAACCGCGCTGAGTCTGTAAAGAAAGCCCTCATCAACAAGTACAAGATCGCTGCTGACCGCATCACAGCTGAAGGCGAAGGCATCGGTCACATGTTCACCGAGGACTCTTGGAACCGCGTTTCTATCTGCACAATCGAAGACTAATCCTCATTGGTAGACATCTCTAACCTACTGCGGTCCCGCTCTCAGAGCGGGACCGCTTTTTGTCATGTCTATGACCTGTGGAAATTTATCTGCCGTCGGGCGGCTCTACTGTCGTCTTGTTTTTTTGCCGTTTTGCAGAAAATGACTAAATTTGTATATTCTGACATATAGGCTTCCATTGCCTCGTGCTGATTCTTATACCATATTGAAATACAAATACTTAATGATATGAAATTCAATGTACCAAGCAAGTCGCTCTACTCGTTTGTATCGGCAGTCAACAAGGTGATTAATTCCAAGAATGCCATGACCATACTCAACAATTTCCTCTTCTATCTCGACGGGGACAAGCTGCAGGTGGTGGCATGCGACATGGAAAACACTCTCGTAGCCCGTATCGACGTGATGGATGCCGAGGGACGGGGAAAATTTTGCATTGATGCAGCCCGTATAATCGAGCTGCTCAAAGAGCTTCCTGACCAGGGCATACAGTTTGTGATTAATGATGAGAATCTCGCCGTAGAGATTATCTACTCGTCGGGTACATTCAATCTCATGGCTATAAACGGCTCGGAGTATCCCTATGATCCAGAGTCTGCCGCTGTCAATGATGGCGAAGTGGCTTCGTTCGAGCTGCCGGCTTCCAATATCCTGCGCGGCATAGATAACACGATATTCGCTGCCAGCCACGACGATCTCCGTCCGCAGCTGGCCGGTGTGTTCTGGGACATACATCCCGAAGACATCACTTTCGTCGCCTCCGACACCAAGCAGCTTGTCAAGTTTGTCGACCGTGCGCTTAAGACCGGCGTCGAGACCTCGTTCATACTGCCCTCCAAGCCGTGCAACGTGCTTAAGAACGTCTTCACTCGCGACGGCAATGTCAAGGTCTCCCTCTATGAGAAGTGCATCGTGTTCGAAAGCTCGGAGTTCAACTTCACTTGCAGCCTGCTCAAAGGCCGCTTCCCCGACTACAACCGTGCCATACCGCAGAATCCCTCCTATACCGTAGTCGTTGACCGCGAGGAGTTTATACGTGCCCTGCGCCGTGTGTCGGTGTTCAGCGGCGGTCAGGGTCTGGTGAAGTTCAAGATTTCGCAGTCGTCCATCAAGATGCGTACCGACGACAGCGGCACCTGTGGCAATGCCTACGAGGAGGTGGCATGCGAGTTTGACGGCGACTCTCTGCTCATCGGATTCAGCTTCAAGTTCCTCATTGATATGTTCAACATCCTCCATGGCGACGAAGGCATCATCAAGCTGACCGACCCGAGCCGCCCCGGACTGATATTGCCGGTGGAAAATGACGAGGATACCGAGCTGATTATGCTCCTGATGCCCATGACTGTCAACGAATTTCAAGATTAAGGACTGAGGATGAAGCTGCAACTTAAGAAACCGATCATATTTTTTGACCTGGAGACTACCGGCATCAATCTGATGAGTGACCGCATCGTGGAGATTTCGCTCATCAAGGTGATGCCCAACGGAGAGGAAATAGAAAAGACACGCCGTATCAATCCGGGCATACACATTCCCGAAGAAGCATCGAAGGTCCACGGCATCTATGACGAGGATGTGGCCTCATGCCCGTCGTTCAAGCAGGTGGCCAAAGACCTCGCCAATATATTCACCGGCTGTGACATCGCCGGCTTCAACAGCAACCGTTTCGATGTCCCGATGCTCGATCAGGAACTGCGCCGTGCAGGTATCAAGTTCGACTTCTCCAAGGCGCGTTTTATCGACGTGCAGACCATCTTCCACAAGCGTGAGCCGCGCAACCTGATAGCTGCCTACAAATTTTATTGCGGCAAGGACCTGACCGATGCCCATTCGGCCAATGCCGACACTCGCGCCACCTACGAGGTGCTCATGGCCCAGTATGACCGTTACGAAGACCTGCCCACCGACATGGCGGAGCTTTCGGAGTATTCCGGCTTCCACCACTGCGTTGACCTGATGGGACGTCTGATTTATGACGATAAAGGGCGTGAGATTATCAATTTCGGCAAATACAAGGGGTGCGTCGCAGCCGATGTGTTGCGCAAGGACCCCGGCTACTACAGCTGGATTCTGCAAGGCGATTTCTCGGAGAATACCAAGGATGCCTTCACCCGTATAAAACTCTCACTCAAATCTTGAAAACATCATCGCCCATGGCTGTAGACAATCTCTCTGATGCGCCTCTGCATGGCAAACATATAATACTCGGCATATGCGGCGGCATCGCTGCCTATAAGTCGGCCTCACTGGTGCGTCTGCTGGTCAAGCAGGGTGCCGAGGTGCAGGTTGTCATGACTCCGGCCGGACGCGAGTTCATCACGCCGGTCACACTCTCCACTCTGTCGGGCAAACCGGTGATAACGGAGTTCTTCACTGCCAACACCGGCGAGTGGCACAGCCATGTGGATCTCGGTCTGTGGGCTGATGCCATGGTGATAGCTCCGGCCACTGCCTCGACCATAGGCAAGATGGCCAATGGTATCGCTGACAACATGCTTGTCACTACATATCTGTCGGCCAAGGCTCCGGTGTTTGTCGCTCCGGCAATGGATCTCGACATGATGGCTCATCCGTCTACCGTCCGCAATATCTCCATGCTCCGCTCCTACGGCAACCATATCATCGAGCCGGCCGAAGGGGAGCTTGCAAGCCATCTCATAGGTAAGGGACGCATGGAGGAGCCGGAGAATATAGTGGCATATCTGGCAGATTTCTTCAGAAACCGCACGGATGCCTCTCGGCCCGACGACAGCCTCAGGGGCAAAAGGGTGCTGATAACCGCCGGCCCTACCTACGAGAAGATTGACCCGGTGAGGTTTATCGGCAACTACAGCACCGGGCGCATGGGCTATGCCTTGGCCCGTGAGGCGGCATCACGCGGCGCGGAGGTGACGCTTGTCAGCGGTCCTGTGAGCCTGACGCTTGACATGCCTTCGGTGGATGTGGTCAGGGTAGAGAGCGCACGCGAGATGCTTGCTGCCTGTGAGAGCGTGTTTGATGACTGCGACATAGCCATAATGTGTGCCGCTGTGGCTGATTATGCCCCGGCTACCTATGTTGACCACAAAATCAAGCGCGAGACCGACGATATGCCGTCAATAGCTCTGGTCAAGAATCCGGACATCGCTGCCACGCTCGGCAAGCGCAAGCGCGATGACCAGGTGCTTGTGGGATTTGCTCTGGAGACTGACAACGCCGATGCCAACGGTGCAGGCAAGCTGCGGCGCAAAAACCTCGACATGATAGTGGTCAACTCGCTCAAAGATGCCGGAGCCGGATTCGGTACTGACACTAACAAGGTGACGATAATATCGGCTGACGGTCACAAGGAGTCATATCCCCTCAAATCCAAGGATGAGGTGGCCGCCGACATCCTCGATGCCGTTGCGTCGTATGGCGCAAATAACCACGATTGACATAACCGTTTTAAGCAATGCTTACACGCTTTCTCCTCCTCATCGCGATAATGACTGCTGCGATATGCGCCCCATCGGCGGCCACGGCACAGGAACTTATATGCGATGTGCAACTCAACACTAACAACATATCCACCGAAAACGACATCTTCACGGAGCTTCAGGAGACCATCAAGAGCTACATGAACGATACAAAGTTTTCGTCAGCGCAGATTGCCACCAACGAGCGTATCAACTGCCGCCTGAATATCAACATCCAGGAGGTCAAGGACGGGACTATAAAGTGTGACATACAGATACAGTCGTCGCGCCCGGTTTTCAATGCCTCATATCCTACCACGGTGCTCAATTACCACGATACCAAGGTGAGTTTCCCGTTTGAAAGCGGACAGCGGCTCAACCATGTGGAGAATGACTGGGACTCTGACCTGACGGCTCTGCTCGACTATTACGCCTATCTCGTACTCGCGATGGACTTTGATTCGTTTGCTCCGCGGGGCGGACAGCCGTTCTGGGATATCGTCAATAATATCGTCCAGCTTGCCCAGAGCCAGGAAGCCGAGGGATGGAAATCATTTGGCGATACCAAAAACCGTGCGGCCGTGCTTGCCGCATTCACCCAGCCGTCCACTGCCGAGCTGCGTGACCTCAATTACGCCTACCATCGCAAGGGACTCGATGAGATGACCGTCAGCCCTGACAAAGGCAGGGCCAATATCACGCAGTCGCTTGACATTCTTGACAAAGTGCACAAGGTGTCGCCGATGAGTGTCGGGCTGACCCTTTTTGAGGATGCGAAATTTGACGAGATAGTCAATATCTACACTAAATCGTCCGATACCGAGCGCAAGACGGTCTATGATCTCATGCGAAAGCTGTATCCCACAGAGACCCAAAAGCTTGAGATGCTCAAAAACGGCACCAACAAAGTCAATAACTAAACCTCCTCAACCATCATCCACCCTAAATGTTATCTCGCTTACATATAACCAATTACGCTCTCATTGACGATGTAGATGTCGCTTTCGGTCCGGGCATGAACGTCATCACCGGCGAGACCGGCGCGGGCAAGAGCATCATGCTCGGTGCGCTGTCGCTGATTCTCGGTGCCCGTGCTGACAGTCGCGCTGTCAGCCACAAGGATGCCAAGAGTGTCATCGAAGCGACATTCAAGGCTGCCGACGTGGATTCGGCGCGGCGGTTTTGCGAGGCCAACGATATAGACTGGGACGACTCGGAGTGCATATTGCGCCGCGAGCTGACTCCTACAGGCCGCTCGCGTACCTTCATCAACGATACTCCTGTGACTGTCAGCCAGCTCAGGGAACTGGCGATGATGCTTGTCGACATCCATTCGCAGCATCAGAATCTGCTTCTTGCTGACCCTGCATTTCAGTTGAGCGTGATTGACAATATGGCTGGCAATGCCGCCCGGCTCAACGAGTATTCACGCCGTTACAAGGTGCTCCGCGATGCCATGCGCAAGCTCCGCGCTCTGCGCGAGAATCTGCGCAAAGGCCGTGATGACGAGGAATTTACGCGGTATCAGTATGAACAGCTTGATGCACTCAAGCTGGTTAAAGGTGAACAGGCCGAGCTGGAGCAGCGCCGCGATGTCCTCGTCCATGCGCAGGAGATAAGCAGTGCGCTTGACGGTGCGCTCTCTGACCTTGACACCGATGATGACAGCGTGACTTCAAGGGTGTCGGCGGCCATACGTTACCTCAGCATGGTGGCTGACCGTCTGCCTGACGGTGATGACCTCGTCGGTCGTCTGGAATCTGTCAAGATAGAGGTGGAGGATATAGTCGAGACGCTCGGCGATGTCGCAGCTTCGCTTGATGCCGACCCACGTGAGCTCGGCGAGATAGAGGAGCGTCTGAGTGCCATATATTCCATGCAGTCACGCCACCATGTCGATACCGTGGAGGAGCTGATAGCCCTCCGGGAGACTCTCGGTCAGCGGCTTGACAGCATACAGAATGGCGACGAGGAGGTGGCTGCGGCCGAGAAAGAGGCCCGTCGTGCCATGGCTCTGGTCAAGGAGGCAGCTGCCGCTCTCTCGCGTAGCCGCAAGGAGGCTGCCGACCGTCTGGCTGCCGATCTTCGCGAGGCCGCGGCTCCTCTCGGCATGAAAAATCTCCAGTGCGAGATAAGGGTTTCTCCGGCTGACATCTCGCATACCGGTGCTGACAATGTGGAGTTTCTCTTTGCGTTCAATAAAAACCAGCCCCTTATGCCTGTGGCCAAGACGGCTTCAGGCGGTGAAATCTCGCGTCTGATGCTTTCGCTCAAATCGTTGATAGCAAGCCATATGCAGCTTCCGTCCATAATCTTTGACGAGATTGATACGGGCGTGAGCGGCGATGTGGCATGCCGCATGGGCGAGATGATGAGCGGCATTTCCTCAAACATCCAGGTAATCACCATCACGCATCTGCCCCAGGTTGCGGCCAAGGGTGTCAGCCACTACAAGGTGTACAAGGAGGACGATGCCACAGCCACGCATACCCATATAGTCTGCCTTGATGAAGAGGCGAGAGTTGGTGAACTTTCATTGATGCTCAGTGGTTCGGCTACTGACGAGAAGTCACGTCAGGCAGCCATCTCACTCCTAAATAACAGGTCGTAGAGTAGACTGATGCAGAAGATTCAGTGCCTGAAAATTGTAGGGATGCACCCCGGTGCATCCGCCAACACACTGCTAATCAGTCTATCCATATCGGCTGCACCATGGTGCAGCCCTACAATTTGACAGTTTTGTAACACTTCCACTATATTTTTTTTAATAACAGAATGGAATCCACAGACTATATATTCGGCATACGCGCCGTCATCGAGGCTATCGAGGCCGGACGCGACATTGACAAGGTGCTTATAAGCAAGGACTTGAACGGTCCGCTCATCGGCGAACTGCTTGAGGTCATAAAGCGTGACCATGTGGTGATGAGGCGTGTCCCGGTTGAGAAAATCAACCGCATCACGCGCAAGAACCATCAGGGCGTGGTGGCGATGCTCTCGGCTGTCACATATCATAAGCTGGAACATCTTGTCCCTGAGCTTTACGAGGCAGGTATCTTGCCGTTCATCGTGGTGCTCGACGGAGTGACCGATGTGCGTAACTTCGGGGCCATAGCCCGTACCTGTGAGTGTGCCGGCGTGGATGCGATAGTCATAGGCGAACGCGATAGCGTGGGCGTGGGAGGCGATGCGGTCAAGACTTCGGCCGGTGCGCTCAATCATATTCCGGTGTGTCGCGAGCGTGACATAGCCTGGGCGGTGCGTTTCCTTAAGGACAACGGCGTGCAGGTAGTGGCGGCTTCCGAGAAGGCTATGGTCAACTATACCCAAGGCTCCTACGATACGCCTGTGGCCATAGTCATGGGTGCCGAGGATACCGGGGTGAGCCAGAATGTGTTGCGGCTGTGTGACACGCAGGTGGCTATCCCTATCATGGGCAAAATCCAGTCGCTCAATGTGTCTGTCGCCGCCGGAGTGATGATATATGAAGTTGTTCGCCAGCGTCTTAACGCAAATCTTGAAGTAATATGAAAGTAGGTATCATACAGCAGTCTAACAGAGGGGATGTGGCTCAGAACCGTAGCCGCATCGCTGATGAGGTGAGGCGTCTCGCATCGGAAGGTGCGGAGCTGATAGTCAACCGCGAGCTCCATGATTCGCTGTATTTCTGTCAGGAGGAGAATACTGCCAATTTCGACCTCGCTGTGGCCATACCCGGTGAGGCCACCGAGTTTTACAGCCGTCTGGCACGCGAGGCCGGGGTTGTGCTCGTGACATCGCTCTTTGAGAAGCGTGCCCCTGGCCTGTACCACAATACGGCGGTGGTGTTTGACAAGGACGGCTCTATGGCCGGCAAATACCGCAAGATGCACATACCGGATGACCCTGCATATTACGAAAAATTTTATTTCACTCCCGGCGACCTTGATTTTGTACCTATCGACACTTCCGTAGGGCGTCTGGGGGTGCTCGTCTGCTGGGACCAGTGGTATCCCGAGGCTGCGCGTCTCATGGCTCTGCGTGGGGCTGAGATGCTGATATATCCCACTGCCATAGGCCTCGAAAGCACAGATACACCGGAGGAACAGGAGCGTCAGCGCGAGGCGTGGACCACCGTGCAGCGCGGACATGCCGTGGCCAACGGCATCCCTGTCGTTACGGTCAATCGTGTCGGGTATGAGCCGGATCCGTCGGGACAGACGGGAGGCATACAGTTCTGGGGCAGCAGTTTTGTGGCCGGTCCGCAGGGCGAACTGCTCTACCGTGCCCCTGCTGACAGCGAGGCTTCGGTGATAGTCGACGTGGATATGAAGCGCAGCGAACAGGTGCGCCGCTGGTGGCCGTTTCTGCGTGACCGCCGCATAGATAATTTCGGACCGCTCACCCGACGTTTCATCGACTGATTTGTTGTTAGGATATGGAACAAAGCCATTATCCACATAGCCATGGCCATCTCCACCACGACCATGGCGAAATCCATGCCGTCACTACTCCTGACGGCCGCCGGCTCAACCGTGCGTTTCAGTTAGGCATCATCCTCAATCTTGCCTATGTGGCCATAGAGGCTGTGTTTGGCTGGATTGCCGGCTCCATGGGGCTTCTGTCTGAGGCCGGACACAACCTGTCCGACGTCGCATCGCTTGTAATAGCCATGCTGGCTCTGAAGATGGCGCAGAAGGCTCCCACGTCACGTTACACCTACGGCTACAGCAAAGCTACAATACAGGCCTCGGTGGTCAACTCCATCATCCTCTATGTCGCTGTAATCCTGATTGTTATAGAGAGCGTCGACAAACTGCTGCATCCTGTGGGCGTGGACGGCACCATAGTTGCGTGGGTGGCGGGTATTGGCGTAATAATCAACGGCATCACGGCATGGCTTTTCCTTAAAGACAGCCGCCATGACCTTAATATCAAAGGGGCGTTCATGCACATGGCTGCCGACGCGCTTGTGTCGGTGGGGGTCGTGGTCAGTGGTATCGTCATCCATTTCACCGGGTGGACTCTGATTGACCCCATCGTGGGTATTGCAGTGGCGTTGCTCATAGCCCTGAGCAGCTACAGCATGCTGACCGACAGCATGCGTCTGGTGCTCGACGGAGTGCCTAAGGACATTGATCCAGAGCGTGTAGGGCGCATCATCGCCTCTGTGCCCGGTGTGGTCGAATACCATCATCTCCACATCTGGCCCCTGAGCACCACCTCCACAGCCATGACAGTCCACGTAGTGGTCCGGGACCTCTCCCAGATAGACCGCGTCATAACACAGGTCCGTGAAGCCGTCAAAGCCGCCGGCATAACCCACAGCACCATAGAAGCCGAAACCCACCTCTGCGACGCCCCCACCGACCTCCCCTCATAAATGCGTTTCCCTCCTTAAACTAGAGACATTGTGCCATGGCATGCCCCTAACAAGATGGTACACAAACCGTAGTGTTGCTTGGCCTCTATTATAACTTGCCCATCCCACCATTCGCCTCCATATTAGGCACACATCTTTAGCACCCTCGCCAGCCTATGCGGCATGCTCCATTAATTTAGGTGTTTTTAAGATTTTATGACGTTTTTGTCTCAAAACTGTGATTTCGGCAAGGAGGGTGACTATGTTATAAAACAGAAGTTGGAAATCAAGTGTCATAACACACTGATTTCCAACTTGTTGTTTTGGAGCCGCGAGTGGGACTCGAACCCACGACCTTTTCGTTACGAATGAAATGCTCTACCGACTGAGCTATTGCGGCTTGATGTGGTGCAAAGTTACTAATTATTCAGCGATTGTTTGCTATATGTCATTGTAATTTTTGCATTGGCGAGGTCGAGCTTGGCCATGCGCGGTTCGCCTACGTAGGGCGACACATCGGTGATGTATGATGTGGTGCCGTAGTAATAGTCCTGGATGTCCTCGGTGGTGACATTGACCGGCATGAGCACAAATTCCATATCCTCGGGCTTGATTTCGTCTTTGGCGAGCAGATAGCGGATGTAACCTCTCATGTCAGAGAACTCGTAGGTGTTGGTCGACGCGCCGAATGCGGCGTAGAATGATGTCTCGTTGTCAGGTATGGAGTTCTTGCGGAAAAACTCGTCCTTCTTGCTCTTGAGCACCATCAGCAGATAGCCGGGAGGGCGTATGCCGAGCTGGTTGTCGATGGTCGAGGCCGGGATTGACATCTTGACGGCGTTAATCACGGCAAGCGAGCCGGTGTTGGCGCGGTAGTGGTTGACCAGTTCCGTGGCCGGATAGGTCATCTCGATATTGTAGCCTATGGGACCTACGAGTATCGTTTTGCCGTCGGCTGCAAGCTGGGAGATGGCGCTTGACGGAGTGTATGACATCTTGCTGTCGTTGAGCACCTCGGGTGACACTGCCATGGGCATGAACGAGTCCTTGCCGTAGTAAAGCAGTATGCTGTTGGCCTGGAAACGCATCACACGTCCGCTGCCGAAAGTGGTGGTGATATAGAAGCCCGGGTATTTCTGTACGAACGAGGTCAGGTTTCTGAACAGTCCGGGATTGTTGACATAGTCATCGGCGATGCTCTGGCCGTAGGAGTCGGGGAGTTTGACGCGCAGGTAGCGCACAGGCA
The DNA here is from genome assembly GCA_900539915.1 of uncultured Bacteroidales bacterium. Lineage (GTDB taxonomy): Bacteria > Bacteroidota > Bacteroidia > Bacteroidales > Muribaculaceae > Amulumruptor. The sequence continues at coordinate 15,210 of UQDU01000016.1, read as the reverse complement.
GATTGAGCAGAGAGTCGCTGTTGAGTCCGATGGCCGACGGCACTGTGACTGCCGAGGTCAGGGGGGTGGGGTCGACATACTGCGAGAGGTCCTGGTCGCTGAAAAGCGGAGAGGGGAGGGGGCCGTTGAGCTTGTGGACGGTCACGCCCATGGGCACGAGCGAGTCGCCGGTCATGGCGGTGCTGTACATGGCGAGCTGCAGTATGGTCGAGTCGGGCTTCTTGCCTTTGTATTTCTCGTCGATGCTGACAGCCGGCATATACTGGGTGTATATCTCTGACTCCAGTCGTCCGTAGTCACTGGCCGAGAGCCGTCCGAGCAGCTGCATTATGGTGCGTGACTGTATGGATGCATCTCTGACAGAGACGCCTGTAGGAGCCGAAGCCGTGTAGTTGACCACTTCCACCTGATCCTCTATGAGTGATGACCCGATGGTGTTGTTGTCTTCGTCACAGGCTGCCAGAGCGAGTGCTGAGGCTATGGCCGGTATGATTGCCGCTTTAAGATTCATTTGCGCGGATGGGGTGTTACTTCTTTAGTAATTCCTCGTAGAATGCCACGAGGCGTGGTGTGCGTTCCTCTTCGGTGGTGAATTTAAGGAACGGTTTGCCTGATTTCTCGGCATATTGTATGAGTTCGGGGTCCACGTCGGCATCGGCTTGCATGATGGCATCGGCATAGTCGATGGCCAGACGAGTCAGAGCTTTGTGGTCCACTTCTCCCTTGGCTATGGCCTTGAGGTCCTTCTTTGTCAGCCCTTCCTGCAGGAGCTTGTCGACAAACCGGCTGTCAAGCGAGCCTTCGAAAGCGTCATTGTGGAGGGTGTAGACTATCTTGCTGTTGCAAAACGACGGCTCGTCGGCGTAGAGACGCTTGAGGTACATAGGCGACAGGGCGGTAATCCATCCGTCACATTGGATGACGGCCGGCTCCCAACGCAGTTTCTTGACCGTCTCGGCTACTCCGCGCACGTAGAACATTGACCGTTCGTCATTGTCCTCCTTGTCGGTCTCGGTCTCAAGGCCTTTGACCGGCGGCTTGTGGAAATAGTCGTCGCTGTCTATGAAATAGACCTGCATCCTGACAGGGAGCAGAGTCGCCACTTTGATGACGAGCGGATGGTCGTTATCGTCTATGGGTATGTTCAGCCCCGAGAGGCGGATGACTTCGTGGAGTTGGTTGCGGCGTTCGTTGATGGCCCCGTACTTGGGCATGAATGTGCGGACTTCGTAGCCGTTTTCGGCCACTCCCTGAGGGAGCTCTCGTCCGAGTAGTGTGCGTGGATTTTCTGCGAGATAGGGAGTAATCTCCTGTGAGATAAATAATACTTTGGTCTGGGCCATTGAGCGTGTCTTAACTTTTGGCGCCTGCGGGCGGAGCCGGAGGGCGCAGTCAGGGGAAATTAACCGCTGCAAAGTTAGCAATTTTTCCCCAAATACGAAAGCCGCACTCCAATTACCCTGCATATTTCGGGTGCTTCTGCGTAACACACATGAAAAATGCCTAACTTTGCCTTAGGATATGCTTCGCGTTTGCGAAGCGTCAGCAATCTGTCTCATTATATAAACAGTACAATTAACCATGCCGCAACATACACGACAAGAGAAAATCGAGGCCCTCGGGCGCGTTATCGACACTCTCGACGAGCTAAGGGTCAAATGCCCCTGGGACCGCGTGCAGACCAACGAGTCGCTGCGCCCGAACACTATAGAAGAGGTGTATGAACTCTGTGATGCGCTTCTCGACGAGGATGATGCCAACATACGCAAGGAGCTGGGCGATGTGCTTCTCCACGTGCTTTTCTACTCCAAAATCGGCGAGGAGAAGGATGCTTTCGACATAGCCGATGTCTGCGATGCCCTCAACGAGAAACTCATATTCCGTCATCCCCACGTGTTCGGTGACCGTTGCAAGGTCAACGGAGCCGGCGAGGTGATGCAGAACTGGGAGCAGCTCAAGCTCCGCGAGAAGGGGGGCAACCGCACTGTGCTCGCCGGTGTGCCAGTTTCGCTGCCGTCGCTGGTCAAGGCGTTCCGCATACAGGAGAAAGCCGCCCACGTGGGCTTTGACTGGGACGAGAAGGAACAGGTGTGGGACAAGGTGCGCGAGGAGGCTTCGGAGTTCAAGGCCGAGGTGGAGCACGGCGACCGCGATGCCATGGAGGCGGAGATGGGCGACATGCTTTTCAGCCTCGTCAATCTCGCACGCATCTATGGCATAAACCCAGATACTGCCTTGGAGCGCACAAACCGCAAGTTTATCAACCGCTTCAACCAGATCGAAGCTGCCGCCAAGGCTCAGGGCCGTTCGCTGCGTGACATGACCCTCGCCGAGATGGATGCCCTCTGGAATGAGGCCAAACACAGCGTGGACGACTGACCTCGTCCGTAAAACAAGCTTCTGACACCGAGAGCGTTGAAAATCTGAACAATGAAACTCTGCATCACCGAGAAACCATCAGTAGCCGCCGATATTGCCAAAATACTCGGGGCTTCTACGCGCCGTGACGGCTATTATGAGGGCGACGGCTGGAAAGTCACATGGACTTTCGGCCATCTCTGCACCCTCAAGGAGCCCCATGACTACACCCCGGCATGGAAACGCTGGGCATTGGGGGCTTTGCCGATGATACCGGCCGGTTTCGGCATCAAGCTGATTGACAATGACAGCTACCGCAGACAGTTTCATGTCATCGAGACCCTCATAGGCGAAGCGGAGGAGGTAATCAACTGCGGTGATGCCGGCCAGGAGGGAGAACTGATACAGCGTTGGGTGATGCAGAAGGCTTCGGTCAGCTGTCCTGTGCGCCGTCTGTGGATATCTTCGTTGACCGATGACGCCATCCGCGAGGGATTTGCCCATCTGAGGCCTCAGGCTGAGTTTGACAACCTGTACTATGCAGGGCTCTCGCGAGCCATAGGCGACTGGCTGCTCGGCATGAACGCCACGCGCCTCTATTCGCTCCGTTACGGCCAGGGGGCAGGGGTGCTGTCGGTAGGGCGTGTGCAGACACCCACGCTGGCTCTGATAGTCAACCGCCATCTCGAGATACAGAATTTCCGCCCCGAGGACTATTGGGAGGTCAAGACACTATATAGAGGTGTCACGTTCAACTCTACCAAAGGCCGTTATACATCAGAGGAGGAAGCCGCACAGGCGGCGCAGTCCATAGCCGGTGTGGACCTGTATGTCACTGACGTGCAGGACAAGAAGGGACGCGAGGCTCCTCCGCGTCTGTTTGACCTGACTTCGCTGCAGGTGGAGTGCAACAAGAAGTGGGGATGGAGTGCCGACGATACCCTCAGGCTCATCCAGACACTGTATGAGAAAAAAGTGACCACCTATCCGCGTGTCGACACCACATATTTGAGCGAAGACCTGTATCCAAAAGTGCCTGACATACTGCGCCGCATGACGCCGTATGCCTCCCTGACAGCCCCGGTGCTCGCGGCAAGGCTTCCCAAGAGCAAGAAGGTGTTTGACAATGCCAAAGTGACCGACCACCATGCCATCATACCTACAGGGCAGTCGCCGACGGTGCTCGTTGGCGACGAGAAAAAGCTCTACCATCTGATAGCTCGCAGGTTCATCGCGGCTTTCTACCCCGATTGCATCTTCAATTCCACCACCGTCATGGCCAAAGCTGCCGAGGTGGAGTTCAAGGCCACCGGCAAGGTCATCACTGATCCCGGGTGGCGCAGTGTCTATGCTTCGGATGCCAAGGATGCTCCGGCTGACGGCGGCGACGATGCCGAAAATGCGGCGATGCCGGAGATGGCGGTGGGCGAACACGGCCCTCACGAGCCATCGTTGCTCAAGAAAGCCACACAGCCCCCCAAACCCTACACCGAAGGCTCGCTGCTGAGAGCCATGGAGGGGGCCGGGCGCACCGTGGAGGACGAGGAGCTGCGCGAAGCCATGAAGGAAAACGGCATCGGACGCCCATCTACACGTGCCTCCATAATAGAGACTCTGTTCAAGCGTAAATATATCTACCGCCAGCGAAAATCGATACTCCCCTCACAGGCCGGCATAGACCTGATAGCCACCATCAACGAGCCTCTGCTCAAGAGCGCGAAGCTGACAGGCCTGTGGGAGAGCAAACTGCGCCGCATAGAGCGCGGCGACTATGCCCCGGCTGATTTCATCGACGAACTGAAGCAGATGGTAAACCAGACGGTCATCAACGTGCTGTCGGACAACTCCGGACGCACCATAGCCACCGTTCCCGACAAAGCGGACGAGCCTAAAGCCACCTCGTCAGATAAGGCCGCTAAGCCACGCAAACCGTCGGCTCCGAGAGTGAGAAAGCTCGAGGACATTAAGTGTCCCCTCTGTGGCGAGGGCCACATACTCAAAGGCCGCACCGCCTATGGCTGTTCGCGCTATGCCCAGGGTTGCTCGCTGCGTCTGCCCTTTGACACCTATTCCGCCGACCTTACCCCCGGACGCCTCGCCGCCGCCATACGCAAGAATCCACCCAAATGAAAGCATTTTCCCTCCTCTCCTTAATCCTTCCGGTCATCCTCTGCGCCTGTGGACGCAGCGCATCGGAGCGTCTTGACATTGCAGCCGGGGTCGTGGCCCAGCGTCCCGACAGTGCGCACATACTGCTTGACGGCATCGACTATGCCGACCTCGACACGGAGCATCAACGTGCACAGTATATCCTGACCAAAGCATGGGCGGATTTCGGCACAAACCGCAGCCTCGTGTCTGACACGCTGCTGCCTGAGGCGGTGGAATACTACAGGGCGCATTGCGATACCATCTCGTGGATCAGGACCAACCGTCTGCTCATATCCCATCTCTACAGCCGTGACCGTCAGGATGAGGCTTTCGCTGTGCTTGACTCGGTCATCGCGGCTATCCCTGACAGCCTCGTGGATATGCAGTATGAGATACGCCAGCTCCGCATGTCGCAGTCCATGCGCTCGGGCAGGTTCGCTCAGGCTTTGGCTGATGCCGACTGGCTCATCTATCACACCAATTTCAAGGAGGTGCGCCTACGCAGCTCCTATTTCAAGGCCGGCATATATTTCTATGCCGGAAGAAACGACGAATCCATAGCACAGTTTGAAGAGATACTGGCAAGTGACTATTGTCCTGAGCAGGATTCTCCGGCATGGAGGGAGGTGATGGCCGACTATGCCGAGGTGCTTGACGAGTCAGGGCGTTCGCGACAGGCGTTAGCCATCCTTGACGATATATTGCGCCGTAATCCTGACATACCTGCCGGTGAGCGCGTAGGCTACATGGTGTCGTTGGCGAAATTCCATGCCAACACCGGAAATCTTGCCACGGCCAAGCGTTACATCTCTGAAATCGACTCCATGCACATCCACAGCGATGACTACACTGGTCTCGACGACTATATGTGGTTTATGAAGAAGGCCATCGCTTTCCGCGAGAGCGGCCACCTGTACGGTACACCCAACAACCGCCTTGTGGAGAATGTCGCGCTGGCTCAGCACACCAAGCGGTCAGCCATAGCCCAGCTTGATGTCGAGGCGTCGCGCAAGATGCAGCTCGCTGTCGACAAGCAGCGTCTGTGGATTGTAGTCCTTGCCATCTCTACCGCGTTGCTGGTGATTGTGGCCGTGGCATCCTATCTGTTGCGCCGCCGCCGCCGCCGATTGGTGGAGGCCGAGGAGCGCATTGAGGCTCTCAATGCCATGCTCGATTCGGTCAGGGGAAACAGTGCGGAAGACAAGAGCGCGATGCTCAAGAAGCTCGTGTTGCAGCAGCTCGGCATACTCAAGACGTTTGCCGCGTCGCCCACCTCGCAAAACCAGGACACACTGCGCAAGATTTCAACCATCGGTGCCAGCGAGGTGCCTGACGCCAAGGGCGGATTGGTCGACTGGCAGAGCTTCTACGCGATGGTTGACGAGCTGTACGACGGTTTCTACACCAAGGTAGTCAGCCGTTACCCCGACACGTTCCACCCCAAGGAGCTGCAAATCATAATGCTTATGCGTGCCGGCTTTTCAACTAAAGAGATCGGCGTTCTGACCGAGCAGTCATCGGCCACCATCTATACTCGCAAGTCCACGATACGCCGCAAACTCGCCACGCCGCCCGACGGCGATTTCATCTCGCAGCTTATTTCGTAGGTCTGTGGAGCTGTCGTTGCATTAAATCAGTGCTGTTTTACGTTATACATATATATATATATATATATACAATACAGATATGGCTAATGATAGAAAATTTAAAATGACGGTTGACTCCATCCTTTCCGTGACTTTTATAGTGGTTCTTGTGACCGGAGTGATGCTCCATCTTAAGAAACACGGCATCATCATCGAGCCGAGGCCGCTGCTTAAGGCTATCCATTACTATTGCGGATTCCTTATGACGGCCTGTGTGGCATACCACGCTTCGGTGTACTTCCGCTATCTGATAGCCATGGCTGCGCGTCACCGATGGTTTTGCGGTGTCACATGGATTCTGCTCGTTGCGTTCATCGCCACGTTTGCCACAGGACTGGTGAAGCTGGTGTCGCCTGTCAAGATTCCGCATTTAGGCCTGTGGCACTACTGGCTCGGTCTGATTATATCTGCCTCGGCCATAGTCCATCTCTATGTAGCCCTGCCGTATCTCATCTCCAAATTCAGGCACAAACCCTGAGCCGCCGACAGGAGTCTGCCGAGGCACAGGGTTTTGCAACACCCTCTAATAGCGGTCAGAGGCGGTTTAGCTCGTTGGTACCGGCTCCGCGTCCCTTGTAGCGGTCACGGGTGGTGTTGAAGTTGTATTGCAGGGTGAGCATGAATGCCCGGTTGTTGGCTATGCTGGTTTGGATGATGGTGACGTCGCGGTTGTATAAGGTGAAATCGCGGCCGCTCTTGTTGAATATGTCGTTTGCTTCCACCGACACGCTGAATCGGTTTTTGCAGAATGCCTTATAGACCTTGGCGTTGAGATATGACGCGGATTTCATCGCCGTGTTCTCCTGATTGCCGCGGCTCATCCACTGCATGTCTATATTGAGCCATACGTCGCCGGGGAGATGGATGGCATTTTGCCACTGCACCAGTCCTACGGGGTTGGAGAGGCTTTTGCGACTGCCGGCATAATCTATGGTCAGCCATTGTTTGAGGATGCCGAGGTTGACTTTGGGCTGCCATATACCCACGGCAAACTGTGCTCCCACAAATGCGTTGAGGGTGTGGATGTGTGGGAAATTGCTTTTGGTAAGCAGCTTGACTTCGCCGTCATCGCCATAGGGGTGCGAGGTGATGAGTACCGGGTCCTGCTTGTAGGAGTAGGAGAGTTGACCGAACAGCATGCGCCATGCTCCCGTCAGCTCCACCGAATGTATCTTCTCAGTCCGCAGATACGGATTGCCGCTCTCAAGGGTGAACCGGTTGATGTAGTCGACTGTGCCGTCAAGCAAGGCATACGAGGGGCGTTGCGTCTTGTGGGAGTAGCTCAGCGACAGCTGCACCTGCTTGATTTTTGTGGCGATGTCGACCGATGGAAACAGATTGTCATACCTTCTTGACTGCTGGGTGCGGAGCTGTCCGTTTTCGCGATAGTCAAATCTGACATGCTCGTATCTCAGCCCTGCGGCTATCTGAAACCGTCCTATCGCCTGCATTATTGAGAAGAAACCGGCGATATTCTTTTCGTCGACCCTTGCTGTGGCGTTGCCTACGCCGGGGGCGTCGGTGGAGTAGTCGTTGTCAAAGCGTGAGGATGTGTATTCTTCGCCGGCTTCTATGCGTCCCTTCCACAGCGGATAACCGAGCACAAGTTTCTCGGCGAACATGCGGCTTCGGGTGATGCCGGTCGTGGATATGGCGGCATTGTCAAAATTGTCGCTGATTTCATCGTTTGCGGTTTCTTCGCGCTTTTTGCGCCATATGTAGTCGGCATTGAAATCTATGGCGAGTTTTCCGGCCTCGCCGTTGTAATAGGCATTGACATGGTGCTTGGGCACACTGCTGCCATGGCCGTGGCCGTCGGTAGTGATGTCGTCGTAGTGCTTGCCGTCGGCCTTCATGTCGGTGAAATAGCTGAAATCGGTGTTGGAGTGGCTGTAGCCGTTGGAGTAGTATGCTCCGAGTGAATGGCGGTCACTTATCATATACGACAGTCCGAGTTTGCCGAACAGGTCATTGATGCGCGAGCGTCCCCTTGTTGTGATGCTCTGATCCCAAACGGTGGAGCCGCGTGTAATCATCTCGTTGAGCTTGTCGTTGCGGTAGAGGCCGTTGGAGTAGCCGAAATTGCCGAATATCTCCCATCCGCCGGTGCGGTACTTGAGGTTGGCCTGGCTGATGGCCACGAAGTCAGGACGGAAACCGAGCTGTACCCGCAGTGTTCCGCTGAGGCCGTCGCCCTGTCGGCGGCGTGTACGTATGCGTATCACCGATTTGACCGACGCATCATATTTTGCTCCGGGATTGGTGATGACTTCCACAGATTTTATGTCGGCGGAGTTGAGTTGTGACAGTTCGGATGTGTCCTCTACCTTGCGTCCGTTGATATACACGGCCGGTACCCCTTTGCCGAAGACCTCAAAATTGCCGTCACGACCCAGCACCATAGGTATCTGGGCGAGCACATCGTTGGCCGTGCCGGCATGAGCCAGCTGGCTTCCCTCTATGTTGGTGACGAGGGCATTGTCCCTGATTGATGTCACGGGGCGGTCGGACCTGACGGTCACCTCGCCGAGTCTGATGGCTGACGGTGTCATCGCTACAGTGCCGAGGCTGCCGCTGCCATCCATCGGCATGGTGAGGTTTTCGTACCCTACTGATGAGAACCTGACTAAGGATGCAGCCTCAGATGGCTCAGGCAGTGTAAACGCCCCCTCGGCATCGGTTACCGTTCCGGTCACGAAAGCCGAGTCGGCATCCATGAGCACCACATTGACGAAATCAAGCGGCGTCTTGCTTTCGGCATCTATGACGGTGCCGGTTACAGTCTGTGCCGCAAAGGCAGTCGTGGCGGCGGCGGTAATGGATAGGATAAGTGATAGGATGGTTTTCATGTCGGCGGTCATTTTCGGGTTTTGAGTTCGTTGAGGGCATTGGAGATGGATTCGCGCACCATGTCCTCGGCATATTCTATAGGGTCGAAATCAAGAGGGCTGGCATTGAGCACCACCTGGTAGTCGTTGGAGAATATCACATCGTCATAGCGGCGTTGCTTCTTGCCGGTCTCGCCGTCGGTGACGGTGTAGATGACCCAGACGCACGGACGGCTGAATCCCAGATACATGGTGTCGCGGTGGTTTGAAAGCCCTATGAAATCATAGGTGTCTCCCTGACGGAGGGTGGGCTGGACATATTCGCGCATTGCATGCCGGATATTGCTTTTGGAGCCGGGTCGCTTGCAGCCTGTAACCGGGAGCAGCATGAGTGATGCCATCAGTGGCACGATGAATTTTGAGTGTCTCATTGTGTAGAAGTTTTAGTGGTTTTTCACACTGCAAACTTACATCGCCGATAGCGGTTTTGCCTACTCAACGGCCATATAAATTGTCTAAATAAGGGGTATGTAAATGCTTGATTATCAGCTATTATTGCGCTCTGAAATCTAAAACGGGACTTTTCCCAATCTAAATGCTCTCCGGCCAAGCTAATCCTGATGCGCGATAAGCCGTTTCCCCCCCCCTTTCGGTTTCGGTGTCTCAGTAGGATGTTGCCAACCCGAAATATCCCGAAGAACTATAGGGATGCCCCCGGCACTATTAACTTAATGTATGCACTCATCATAGTAGATAAATGCCATGTTACAATGTCACAAACTTAAGGAATACCCACATCGTAGTAGGGACATGCCATGGCATGTCTGCTAACGCAACGCTCTCATTAGCATGGCTTTAGGCGACATGCCATGGCATGTCCCTACTGCATAGGAACGCTATTTAAGCGTTAACTGCATAGGAACGCTATTAGACATTAACGGTTGCTTACGTTGGTGACATTGTAACATGGCATTTATCTACTATGATGAGTGCATATATTAAGTTGATTGTATATCGGGAGGTGTGGCAAAACTTGTATTCGGCCTCTCAAACTTGTAGAGATGCACCTTGGTTCATCCGACAACATGCTGACAATCAGCTATGTATATCGGCTGCACTGGGGTGCAGCCCTACAATTTGACGGTTTTGCAACGCCTCCTGCTAACGCAACACCCCTCATAAGTATGGCTTCAGGCGACAAGCCATTAAGAAGTCCCGAAGGGATGGGCTTATGGTAGAATCGTTGACTGTCAGGGATGTGCTACCATGTATCCGTCCCTTCGGGACTTCTTCAGCTAGAGACATTGTGCTATGACATGTCTGCTACGATGTAATGTCACTAACTTAAGAAGTTGTTGATTCTTGACTGGCGTTCCTATGTAGTAGGGACATGCCATGGCATGTCGCCTCAAGATATGCTAAAGAGGGGCGCTTCGTAAGCAGACATGCCATGGCATGTCCCTACTACGATGAGTGTATTCCTTAAGTTAGAGACATTGTGCTACGATGAGAGTGCATGAATACGAAACAGGCCGTGACCTGAGGGGTCACGGCCTGTTTATGAGGGTTATGGTCGCGTCGACGGAGGCCGGGAGGGCTGCGCCTGACGGAGGGTATCAATCAGCAAATTTGGCTTTCTCAAACTCGCGGTTGAGACGGGCGATGTTGCTCAGAGGCACGTTCTTGGGGCACTCGGCAGCACATGCGCCGGTGTTGGTGCAGTTGCCGAAACCGAGCTCGTCCATCTTGCGCACCATGGCGCGTGCGCGTCGTGCGCGTTCGGGATGGCCCTGGGGCAGCAGTGCGAACTGGCTGACCTTGGCACCCACGAAGAGCATCGCAGAGCCGTTTTTACAAGCAGCGACACATGCACCGCAGCCGATACAGGTGGCTGAGTCCATGGCCATGTCGGCGATTTCCTTGCTGACGGGGATGTTGTTGGCATCGGGAGCGCCGCCGCAGTTAAATGACACGTAACCTCCGGCCTGCTGGATCTGGTCAAACGCATTGCGGTTTACCATGAGGTCGCGGATTACGGGGAATGCAGCCGAACGCCAAGGCTCGATGGTGATGGTGTCGCCATCCTTGAACTTGCGCATGTGGAGCTGGCAAGTCGTGATGCCCTGTACGGGTCCGTGGGGGTGTCCGTTGATGTAGAGCGAACACATGCCGCAGATGCCCTCGCGGCAGTCATTGTCAAATACTACGGGTTCTTCGCCTTTGTCGACAAGCTGCTGGTTGAGCATATCGAGCATCTCAAGGAAGCTGGAGCCGGTAGATACGTTGTCAAGATGGTAGGTGACGAACGCGCCCTTTTCTTTGGGACTGCGCTGACGCCATATTTTCAAGTTTACGCTTATTGAATTTTCCATGACGGGATAAATCTCTTGATAAGGGGGTTGAAGAAAGTTGGTTACCGGTTAAGACTTGTAGTTACGTGTCTGTACCTGGATAGCTTCATACTTGAGGGGCTCCTTGAGGAGGATGGGCTTTTCGTTGTCGCCGGTGTACTTCCAGCAGCTGACATACATGTAGTCCTGGTCGTTACGGGCGGCCTCGCCGTCGGCTGTCTGGTATTCCTCGCGGAAGTGTGCGCCGCAAGATTCGTTGCGGTGGAGGGCGTCGATAGCCATCATCTTGGCGATTACGAGGAAGTCCTCGAGGCGCAGAGCCTTTTCAAGCTCGGTGTTGAGGTCATCGGCGCTTCCGACGATGCGGAGGTCAGAGTAGAACTCTTTCTTAACCTTTTCGATTTCGTCAACGGCCTTTACAAGACCCTGGAGGTTACGGCCCATGCCTACGAGGTCCCACATTACGTGGCCGAGACGCTTGTGGATCTGGTCGGGGCTCTTTGTACCCTTGATAGCCATCAGTTTGGCGATGCGGTCACGCACGCCCTTCTCGGCAGCGTCAAATTCGGGAGCTGTGGTCTTGAAGTGGGGCACCTTGATCTGGTCGCTGAGATAATTCTGCATGGTGTAGGGGAGCACGAAATATCCGTCGGCAAGACCCTGCATGAGCGCCGATGCACCGAGACGGTTGGCACCGTGGTCGCTGAAGTTGCACTCGCCGATGGCGAAGAGGCCCTTGATAGATGTCTGGAGTTCGTAGTCTACCCATATGCCGCCCATGGTGTAGTGGCTTGCAGGGAATATCATCATAGGAGTCTCGTAGGGGTTGTCATCAGAAATCATCTGATACATGTCAAAGAGGTTGCCGTAGCGGTCGGCCACGACGTCTTTGCCGAGACGGTCTATAGCGTATTTGAAGTCGAGATATACGGCGTTGCCTGTGCCTACACCGTAGCCGGCGTCGCAGCGTTCCTTGGCGGCACGGCTGGCGATGTCACGGGGGCAGAGGTTACCGAATGCCGGATAGCGGCGTTCGAGATAGAAGTCGCGGTCCTCGTCGGGGATGTCGGTCGGACGCTTCTTGCCGGCGCGGATGGCTTCGGCATCTTCCTTTTTCTTGGGTACCCAGATGCGGCCGTCGTTACGGAGCGACTCGCTCATGAGGGTGAGCTTTGACTGGTCTTCGCCGTGTACGGGGATACAGGTGGGGTGGATCTGTGTGAAAGCGAGGTTGCTCAGATATGCGCCTTTCTTGAAGGCCTGTACGGCAGCAGAACCGTTGCAACCCATGGCGTTGGTCGACAGGAAGAATGCACGTCCGTAACCGCCAGTGGCGAGTACCACAGCGTGGGCTGCGTAGCGTTCGATTTCGCCGGTGATGAGGTTGCGCATGATGACACCGCGGGCGCGGCCGTCGATGATTACTATGTCAAGCATCTCGCGGCGGTTGTAAGAGCGCACGGTGCCTTTCTTGATCTGGCGGTTGAGCGATGCGTAAGCACCGAGCAGGAGCTGCTGGCCTGTCTGGCCCTTGGCATAGAAGGTACGTGATACCTGTGCGCCGCCGAATGAGCGGTTGGCAAGCAGACCGCCGTATTCGCGTGCGAAAGGTACACCCTGTGCCACGCACTGGTCGATGATATTGTTTGACACCTCGGCCAGACGGTACACGTTGGCCTCACGGGAGCGGAAGTCGCCGCCCTTGACAGTGTCGTAGAAGAGGCGGTACACTGAGTCACCGTCGTTCTGGTAGTCCTTGGCAGCGTTGATACCGCCCTGTGCAGCGATAGAGTGAGCGCGACGGGGGCTGTCCTGGATGCAGAAGTTGTAGACGTTGAAACCGAGTTCGCCGAGCGAAGATGCTGCCGATGCGCCGGCCAGACCTGTACCTACGACGATGATGTCAAGGTTACGCTTGTTGGCGGGGTTGACGAGCTTCTGGTGTGCTTTATAGTTTTTCCACTTCTCGGCTACGGGGCCTTCGGGAATCTTGCTGTCTATCTGGTATTGTGGGAGTTTGGCAGATTCGATGTCGGCATAGTCCTTCATGATAGGAGTCGAGTCGATCATGCCCTCGAGGTTTTTTATATCAGCCATTGTGATGTTGTAGGTTTAATCGTTGGGGAGATTAGTATGAGTGAAAGTGGCGTTGGCAGATAACTGCAAGCTGGGTCGTTACTCAACGATAATCACGTTGTAGTCTGCTTCGGGCGCATCTTCAACGCCGTTTACCGGACCTCCGTTCTGGTCATCCTCGCAGGCAAATTCCTGATACTGCTCGATGAGGACGGGGTCAGATGTGTAGAGACCGCGGTGAGCCTGTACGGTGAACACGATGGCTTCGGCAAGGAAAAGACCTACGACGATGGTGGTCCACCAGTTACCGATACATTTGAGACGGGGGAGCCAGGTGTCGTTGTTCCATCCTGCGCTCTGGAACATTGACCAGAAACCGTGGGTCATGTGGAACCACAGGGCGATGAAGCCGATCACATAGACGATGAGAGTCCAGGGCTGGCTGAATGCAATCTGCAGGAAGAGTGTGCCGGCCTGGGGAGGTACGGCTACGCCTTCGTGCATGTAGGGCGAGTGGAAGATTTCGGCAAGCTGCATCTTGGCCCAGAACTGGATCAGGTGCACTACGGCAAATGCCAGGATGACGATACCGAGCACGAGCATGTTTTGTGATGCCCATTCTACCTGTGCGGGCTTGCGTACTACGGCGTAGCGGTCGTTGCCGCGGGCCTTACGGTTTTGGATGGTCAGCCAGCATGCATAGATGATGTGGAGGAGCATCAGCAGTCCGAGACCCATGGAAGCAACGAGTGCATACCAGTTGGCTCCGAGAAACTCGCATACTACATTGTAGGCAGCAGGCCAAAACAGAGCCACGCCATTCATTACAGCGTGAAAGGTAACAAATAGGATGAGGCACGCGCCAGTGATGGCCATAACGAGCTTACGTCCTATGGATGAACATGTTAACCACATAATAGTTTGGTTGGAAAATTAATTATTTAATTGATTTTTACTTCTTCATGGGTTCAATTCGTCCACAAATTTAGCTAATTTTTGTGGATTTTTCAAAATATTATGACTGGATATGCTCCGCGTGGAGTCAGCCGGTATCCCTGATACATACAGGTATAGGATTAAGGGGTGTGGACGGAGAGCGTGATATTGTCGGCCTGGCAGTAGAGCGTGAGCAGGTGACGGGCGAGGTCGGCGGTGGCGTCGATGGGCATATCGGGTCCGAAGGCGTGGATAGTGACCGCGATGCGCGAGGTGTCGGGCGAGGTTTTGGTGCGCTCGTTGTCGGTGGTGGGGGAGCCTATGGGACCGTCGGCATCACACACTACGGGCAGCCCCTCGATGTTGACCGGGCCGCGGCCTATGCCTTCATATGGCTCTCCGGCGCGTCCGACATCGATGCGCAGGGTGTCGCCGACTATCTTGTCGGCGTCAAACACCCCGACGGAGTAACCCGACATGAGCGACAGCAGATTGCCGGTGTCCACGAGTGCGCTGACTGTGTAGAGCCCCTGGCCTTTGAGAAACCGACGCATCATCTGTTCCTGGCTCGGGCGGTAGCGGTTTGGCTCTTTGCCGAGGGCTTTGTAGATGGCGCGTGTGGCAGCGATGCCCGGACGACGCGCTATGTCGGGCATCTCAAACAGGGATATGACGGATTCGCCGTAGCGGTCGATGGCTGCGGTAAGCTCCCGGGGTGTCGGGCCGTTGACCACATCGGCGGTCAGCAACAGCATTCTGTAGCCGGGACAGGCTGATGCGATGGCCGGGGCGATTGATACCTTCATCTCTTAGAGGGTGTTTAATAACAAAAGTTAAATCCTGAGCTGCGGATTTTGAGATGGA
>UQDU01000015.1 GCA_900539915.1 uncultured Bacteroidales bacterium | reverse complement strand
CATCTCAAAATCCGCAGCTCAGGATTTAACTTTTGTTATTAAACACCCTCTAAATCTCGTATGATCATATAAATCTGTCAATCATGTCGCGCAGCTCGCTGAGAGGTTTCTCCCCTCCGTCACGCCACACTTCCTGACCATCCTTGAAGAGCAGCCATGTAGGATATGAATTGACATGGTACTCGTCCATAAGTTCGGGATTGTTGTCTCCTTCTATCTGTATGATATCTGCCTTATGCCCTACCATCTGCTTCAGTTCTTCCACGATAGGCATCATGCGGTGGCAATGAGGGCACCAATCGGCATAAAACTCTACCAGGACAGGCTTTGCCCCGTTGAGAGCTGCGGTAAGTGTGCTTTTAGTGTCTGACATAAATTTAAAGTTTTCTGATTAATGAAATCGGTCAATGATCCACATCTTCGCTCTTTACATCGAGCAGTTCATTGATTTTGGCTATCAGCTGGTCAGCCTGATGCAGTCCCATGCCTCGCCATGCGGGCTCACCATCACGAAAGGCGATGAGGGTAGGAATCGACTGGACGCGATACTGGCGTGCCAGCTCCGGATTCTTGTCCACATCTATCTTCACGACATTGGCTTTGTCGCCAACTGCATTCTTGACCTGCTCAAGTATAGGTGCCTGCATCTTGCAGGGGCCGCACCAAGTGGCATAAAAGTCGACCAAAGTAGGTTTTGACTGGCCGATAAGGTCTGTAAATTCGCTCATAATCTGATTTATTTGAAATTTGGATTATTTGTAGGATTAGCGCCCGGCATATAGCAGGGTCACATAAAATAAACATACCGCCTATGAAAATGTTTGTGCGGCAACAGTTTTAAACATTTGAATATGATAAGTTAACCACTCAATGCGTAACTATCTAAATTTGCGATTATGAGGCGAAAAACGTAAATTTGCAGTCGCAAAAAACACGACACGGCAGCCTGATGTCACAGCCGGCCGCGCTCGCATAACATCAACTATATTTATACATCACGATATGCTCACAGCCAAGGAGATACGCGAATCATTCAAAGACTTTTTCAGCAGCAAAGGCCACAAAATCGTGCCTTCAGCACCCATGGTCATCAAAGATGACCCCACGCTGATGTTTACCAACGCCGGTATGAACCAGTTTAAGGACATCATACTCGGCAACAAGGCCGCCAAAGAGCGTCGTGTCGCCGATTCGCAGAAATGTCTGCGCGTGAGCGGCAAGCACAATGACCTCGAGGAGGTAGGCATGGACACCTACCACCACACCATGTTTGAGATGCTCGGCAACTGGTCGTTTGGCGACTACTTCAAGAAGGAAGCCATTGACTGGGCCTGGGAATACCTCGTGGATGTGCTCCATCTCGACCCCAAGCGTCTGTATGCCACTGTATTCGAAGGTTCACCCGAAGAAGGCCTCAGCCGCGATGACGAAGCTGCCGGATACTGGGAGAAGCATCTGCCGGCCGACCATATAATCAACGGCAACAAGCATGACAACTTTTGGGAGATGGGCGATACAGGTCCCTGCGGTCCGTGCAGTGAAATCCACATCGACCTCCGCTCCGACGAAGAGCGGGCCAAGATACCCGGACGCGACCTCGTCAACCATGACCATCCGCAGGTGATAGAGATATGGAACCTCGTGTTCATGCAGTACAACCGCAAGGCCGACGGCTCCCTCGAGCCGCTGCCAGCCAAGGTGATAGACACCGGCATGGGTTTCGAACGTCTCTGCATGGCTCTCCAGGGCAAACAGAGCAACTACGACACCGATGTGTTCACACCGCTCATCAACAAGATTTCAAGCCTCACAGGGCTCAAATATGGCGATGACAAGAAGGTAGACATCGCAATGCGCGTCATAGCCGACCACGTGCGCACCATAGCATTCTCGATAGCCGACTCTCAGCTCCCGAGCAACGCCAAGGCCGGATATGTGATCCGCCGTATACTCCGTCGCGCCGTCCGCTACGCCTATACATTCCTCGGCCAGAAGCAAGCATTCATCTACAAGCTCGTCGACACCCTCATCGAGAGCATGGGCGAGGCTTATCCCGAGCTGCCGGCACAACGCGAGCTGATCATGCGAGTAATCAAGGAGGAGGAAGATTCATTCCTTCGCACACTTGAAAACGGTATCCGTCTGCTCGACAATGCCATCGCCGCAGCCAAAGCTCAGGGCAAAACCGAGATTTCGGGCCACGAAGCCTTCGTGCTCTACGATACATACGGATTCCCTCTCGACCTTACGGAGCTGATACTCAAAGAAAACGGCATGACACTCGACCATGCCGGATTTGATGCGGAGATGCAGCAGCAGAAGGAACGCGCCCGCAACGCCGCTGCCATGGAGACCGGCGACTGGGTGACAGTACGCGATGGCGAGCCTGAATTTGTAGGATATGACGTGACAAGCTGTCCGACCCACATACTCCGCTACCGCAAGGTCAAGCAGAAAGGCAAGGAATACTATCAGCTGATACTGTCAATGACCCCGTTCTATGCTGAAATGGGTGGTCAGACAGGTGACCGCGGAACACTTACCGCCGGCGACGAGACCATAGAAATCTACGACACCAAACGCGAAAACGGCATCGGCGTGCACCTGACCAAAAAGCTCCCTGCCGACGTGACTGCCACATTTGAGGCAGCCATCGACGAGAACGCCCGTCAGGCCACATCGGCCAACCATACAGCCACACACCTGCTCCACCACGCGCTGCGTCAGGTGCTCGGCGAACATGTGGAGCAGAAAGGCTCATATGTATCGCCCGACATCCTGCGCTTCGACTTCTCGCACTTCCAGAAAGTGACACCTGAGGAGCTCCGCAAGGTAGAACATCTGGCCAACGCCGCAGTCCGCAAGGCCATCTCACGTGACGAACGCCGCAACATGCCTATAGCCGATGCACGCGCCATGGGTGCCATGGCCCTCTTCGGCGAAAAATACGGCGATGAAGTCCGCGTGATAAAATACGGCGACTCCGTGGAGCTTTGCGGCGGCACACACGTCGACAACACCGGCAACATAGGCATGATACGCATCATCAGCGAAAGCAGCATCGCCGCCGGCATCCGACGCATCGAGGCCATCACAGGCGCCCGTGTGGAGGATGCAATGGATGAGATGGGTGACACCCTCCACGCCATAGCAGCCATGTTTAATAATGCCCCCGACATCCTGACAGCCCTGCGCAAGTCAATAGATGAGAACGCCGGACTCAAAAAACAGGTCGAAGACTACTTCAACGAGCGCGTAGCCATGCTGACCAAGAAAGTGCTTGAAGACGCCAAGACCGTCAACGGCATCAAGATAGCACATCTGACAGGAATACGCATGCCTGATGCCGTCAAAAATGTCGCATTCGGGGTCAGAGCAGCATCGCCCGAAAATACCGTGTTTATCGGAGCTACCGTTGACACCACAGGCAAGCCGCTCCTCACTCTGATGATTACCGAAGACCTCGTCAAGTCACATGACCTCAATGCCGGCAAGATAGTACGCGAAGCTGCCAAAGCCATCAAGGGCGGAGGCGGCGGCCAGCCCGGCTTTGCCCAGGCCGGTGGCAAAGATGCCGACGGCATATCCCTCGGCACACAAGCCATCATCGAAGCCCTCCACTAAAACACACACAAATACGACTCGGGCCGCTGCTGAATCTCCAGCAGCGGCCCGAGTCGCGCTAATTTGATGGGATAAGTCTTATAACTCGTATAAAGTCTTATAAGAATTATACGACTTATAAGATTTATAAGAATTTACAGCTTGATATCATCCGTAGGATAATCGAACTCGTCGATTTCCTCATAATCGTCATCGTCAAAATCCTCGTCGTAATCCTCGTCGTCAGAGGGGAGCAGGGGTGCTTGCTCGAAGATGAATTCATCCTCCTCACGCACGCGGTGGTGCTTGTCAAGCGGACGGTGGATAATATCGGCGGTGGAAATCTGATTACGCTCGTCGGTTATGGCCGACCATAGCTTGTCCTTCAGTTCGGTTAGTCCGAATCCTGTCACAGCCGATATGAACTGATGGGGGACGTCCTGGGGCAACTCGGCCTCCATGGCCTCCATAAGCTCCTCATCGAGCATATCGCTCTTGGATATGGCGAGCACACGCGGCTTGTCGACCAGTTCGGGATTGAATTTGTGCAGCTCCCCTATCAGCACTTCATACTCGGCTTTTATGTCTATGGCATCGGCAGGTATCATAAACAACAACACAGCATTGCGCTCTATGTGACGGAGGAAACGGAGTCCGAGCCCCTTGCCTTCGGCAGCACCCTCTATGATGCCGGGAATATCGGCCATCACAAACGAGCGGTTGCCGCGGTACTCCACGATGCCGAGTTGCGGCTCCATGGTGGTGAAAGGATAATCGGCTATCTTGGGGCGCGCCGCCGACACCGCCGACAGCAGCGTGGACTTGCCGGCATTGGGGAAACCCACGAGACCCACATCGGCAAGCAGTTTCAGTTCCAGAATGATGGTCTTCTCTATGGCCGGTTCGCCAGGCTGCGCATAACGCGGAGTGCGGTTAGTGGCGCTCTTGAAGTGCCAGTTGCCCAATCCGCCACGGCCTCCTTTGAGGAGCTTCACCTCCTCGCCGTCGTCAGTGACTTCACACAGATAATCGCCTGTCTCCGCATCAAAGACCACAGTGCCGCAGGGGACTTCCACCACGACATCCGCGCCGTCCTTGCCGAAGCTGCGTCCGCCGGTACCGCTCTGTCCGTTGCCGGCGAATATATGCCGGCGGAATTTGAGGGGGAGCAGCGTCCACATATTGCGGTTGCCTTTGAGTATGATATGGCCGCCACGGCCGCCGTCGCCGCCGTCAGGTCCGCCTTTGGGCACATATTTGGCCCTGTAGAAATGACGCGAGCCGGCACCGCCCTTGCCCGAACGGCACATTATCTTTACATAGTCTATGAAATTGGTATCAGCCATGGAATATTATTAGAGTGTTGTGAGTAGGGAACTATAGATTTTAACAGTCACACGCCCGATTTGTTTCCGTCATGGTAACGCATCAGCTCCTGGGCCCGTGCATAGTCATTAGGAGCACCTATATCGATCCACGTGCCGTTGATGGGGAAAAACGACACCGGCATGCCCTGGGCCAACGCGCTGTCGATCAAATCGGTGGCATCGGTGCGCACATCAGAGCGCACCTGGCGCAGCAGAGCGTTGTCAATCATATATATGCCGGCGTTGGCATGATGGGTGTAGGATGGTTTCTCTACAAATGATTTCACCATGCAGCCGTCAGTGTCAAGTATCGCATACGGCACAGAAATGGTGTAAGGTATGGCCGCAACGGTCAGCATCGCCCCGGTGGCGCGATGGTGGAGCCACATCTCCTCAAGCGACAGAGACGTCAGCAGGTCGCTGTTCATTACGAGAGTGGTCCCGGTCTCCGGAATATCGGCCAAAGAAACAGCCCCGATGGTGCCGAGCGGCGAAACTTCCCTCACGCACCTGACCTTCACGCTGCAGACCTCACCGGCAAAATGCTCTTCAATCTGCTCGGCAAGATAGTGTGTGGTCACGGTTATGTCCGTGATGCCGGCCGCCGCCAGCATGGCGATGTTATAGTCTATGATGGCCTTGTCACCTACCTTAAGGAGCGGTTTCGGAGTGGTGAGAGTCATCGGGCGTAGACGTTCGCCGCGTCCACCGGCCATCACTATGGCACGCACAGGCAGCAGCGTTGACTGCCGGGACGTGTCAAGCACACGCGCCACACGTCCGTCAGTATCAAGCACAGGAATCATGCGTATGCCCTTGCGGCGATATGACGCGAGAGCGGCGACATCTATATTGTCGGCATCAAGCGAATGGAAATCACGCCGCATGGCCGAGGCCACAGGTTCATCAAGGCCGATGCCGCTGAGGAGTGCGCGCCTGATATCGCCATCGGTCAGAGTGCCGACCATACGAGAGTCAGCGTCGGTGACAATCAGCGTCATCAGCTGCCCTGATAAATCATTTATAGCCCTGAGGGCATCAAGCAGCGTGGCGTTGCTATTAATTATGTTGCTTTTCATCTGCCGGTTCGTTTTGAGTATTGTTGTATATCATCTCGGCTATCGTCCAGTCAAGCGGAGTGTCAAGGTCTACCGAACGTGACCGCGGCATCTCCACAGCTATACGTCGCGGCATGGCCCCGAGAGCATAACGTCTGACCGACTCGGGCCGCATCACATAGACAGCACCGTTATATTGCCACGCCTTGGGAGCATCCTGGCGGCGCGTCAGCTTGCCGTCACCCTTGGAGACATGCAGCAGACCCTCGGCATCCGTCTCAAAGCAATCATAGTAGGGATTGCAAGCCGCTTCGGTGACAGTCACCGCCATGTCACATCCCGGATGCGAGTCATATGCGTCGACAGCCTCGGCGATGTCGGCTGCCGTGCGCAGCGGCGATGTCGGCTGGAGAAGCACCACCTTGTCGTATTCTATGCCCTTGGAATCGGCATAGTCCATAGCGTCCAATATCACCTCGCGGCTGCCGGCGGTATCTGTGGCAAGCTCTGCCGGACGGCGGTAGGTCGTCTCATAGCCCAGCTCTCGCGCCACTTCCGCTATCCGCTCGTCGTCAGTAGAGAGGATTATGTGCGCATCATCCGCCATAGAGCGTGCGGCATCAAGGGAATATGCTATCAATGGCCGTCCGCCAAACAGCTTGATGTTTTTATGCGGAATACCTTTGCTGCCCCCTCGGGCAGGTATGACAAACAAAATGTGGTCAGACATCGATGAAATACGTGTAAATATCAGATACAAAGATAGCAAATTAGAGCGATATGAGAGCATATGACGGCTCTTTAAGCGTCCGAAACACTAAAAAGATATTTATAATTGTTAAAATACACAACAATATATTGCAGATTCAAAAAAACTGGCTACCTTTGTAATACAAACAAACACCAATCTTTCGAACCTTCTATTTCTAATTACCATATAACACTGAGAAGCGCACACAATGCGTTTCAATAATCAGGATAATAAAAACATCAGTTTGTAAAATGAGAAACCGGTCCCGTCCCTCTGCCCAGAGCGACGGGATTTTTTTGTCACCCCCTTCCCGGGGACGTCACCATCCCTAATGGCAGACTTAGGCACCCCTTGTAGTAGGGACATGCCATGGCATGTCCCTACTGTATAACAACGTCATTCAAGCATTAAAGGCTGCTTAAGTTAGTGGCATTGTGCCATGGAATATCACTATGGGTGTATTCCTGACTGTCAGACAAAAGAGAGGCTGCGCCGTAGGATACTTGATCACGGCGCAGCCTCTCTATGGGTTGGTTACAGATTAGTATTATTCTGCGGCTTCGGCAGCTTCGGCGGCAGCATCTTCCTCTGCCTCGGCGAAGGAGGTAAAGCCGGCTTCAAGGAGCTGGTTGTACCACTGGAAGAGCTTGCGGATGTCGCTTCCGTAGACACGGTCTTCGTCATAGTCAGGCATTATGGTAGCGAAATACTCACGGAGCTCTTTCTCACCTCCGATAGCCTTGATGTCTATGGCTTTGCCGTCATTGGCCACACGGACAGCCTCAAGCACCTTGGCAAGAGGAGTATCGCCGCCATCATTAGTGTATATGGAGATGTCACCGAGCGACATCACTTTGTCACGTGCATAGGCAGGTGTGCGCTTGCCTGTGGCGAGAGATTCGACTATGAGCATGTTCTTGCCCTGATTGACAAGACGGAAAAGGCCGGGGCGGCCAGATATAGACAAAATTTTACGAAGCATGATTAATTCTTATGTATGAGATAAGGATATACTTTATACTTTCAGGAGCCGCATCCCGGGTCATCAGGACGCGGACAGCTGCAAAATTACTAATTTATCGGGATTTGTCAGCCATTTTTGTTAACTTTGTTGTGGCAACCTATAGGCACAGATATGCTCCACTTTCTCAAATGTATACTTCAACTCATACTCTCGCCGCGTAACGGCTGGGAGGACATTTCGCTCGACGATGACCGCCGCCGCTACCCGACGGCTGCATCATATTATCTGTTCATAGGGATAACGTCACTCTCGTGGCTGGTCCAGTGGGCCTACCATCCGGTATATTTCAATGCCGTGAAAGTGATAGAGTTAGTGATAGTGACATATGCGATATTCTTCGTATGCTATTTCGTGGGCACGTTCGTCATGTCGGTAGCCCTTGAAACACTCGTCAAGCAAGGAATCGAAATCGACGAGCACCGCACACGCACCTTCACTCTCTATTCGCTCGCCCTGCTTGCCATCGTGCTGCTGCTCGGCCTATTGCTCCCGGCCTCCACACCCATACTGTGGTTTCTGCCCCTGTATGTGCTCGTAATCATGTGGAAAGGCGCCCGGTATCTGCGCATAGCCAAGGACAAAGTCGGATGGTTTGTCACCACAGCACTTCTGGGCATCCTTATGCCGCCTATGCTGCTGGGGCTGCTATCCAAATCTTTACTTCTGCAATAATGAAATTCAAGGAAATCAACATAAAAAACAAACGTGCCACATATGACTATGCCATATCTGACACCTATACAGCCGGCATAGTGCTCACCGGTACCGAAATCAAGTCCATACGTCTCGGCAAAGCGAGTCTGGCCGACACGTTCTGCTACGTCAACAACGGAGAGGTATGGGTCAAAAACATGTATATAGCCGAGTATTTCTACGGCACCTACAACAACCATGAGTCACGCCGCGACCGCAAACTGCTGCTCAACCGCAAGGAGATACGCGACATAGAGAAAAACGGCAAAGAATCGGGATTCACCATAGTGCCTCTGCGCCTATACATCAATGACCGCGGACTGGCCAAATTAGTCATCGGCATAGCCCGAGGCAAGAAAGAATACGACAAGCGCCAGAGCATCAAAGAGCGCGAAGACAAACGCTCGATGGCCCGTCTATTCCAGAAATAATCTCTGTCGCGGCAAATCGCAGCGCATCAGCGGCTGCATCACGCCACGTGAATATCAGCGGACGAGCGAAAGGAAGGCCGCAGGAATCGGCGTAGTGAATGCCATCTCCTGACGTGTGACCGGATGGACGAAGCGGAGTGTACGGGCATGCAGGGCCAGACGGTGGATAGGACTCGGGCCGGCTCCGTAACGCCTGTCGCCCACTATGGGATGACCCATCTCTTTCATATGGACACGAATCTGGTTCTTGCGGCCTGTGTCAAGGTCGACCTCAAGCATGGCGCGGCCTTTGCCCTTCATCAATGTAGAGTATCGCGTGACAGCCAACTGGCCTTCGCCCTTGACATCGGTGGAATACACCTCATGGCGGACGTTTTCGGTCAGATAGCTGCGTATTGTGTCGGAAGCATGTTCAGGGATACCCTCGACTACGGCCAGATACTTGCGTTCAAGCACCATGTTGTTCCAATTGTGCTGCAACGCATCCTTGGCCTGTACATTCTTGGCAAATACCATCAGTCCGGATGTGTCGCGGTCAAGACGGTGGACGATAAATATCTTGTTGGCCGGGTTGCTCCACTTGACATATTCGCGCAGTATGGAATACGCCGTGCCCTCCTTGATATTGTCGGTGCTGACAGATAGCAGACCGTAGCCCTTGTTGACCACGAGGATGTCATCGTCCTCATACACCAGACGCAGACGCGGATTGCGGAACACATGGAATGGCCGCGTGAAATTGACATGCACCTCGTCACCTTTATCCAGAGGCATATCCCATTGGGTCGTAGGAGTTGTACCTACCTTGACCTGTCCGTACTTGAGGAGAGCCTTGACAGCCGTGCGCGGACGCGAAGGCATCGCCCCCATCAGAAATGTAAGCAAAGTGGAGGGTTCGTCCACCTTGAAAGACTCTATCGCGTCAGGCTTGAAAGCATTACGCTGCGCTCCGGGCTTATGGTTGAGTTTTGCCATGGGTTTCTACTGGATTACTTCTTGCGACGCACGGTCTTCTTGACCGGCTGGTTGTTTATTATCTCCATGCACTCCTGCAGAGTGAGAGCCGACGGATCAGTGACGGTCTTAGGAATCTTGTAATTGGATTTCTTGTATGAGATGTACACCCCGTAGCGTCCGTTGAGTATCTGCAGGTCAGGCTCATCGTCAAATGTCTTGACAACCTTCTTGCTCTCGGCATCACGCTTCGACATTATCAGTTCGATAGCTTCGTCGAGAGTGATTGCCGCAGGTGACAGATCGGCAGGGATGGATACGAATTTGCCGTTGTGCTTCACATACGGGCCGAAACGTCCGACAGCCACAGTCACCTCCGCATCCTCGTAGGTGCCGAGTGTACGCGGAAGTTCAAAGAGCTTCAAGGCCTGTTCGAGCGTAATGTCAAATATCGACTGGTCACCCTGCAATGAGGCGAATCGAGGCTTCTCGTCACTGTTGACATCGCCTATCTGCACCACAGGTCCGTAGCGTCCCACCTTGACCGACACCGGCTTGCCTGACACAGGGTCAGTGCCGAGCATACGCTCGCCTACCTTATGGGCGGTGCGTGTGTTTTCGGCTTTCTCAACCTCGGGGTGGAACACATCGTAGAACCGGGCTATCTCATGGTGCCACTCGGTTTTTCCTTCAGCGATATGGTCAAATTTCTCCTCTATGTCAGCTGTGAAGTTATAGTCAAGGATATTGGGGAAATTAGAGGTCAGGAAGTCATTGACCACGATACCTATGTCGGTAGGTATCAGCTTGCCGCGCTCAGCCCCGAAAGTCTCGTGGCGCATGGTTTCCTTAACCTTGCCACCCTTGAGGGTCATGACACGCACATCGCGTGGCGTTCCCTCCTTCTCCCCTTTCTCCACATAGTCACGGGCCTGGATGGTAGAGATGGTAGGCGCATAGGTGGACGGACGTCCGATGCCTAATTCCTCCATCTTCTTGACCAGGGAGGCCTCGGTATAGCGCGGAGGCTGCTGGGTGAAGCGTTCCTGAGCCATTATCTTGCCGGCAGTAAGCCTGTCGCCCGACTTGAGCGGAGGGAGCAGAGTGCTGTCGCCAAATGTCACTGGGGAGTCTCCGTCCTCATCATCACGTCCTTCGATGTAGACCTTGAGGAAGCCGTCAAACTTGATGACCTCGCCGTCAGTGGTGAATCGGGCATTGATAGCCTCGCCGCTCTGTGACTGCGGCATGACATCGACAGTAGTACGCTCCAGCTCGGCATCGGCCATCTGTGAGGCGATGGTACGCTTCCATATGAGATTATAGAGCTTCTTCTCCTGGGCTGTGCCGTCGATGGAGTGCTTGTCGATATAAGTCGGGCGGATGGCCTCGTGGGCCTCCTGTGCGCCCTTGCTGTGGGTGTGATATTTGCGCACCTTGAGATACCGCTCACCCAGAGTGTCACATATCTCGCGCGATATGGTGTTGATGGCCAGCGACGACAGGTTGAGCGAGTCGGTACGCATATAAGTTATATGTCCGGCCTCATAGAGTTTCTGCGCCACAAGCATGGTCTGGCTGACCGTGAAGCCCAATTTGCGTGATGCTTCCTGCTGCAACGTGGAGGTCGTGAACGGCGGTGCCGGGGATTTCTTGACAGGTTTGACATTAATGTCGGTGACGGTGAAAACCGCATCCTTGAGAGCGTCAAGCAGGTCGAGAGCATCCTGATATGAAGGTATCCTGCGCGCAAGTTCGAGTTTCAACGCCTCTCCACCCGGAGCTGTCATCTCGGCAGTGACACGGTAATATTCCTCGGGGGTGAAAGCCTTTATTTCGTTTTCTCGCTCCACTATCAGGCGTACAGCCACCGACTGCACACGCCCGGCCGACAGGGCTGGTTTGATTTTCTTCCACAGAATAGGCGACAGCTCAAAGCCCACGATGCGGTCAAGCACACGCCGCGCCTGCTGCGCATCCACGAGATTGATGTCGATGTCACGCGGATTCTCTATAGCATGCACTATGGCATCCTTGGTAATCTCATGGAATACTATGCGGCGTGTGTTTTCAGGCTTCAGTCCGAGCACCTCGTAGAGATGCCATGAGATAGCCTCACCCTCACGGTCCTCATCAGACGCAAGCCACACCATAGAGGCGTGTCCGGCGGCTTTTTTCAGTTCCTTTACCAACGGGAGTTTTTCCTCAGGCACTTCATATTCCGGCTCAAAGCGGCCCTTGGAGTCAATAGTTAAGTCTTTTTTGCTGAGGTCACGGATATGTCCGCGTGACGACAGCACCTGGTAATCCTTGCCGAGAAACTTCTCTATAGTCTTGGCCTTGGCCGGAGATTCGACGATTATGAGATTTTTAGATGTAGTGCTCATTGCTTGCATTATATGCTCAACGGAATGCCGTGCCAGAAGTCACAATCAGGCCGCAAAAGAGCGTTTGAGATGGAAATTCAATAATAAATCGGGGCAAAATTAGTAAAAATTTTGCCTCTGTGCCAAATTAATCATGGATACACATTATATTATAATGTGTATGTCATGCCAATCAGGCAGATACAAAAGCCAATACATCAACAAGTTCACCTGCGGTTTGGTTGAAAAAATCACATGACCACCGAAAGGTAGTAAAGCAGAGCCGGCACCACCAGCAACAGCGAATCTATGCGGTCAAGAATGCCTCCGTGGCCCGGTATCAGGTGGCCGGAGTCCTTGACGCCGGCCGAACGTTTCAGCATCGACTCGACGAGGTCACCCCAGGTGCTGAACACAGTGACCACAAGTCCCATCCCTATGGCTGCAGCGACCGACATGCCGCAAAGCCAGCCGTCCATAAGATAATATATGGCCAGAGCACCGCCGACGGTGAATACGAGACCGCCGAAAAATCCTTCCCATGACTTTTTAGGAGACAGACGTTCAAACAGCTTATGACGGCCCAACAACGATCCGGCCACATATGCGCCCGTATCGTTGAGCCATATCATTATGAACATAGCCAGCAGCAACATGGGGCTGTAGATATAGTACATATAGGTCATCAGAGCCAAAGGCACGGACACATATACCTGCGCGGCCAAAGATGTGGTCAGCGAATGCATGGGGTCAGGCTGCTTGATATAGAGCTGCACCACCATGCGCACCACTATATAGAGCAGTATCGGCGACAGGACTATGCCGGCCGGCATAGGCGACAACGAATGCCAGTCAGACGCCTGGATGGCGTTGAACACCACAATCGTGGCAGCTCCCACCATGTCCCATCCACGGGTCATACGGTTGTCTGCGTGGTCCACATTAACCATCACTTTGACAAATTCCTGCACACCTGCTATGGCAAAGATAGACAAGAGCAATACGAAATAGACGTCGCCAAACACCAGAGAGGCTATGATGGCGGCTATATATACGAGACCGGCGAGTGTGCGTGTCAACAGGTTTTTCATAGTAGAACCGTAAATACGTTAATTGAATATCCTAACGGAATACAAATTTATACCTTTTTAATGATACTACCAAGGGAGCACCCGTATCATGCCCATATTAAAATTTAATTGCTAAAAAATGCTCTATTGTATAAAAATTGCGAAATAATTCAAAAATTTTCATTACATTTGCCACATAGTAGTAATACATTATCTTTTTACCATTCAACAATCAAACTTAAATCCGATGAAAAATCTCGTAGAAAAGGCTGCATCGCTCTATGATGCATTCAAGAAAGATGCTGAGGCTCAACTCGTTAACGGCAACAAGGCCGCTGGTGCCCGTGCACGCAAAGCGTCTCTTGAACTTGAAAAAGTCATGAAAGAATTCCGCAAGGCCTCTCTTGAAGCAGCCAAGAAATAATCCTCTCAGCTATTTTCAGGCTTATCAACTCGACACAGCATTATCCCATCATTGCGGACTGCCCTGCGAATCAACAGCACATGGCAGTCCGCTCTAAGTTTATTTAGACCCGGCACCTCCCCGACCATACATCGACAATCTCCACAAATGTTATCTCAATTTCACAGTCATGCGTAGGCATGTATGAAATTTTTCATTAACTTTGCAACAGGTTTCACTGACTCGAGTACCTAATATTTACATAACTATAATCCAACAAGCCATTATGGTAAGCTACAAAGACTTAGGTTTGGTCAACACCCGTGAGATGTTTGCCAAAGCCATCAAGGGCGGATATGCTATCCCCGCGTTCAACTTCAACAACATGGAGCAGCTCCAAGCCATCATCAAGGCAGCTGCCGAGGAAAAATCACCCGTTATCCTCCAGGTGTCAAAGGGTGCCCGCAACTATGCTAACGCCACTCTGCTGCGCTACATGGCCCAGGGTGCTGTGGCTTATGCCAAGGAACTCGGCTGGGAGAATCCCCAAATTGTGCTCCACCTCGACCACGGTGACAGCTTTGAGCTCTGCAAATCTTGTATCGACAACGGCTTCTCATCTGTGATGATCGACGGCAGCCACCTCCCCTACGAGGAGAACGTAGCCCTGACAAAGCAGGTAGTAGACTACGCACATCAGTACGATGTAACCGTAGAAGGTGAGCTCGGCGTGCTCGCCGGCGTAGAAGACGAAGTATCTTCTGACCACCACACCTACACCGACCCCGAGGAAGTTATCGACTTTGCAACACGCACAGGCTGCGACAGCCTCGCTATCTCAATCGGTACCAGCCACGGTGCATACAAGTTCACACCCGAGCAGTGCACACGCAATGCCGAAGGCCGTCTCGTTCCCCCGCCATTGGCATTTGAGGTGCTTGACGCAGTAATGCAGAAACTCCCCGGATTCCCCATCGTGCTCCACGGCTCATCTTCTGTTCCCCAGGAATATGTAGACATGATCAACGAATACGGCGGCAAGCTCCCCGACGCTATCGGTATCCCCGAAGAAGAGCTCCGCAAGGCTGCAAAGAGCGCTGTTTGCAAGATCAACATCGACTCTGACAGCCGTCTGGCCATGACCGCTGCTGTGCGCAAGGTATTCCATGACAAGCCCGGTGAATTTGACCCCCGTAAATATCTCGGCCCGGCTCGTGACGAGATGGAAAAACTCTACAAGCACAAGATTGAAAACGTGCTCGGTTCTGCAGGCAAGGCTGAATAATCAGCACACTGACACAATCAGACCATAAACAGGCATCCCTGACGGCATTTTTCCGTCAGGGATGCTTCTTTTTGCAGTCATCATATTTAAGAGGGTGTTTAATAACAAAATTTAAATCCTGAGTGGTGTATCTTTTGATTAAATGGCTGGTTGTGAGGAGGAAGCATAGCGGTGCTATGTGACCGACGAGCAACAGCCAGTTAACAAAAGAGACACCAAGGCGATGGTAACTTCAAATACATCTAAACAAAAATGAACCATATTAACGACATAAAGATAGCATTTTGTCTGCGGCTTTTGAGCGTCTTCGGCTCTTTGCCTCAGTCACATAGCCCGCTATGCTCCTTCAGCACAGACCCGAATCCATCTCAAAATCCGCAGCTCAGAATTTAACTTTTGTTATTAAACACCCTCTTATAAAAGCGATGCACATGCGAGTAAATATGATGGCAGTGATGATGCAATCTCATCAATTCTTTGTTATATTTGCACGGACTACATATCTGATTTGTTTATGATACCGACCTTCAAAAATAACAGACTGGTACGTGCGACCGTCTGTGCAATCTTAGTAGCAGGTGCATCACTGCTGCATGTGACAGATGCCGCAGCTGCCCAAGATCCCACCGCCACTAATTTTGACTATACGCAATGTCAGGGGAGTTTCATGCCCTATCCCACACCATCGGCCATAATCGCCACACCTGACTCCCTCAAGCCCGTGCTCGTCAACCATGTAGGACGCCACGGAGCACGATATTACTCATCGCCACGCGACGTAGAGGCCCTGCGCGAAGCTCTCGGCCACGCAGCCTCCATCGGCACCATCACCCCCCTCGGCAAACGCCTGATGGCACTCACTGATGTCATCATGGCTAAAAGCAAAGGCCGCTGGGGAGCACTTGACAGTCTCGGCATGGTCGAGCAGCGCGGCATAGCGGCCCGTATGGTGCGCACATATCCCGAACTGTTTAAAGACGGACATATCAACGCCATCTCAAGCCGTATTCCGCGGTGTGTCAACAGTATGTACAGTTTCCTCTATCAGGTGACACGGCTCAACAACAGCGTTGACATCAACGCTTCGTCAGGCCCACAGGAATCATGGCTGATGCGGCCTTTCGAGACCGATGAGGCCTACGTGGCATGGGCCGATGAAAAGCCATGGACTCCAATCGTGGAAGATTACACAAATCTGACCGCACCGCTGACTCCGCTCATCAAGGTGCTCGGAAAGAGCTACCCGATACAACCTGCCGAGGCACGCGAACTGGTCATGTCAATGTATAAGGTGCTTGCCGGACTTGAAGCCATGATGCTCCCCACTGACATCAGTCCATACCTCACCCGTGATGAGTATAACCGTCTGTGGGCATGCAACAACCTGCGCCAGTATCTCGTGCGCACAGCCTCTACCCTCTCCACTCTGCCGGCTGAAATATCCATACCTCTGATAAAGGACATCATAGCCACAACCGACCGTGCAGTCGAAGCCGACAAGGCTTCAGCGAAGAAACAGCCATCGGCCACAGACTACCCTACGGTGATACTGCGTTTCGGTCACGCGGAGACCCTGATGCCATTACTGTCGCAGATGAGACTGCCCGGATGCTATTATATGACCAACTACTTTGACACCGTGGGCAAGCACTGGCAGAATTTCCACGTAGTGCCTATGGCTTCAAACCTCCAGATTATACTTTTCCGCCACAAACGCGGCACATATTACGTGAGATTCCAGCTCAACGAAGTGCCTGTATCTCTTGACCCTGACAACGATTCCAACATCTATATCCCCTGGGACACAGCTCGCGAGCGTCTACAGAGATGCATTCCTTTTTATGAGCAGTGAGCAATCATTATGCCGTTTGCCGTATTTTCATTAATTTTGCAGCATAGATTGCATCGCTGCACATCCCAATCAGAAGATTACATATTATGAAAATATCGCATATGACACTCGGCGGCATCTCCGCCGCCATTCTGCTGTCCGTAACTGCATCGTGCTCAGATTCCAACCGATGGAACCTCTCGGGCAACATAAAGGATGCTCCGGAAAACACCACACTTATAGTGGAAGCCAGCCAAAACGGCCGCTGGTATCCCCTCGACACAATATTGACAGATGCCAAGGGCGATTTCAAACTTGACCGTGAGGCAGCCGCCCACCCCGGCATCTACCGTCTGCGCATGGACGGCAAAGTGATATACTTCCCCATCGACAGTATAGATGCTGTGACCGTCAATACCACCATGACAGGTTTTGACACCGACTTCCACCTCGCCGGCACTCCAGAGGCTGAGATGATGGAGGCTGTAGACAAGCGTCTGATGGATGCGGCGTCGAAAAGCTCCGCTCAGGCCGTTGTCGGCGACAGCCTCCTCAAGCGTGAACTCGGCCGCAAACTGCTTGCCAACCCCTCGGGCATAGTAGCCTACTATATCATCAACAAGCAGATAGACGGACGCCAGCTCTTTGACCCCTCCGACAAATTTGACAACCGCATCATCGGTGCCGTGGCCAATGCTTATGCCGACGCCCGCCCCAACGATCCTCGCACCGAGTACCTGCGTAAGCTCTATATCAGTGGCCGCCCGGCTGCCGTACGCAGCATAGAGGCCGCCGAAGTGCCCATGTTTGACATCCGTCTGTTTGACCGCAAAGGCAAGGAACAGAGCCTCAACGAGGCTGCCAAGAGCCACAAAGTGGTGGTGCTGAACTTTACCACCTACAGCGCACCCGAGTCCACCCCGTTCAACAACGAGCTCCACAAAATATGGAAACAACACGAAGGACAGGGGCTCACCATATATCAGGTATCTGTCAGCGACGAGGAACCGTTCTGGCGCAGTGTTGCCGCCAATCTGCCATGGATTTCCGTTTATCAGAGTGCCACAGCCGATGCGACTCCGATTCTCAACTACAATGTGGCCGTGCTGCCTACGACCTATATCATAGCCAACGGCGAAATCAAGGAGCGTGTTGAAGACATCACACGCCTCAATGCAGCCGTAAGCAAATATCTCTAAAATACAGGCCTGCTTCGCACTGGCCGAAGCATCAGGAGCAAGACATCTCCATAAGGGAAATAAGCGTGCCGCGTGGAGTCATTATATAGCTCTCCACGCGGCACGCTGCATCCTTGCATAATCGTATCATTATGCTTTATCAGAGGTAGTAGTTGAGATGCTTGTCATAGAACAGCATACCTTCACCGACCTGCTTTGCCTCATTGTCACCCTTGGCTTCAGCCACTATGGTCAACGCGAATACGAGTGCCGATGACGGACCGTTTGCCGTCACGATATTGTCGGAAACCACTACCCTGCGAGGCTGGAACATGGCCTGGGGAGCCACCGATTCAAATCCGGGATAGCATGTAGCCTCCTTGCCGTCAAGCAATCCGAGCTCGCCAAGGACTACAGCCGGAGCTGCACATATAGCAGCGATACGTCCGCCTTCAGCATTATGCTTGAGCAGCAGACTGCACAGGGGCTTGAAATCATAGAGATTGGTCGCGCCGGGCATACCGCCGGGGAGAATCAACCAGTCGCAATCATTGAAATCCGACTCGTCAAATGTCATGTCGGCTTTGATTGTAACGCCGTGGGCTCCTTCCACATCACGTGAAGAAGTAACAGATACCGTTTTGACGTCCATGCCTGCACGGCGCAGCACATCGACGGGGGTCAATGCTTCAACCTCCTCAAATCCCGGAGCCAGAAATACGTATGAACTTTTCATAATAAGTGAATTTTAGATATGCCACAAAAGGGCTGAATGAAAAAATATTGGTAAATTGCAATGCTTTAAACAAAGCTACCCAATTTTGGCCTAAAAGCCTCGCCTTTTATCTTAAAATTTGATGGCATTAATGCAATTATTGTTAATATTGTCAAAGAAAAACGCAGCAACCCTGCTTCTGACGCTCCTGATACTGTCCTCATCGCTATGTTCGTGCATGACTGATGGAATATACCGCACGGACGAAGGTGCGATATGGGCCACACAGTACCATATAAAATACAAGGCTCCGCGCCAGATGACCGACAGCATACTTGCCACGCTCCGACACGTGGAAATGTCGGTATCAGTGTTCAATGACAGCTCGCTTGTGTCACGGCTCAATCACTGCGGCTCGCTGACAGCCGACAGCATACTCGCCAAAGTATTCAACGGGTCAAAGGAAGTCAACAGCCTCAGCAACGGAGCATTTGACCCAACACTCGGACCTCTGATAGAGCTGTGGGGATTCGGACGCAACCGCAGCATCACCCAGACGCCGCCTGACAGTCTGATAACAAAGACACTGCAATATGTGGGCATAGCCCAATGCTCCATAGATTCCTGCGGCATAATCCGCAAGAAGCATCCTCTGACTCAATTCAATTTCTCGGCAATAGCCAAGGGTCTGGCATGCGATGAGGTAGGGCTGATGATGCAGCGCAACGGCATCACAGACTATATGATAGAGATCGGAGGCGAAGTTGCCCTCAGCGGCAATAACGAGCGAGGAGAGAAATGGAGGCTGAGCGTGGATGCGCCGCTCACCGACGAAAACAATCCTGCAGCCCATCACCGGTTGACGATGATAGATGTCACCGACTGCGGAGTGGCCACGAGCGGCAACTACCGCAACTATCACGAAGTATCAGGACACACCATAGGCCACACCATAAGTCCTGCAACAGGTAGACCTGTCGACAAAGGTTGTCTCTCGGCCACTGTCATAGCTCCCGACTGCATGATGGCCGACGCACTTGCCACAGCTTGCATGGCGATGCAGCCCGACAGTGCCATGGTCATGATAGAAGGCCTCCCCCATACGGAGGTAATGATGGTGCTGCCAGGCAACCCCTATAGGACCGTGACATCAAAAGGCTTTCCCGAACTGCACCACTGATTTCCGATTATGCAATCAGACCCGAAAACTCCCACTTTGAGCGTAGTCGTGCCCGTGTACAACCGGCACGGCCTCGTCATGGACACACTGCGCAGCATCGCATCACAACAGGGAGAAAGCTTTGACCTCATCGTCGTAGACAACGGGTCGACTGACGGCAGTTATGAACTGCTGCAACAAGAGTTGCCACGGCTTGCCGATGACGGAGTAAGCATAAGACTGCTGCGCCAGATGAAGCCGGGCGCAGCTGCGGCACGCAACATGGGACTTGAAGCAGTTGAAACTGACTGGACCTTGTTTTTTGACAGCGATGACATCATGCTGCCGGGGCATATCCACAGATTCATGGAAACCGCGCGAAGCAACAAGGATGCCGAAGCCATCGGAGCGCCGGTGATGCTATACGACGGGCAAAGGCTGTTGCGCCGGCTACCATTCGGTCACACTCTGGCCTCACATCTCATGCACAGCACCTGGTCCACGCAGCGATACATGGCTCGTACAGACCTGTTCCGTAAGGTCGGCGGATGGAACGAACGGCTGCCCGGATGGGATGACTTCGAGTTAGGGGTCAGACTGCTTTTGCAGCGACCCGAAGTCGTAGTCATCAATGACTGCCCTCTCGTCAGGCAACTGCAACATGAGGAGTCCATCAGCCGTCTTGATTTTAGCCATAATCCACTCAAATGGGAACTGTCACTGGACGAAATAGCCTCACTACTTAAGGAGCGCGAGGAGATGAGATATGTCGCGGCCCGCAATGCCATGCTTGCAGCCTACTACAGACGCGAGGGCCATCCCGAACTCTCCGAACCACGATACCTTATGGCCTTGCAACAGGTATCCCGACGCTACCGGGCAGCCATACGGTTAATCTACCATACAGTGCTTCTGACCGGGCACGGTGGCCCATTCCTTGCATTAAGAATACTATGACACAAAGCATGATTGATTTCTCAGACGTAACGCTTATAACAGTCGCGGCAGGTACAGGCACCCGATTTGGCGCGGACATGCCCAAGCAGTATCTCGACATACATACCCCCTCGGGGGATATGCCCGTAATCATAGCCACTCTGAGACGTCTGGTACATCTGCTACCGGGCGCACAGTTGCTGGTGGTGGTCAGCGAGACATGGCAAGCGCACATGGCCGCTCTGCTCGACCGCCACGGCCTGTCGGGACGTGTGGCGATAGTATGCGGCGGAGCCACGCGCACGGAGAGTGTCAGCAACGCGCTTGCAGCAGTCAGGGAAGGATGCCGATACATAGGCGTGCATGACGGTGTAAGGCCCATCATCACACCAGAAGTGGTGTCTGATGCCATCGCCGCCGTCAGAGAGGGAGCCGAAGGAGCCATACCGGCCATAGAGGTCACCGACTCGCTCAGGCTGATTGAGGCAGACGGAGAGTCATCGCCTGTCGACCGCAGCCTATACCGCGCCGTTCAGACTCCGCAGTTCTTCCCTGCTCCGTTACTAATCGGAGCCTACGCCAGCCGTGACACGCATGCAACATACACCGATGACGCCTCAGTGCTCGCCGCTGCCGGACACACCGATATAAGGCTCACCCCGGGTAGCCCATGCAATATCAAGATAACCCATCCTCTTGACATAGAAATAGCGGAGATATACCTCCGCCAATCCGTCCAGACCAAGTGAACAGCCTCTCACAACGCGACATAAAATTTCTCAAAGGCGTAGGGCCCAAGCGTGCCGAACTCCTCCAGAAGGAGCTGGGCATAACCACGTTCTACGACCTGCTGACCCACTATCCGACCCACTACCTTGACCGCACCAAAGTGTATCGCATACGCGAGCTGAACGAGGAGATGTCGATGGTGCAGGTCAGAGGACGTTTTGTGACATTTACCGTGCGCGGCGAAGGTGCCAAGGCCAGGCTTGTGGGGCTATTTTCCGACGGGCATTCCACCATGGAGGTCGTATGGTTCCGCCAGATACGGAAACTCAAAGATGCCTATCAGACCGCCACGGACTACATCCTCTTCGGCAAACCGACATACTACAACGGCATAGCCCAGATGGTGCATCCCGAGGTTGACTCTCCGTCAAGTCTCGCAGCCGTCAGCGGCCTGCGGGGAGTGTATCCGCTGACCGAAAAACTCCGCAACGGAGGATTCTCGTCACGCACTTTCCACACCATGGCCATGAATGTGATTGCAGCGACATCGTCCATCAACGACCCGATGCCGGCTGAAATCGTCACGCGCAACGGCCTAATGCCCCTGCGCGAGGCTCTGACCGCCATACACAATCCACGCACCCACCAGGAGGCGGCACGTGCACGCGAACGCCTTAAGTTTGACGAACTGTTTTACCTACAGCTCGACATCCTCCGCTATGCCAAGGGACGGAAGCAGACAATCGGAGGCTACAGATTTTCGCGCATAGGCGACTATTTCAACCGCTTCTATTTCGAGCAGCTTCCATTTGAACTGACCGGAGCGCAGAAGCGTGTAATCAAAGAAATCCGCGCCGACATGGGGTCAGGACGGCAGATGAACCGTCTGCTACAGGGCGATGTGGGCAGCGGCAAGACACTTGTCGCGCTGCTTTGCATGCTCATAGCCCTTGACAACGGGATGCAGGCATGCCTCATGGCACCCACGGAAATACTCGCCACGCAACATTTCGAGACCCTGCGCTCGCTGACTGCGCCACTCGGCATCAGTGTCGCTTTGCTGACAGGTTCCACACCTATGGCTCGCCGCCGCGAGATACACGCCGGACTGATGGACGGCACAATCCACATTCTCGTAGGCACACATGCCGTGCTGGAGGATCCGGTGGAGTTCTCTCGCCTGGGATTTGCAGTCATAGACGAGCAACACCGCTTCGGAGTGGCCCAGCGAGCCCGTCTGTGGGGCAAAAGCCACATGCCTCCTCATGTACTGGTGATGACCGCCACACCTATACCGCGCACACTGGCCATGACAGTCTATGGCGACCTTGATGTAAGCATTATCGACCAGCTTCCCCCGGGCCGCAAGCCTGTGGTCACCCTGCTCAGATATGACGAAAACCGCGAGCAGGTCTACCGTGCCATAGGGACCCAGCTCAATCAAGGCCGTCAGGTCTACATAGTCCATCCGCTTATCAAAGACAATGACAAACTCGCGCTGAAAAGCCTTGAGGAAGGTTACGAAACCATCTGCAATGTATTTCCTCAGCGCAAAGTAGCCTTCGTCCACGGACAGATGAAACCGTCCGAAAAAGACTATCAGATGCAGCTCTTTGCCTCGGGACAAGCCGACATACTCGTGGCCACCACCGTGATAGAGGTCGGAGTCAACGTGCCCAACGCCTCTGTGATGGTCATCGAAAACGCCGAACGTTTCGGGCTATCTCAGCTCCACCAGCTGCGCGGACGTGTGGGGCGCGGCGCCGACCAGAGTTACTGCATACTGATGAGCAAGCGCACCATCGGCCGCGACACACGCAAACGCCTCGAAATCATGACATCGACCTCCGACGGATTCCTCATAGCCGAAGCCGACATGAAGCTCCGCGGTCCGGGAGATATAGAGGGCACCATGCAGAGCGGACTCGCCTTTGACCTCAAAATAGCCTCCTTGGCCGCCGACGGCCAGATAATGACCCTCGCGCGCCGCGAAGCCGAGACCATCTTAGACCACGACCCCACTCTCGCCGCCCACCCGGCCCTGACATCAAGACTCAAAGCCCTTTTCGCCCGCAACCTCGACTGGTCACGCATCTCCTGACGGCATTTGGGGAATTTTTGCTATATTTGTAGGATATAATACCAACCATAATCACTATGAAGCACATAACGACTGTACTGTCAATCAGCCTTCTGACATCAATGAGCATTTCAGCTGCCAACCCACTGTCATATCCCGTGGCTCCCAAGGATGCCACGGTCGACGAGTATTTCGGCACAAAAGTAGCCGACCCTTACCGTCCGCTCGAAAACGACACCGCTGCCGCCACCATCGCATGGGTGGAGGCGGAAAACCGCGTCACAAACGACTATCTGTCAAAAATCCCCTTCCGTGAGGATATACGCAAACGTCTCACAGACCTCGCCAACTATAAGAAGATAGGCACTCCCTGGCTCGGTTACGACAACAAATACTACTACAGTGCCAACGACGGTCTCCAGAACCAGTCGGTATTATACCGCAAAGCCACACTTGACTCTCCGGCCGAGGTATTTCTGGACCCCAACAAACTGAGCAATGACGGCACTGTGGCTCTGACAGGTCTGTCTATGAGCCCCGACGGCAAGTATATGGCCTACACAATCTCGCGCAGCGGCAGTGACTGGACCGAAATCTATGTGATGGACACCGCCACAGGCAAGCTGCTCGACGACCATATCACATGGGCCAAATTCACCGGTGCATCATGGTATGGCGACGGATTCTACTACAGCGCATATGACCAGCCTGTAGCCGGCAAGGAGTTCAGCAACTCCAACGAAAACCACCGCATATACTACCATAAACTCGGCACACCCCAGAGCGAGGATACACTCTTCTACAGCGACCCCGAACATCCGCTGCACTTCCACAGCGTGGGTATCCCTGAGGAAAGCGATTACATCATCCTCTCCACTGGAGGCGAAGGCATAGGCAATGCCGTAGCAGTGCGTAACCTCAAGGATAAAGACTCCGAATGGATTGTACTGGAGCCTTCACAGGACTACAATATCAGCGTGGTAGACGTCCGCGACGGCAAAGCTGTACTGACATCTACCGCCGATGCCCCCAAAGGCCGCATCATGGTAGCCGATCTCGCCAACCCGTCACGCGAAAACTGGAAAGTCCTCGTGCCTGAACAGGACGGCGTACTTGGCAGCGTGGCCGAAGTAGGCAAAGACCACTACATAATCGGATATGAGAAAGATGCGTCCACGCACCTCTTCCTCTATACACGCGATGGCAAGATGATACGTGAAATCACACTCCCCTCCATAGGCAGCGCAGGTGTCAGCACCGACCGCCGCAACGAGGATGTGTTCCTTTCGTTTACCTCGTTTATCCAGCCCGCCACTTCGTATCGCTACGACATCCATACCGACAAGCTCACCCCGTTCATCATCCCCGAAGTCAAAGGTTTCAACCCCGATGACTATGTGACCGAACAGATATTCTATACCAGCACCGACGGTACCAAAGTGCCTATGTCGCTCACCTATAAGAAAGGCCTGAAACGTGACGGCAAAAATCCCGTCTACCTCTACGGCTACGGAGGCTTCAACATATCACTCACTCCCGGATTCAGCCCATACCGGCTGCTGTGGCTTGAAAACGGAGGCATCTACGCCCAGACCAACCTCCGCGGAGGCTCGGAATACGGCGAAGAATGGCACGAAGCAGGTACTAAGCAGAAGAAGCTCAACGTATTCAACGACTTCATCTCGGCTGCCGAATACATGATCAAGGAGGGATGGACCAATCCCGACAAGCTCGTGTGTGAGGGAGGAAGCAACGGCGGACTCCTCATCGGAGCTACAGTCAACATGCGCCCCGACCTGTTCCGCGTGGCCATACCGCGCGTAGGCGTAATGGACATGATGCGCTACCATCTCTTCACTATCGGATGGAACTGGGCATCGGACTACGGCACAAGCGCCGACTCACACGAAATGGCAGCCTACCTCTTAGGCTATTCGCCCCTCCACAACATCAAGAACGACGGCACACGCTACCCGTCAATCCTCGTCACCACAGCCGACCATGACGACCGTGTAGTACCGGCCCACTCGTTTAAATATGCCGCCACACTCCAGGCCGCCGATACCGGCGACAACCCCAAGCTCATCCGCATCGACAGCAAGGCCGGACACGGAGCAGGCAAACCTATCAGCAAAGTAATTGACGAGTACACCGACATATATTCATTCATATTTGAAAACCTCGGTGTCACGCCCAAGAAATAACAAATGACCTTCAGACCGGCTATCTTATCAGCACATCGCCCCCTGTCAGCAACGCTGGCCGTCCTCGTGGCGGCAGCGTTGCTGACAGGATGCTATACAGCCACCCATACCAATCCCATCGGCCATGACGAAGTCAAGAAAGAAGGCGCATATGCCCCCTCGGCCGAACGCCAGCTCATGGAAGCTGTGGCTCCGCAGCCACCTGCGTCATGGCAGCCCGGGAAACTATGGAGCATCACCGACGACCGTCTGAAAGTGCTTCTCAACACCGTCAGCGGCATAATGCCCGAGACACTTGTATCAAGCCGGATGGCATTTGACAGCATGACTACCGGCAGCAATATCCTCGGCAACGAATATACCGACATCATATTCTCGCTCTCAACCCCCGGCCGACATGACACAACCGGGCCGGTCAAAGTATCATACCGTGTGGATACTCCGATTGACAGCCTGATGAAACGTACATCGCTGCCCATACCGTTTACCATAGAGTCAAGCATAGTCAACGAAGCTGACAGCCTGCTACGCGGACGCAGACTTTACGTGATGACATCGACATGGCTCGATGACAACGGCAATTACATCAAACGGCGCCGCTTTCTCCCGGTCATCATCTCAGCCGTATCCGCCGGTACTCCCCAGGCACCGCTTTTGGCAGCATTCAATCTTGAAGAAGATTCCGCCGTCAAGGGCAAACTTATGCTCACCCTCCCGTCGCGCCCCGATGCCGACGGCCCGAGAGACTTCGCCGCGATGTTCTCCCTGACCAATCCACGCGATGCCCACAAATCCATCTATCCTGACATATGGGACCTCATCACTCGCGGACAGGTCGCCGAGGGCATGACTCGTGACGAATGTCGCCTGTCGCTCGGCATCCCCATGGAAATCAAGAGACAGGAGATGTACGGCTACACACGCGAGACATGGCTGTATGAAGCCGGAGCATACCTTGTGTTTGAAGATGGCATCCTTAAAACCTCACGTCTATGAAACTGACATTTCTCGGCACAGGCACCTCTACCGGCGTACCGCAGATTAACTGCACATGCCCCACATGCACCTCATCAGATCCTCGCGACAAGCGACTGCGTGCATCGGTCCTAATCGAGGAGAAAGGACGTGCACTGCTGATAGACTGCGGTCCCGACTTCCGCCAGCAGATGCTGCGCCACCCTGTAGCTAAGCTTGATGCACTGCTCGTCACCCACAGCCACTATGACCACGTGGGAGGCATCGACGACCTGCGCCCTTTCAGCCACTCCTACACAGGCCACGGCAATTTCCCCATATATTGCACACGCGATGTGTCGGTAGACCTCCACTCACGCATACCCTACTGTTTCAAACGCCACCCCTATCCGGGAGTTCCCACATTTGACATCCATGAAATCGCCCCGGGGCATCCGCTTAAGATAGGTGCCCTTGAAATCAT
The DNA here is from genome assembly GCA_900539915.1 of uncultured Bacteroidales bacterium. Taxonomy (GTDB): domain Bacteria; phylum Bacteroidota; class Bacteroidia; order Bacteroidales; family Muribaculaceae; genus Amulumruptor. The sequence continues at coordinate 18,142 of UQDU01000015.1, read as the reverse complement.
GCCGCTTGACGTGATGCACTGGAAACTCCATATACTCGGATTCAAAATGGGACAGCTGGCCTATATCACCGACTGCAAAACCCTCCCCGAAGGCACCATCAGAGCCATCCAGGGGATAGACACCCTGGTTATCAACGCACTGCGCCGCGAAGAACATGTGTCACACCTGTCACTTTCACAGGCACTGCAACTCATAGACCTGATAAAGCCACGCCGCACATATCTGACCCACATCTCTGACCGCATGGGACGACACGCCGATGTAGACCCCACCCTTCCCGAGGGTGTGCATCTCGCCTATGACGGCCTGACTATCGAATTATAAAATACCAACCACCTATAAACCTATATTCCATAATGAAATCATTGAAAATCTCCGCCATGGCCATGGTAGGCGCAATGATGCTCAGCGCATGCGCCGAAAAATCAAATGGCTCGTATGAAATCACAATTCCGCTTCCCGGACAGGATATGAACGGCACCGTAGCATATCTGATTGACTATGACAACGGCGACAAAATGGACAGCACCGTAGTCACCAACGACTCCATAGTCTTCAAGGGGACGGTCGACAAGGCCTATCTTGCCCGAATCATCGTAGACGGCCAACGCTACGGCAGTGTCATCGTAGAGCAGGGCAACATCATGCCTGATTCCACCGGCAAACTCACCGGCACACCACTCAACGACATCCTCATCAAGGCCGGCGCACGGCTTGACAGCGTGGCCATGCAGGCCAATAACCTGCCCGAAGATTCCATAGGCAGGGTTAAACTTGACTCGCTCAACAACGTTTATGATAATATAGAGAAGGAAATCGTCATGCAGAACGCCGAGAACCCCGTAGGCTATCTCTACTTCCTCGACCGGGCATATCGCATGGACCTCTCCGAACTCGACGAGCAACTCAAGATTTATCCGTTTATGGTATCATTCCAGCGCATCAAAGACCTCCGCGCAGCCCTTGAAAAGAAGGCCCAGACAAGCGTGGGAAGCAAATACAAAGACTTCGAAGTCAAAAACGACAGTGTAGCCACCCGACTGAGCCAGTTTGTAGGCAAGGACGGCAAATTCACCCTCGTGGACTTCTGGGCAAGCTGGTGCGGTCCCTGCCGACGTGAGATTCCTGTCATCAAGGGACTCTATGACAAGTATAAAGACAAAGATCTCAACGTGGTAGGCGTAGCCGTATGGGACGAGCCCGCCGCAACCCTCAAAGCCATCGACGAGCTCGGCATCAAATGGCCCTGCATCATCGATGCACAAAAGATACCCACCGACATCTACGGCATTTCAGGCATACCGTGCATCATCCTTATAGATCCTGACGGCACCATCGTCAGCCGCGACAAGCAGGGCGACGAGTTGGTAGCCGATGTCAATAACTGCATAGCACAATACCGCCAGAAGCAGAAAGAAGCCAAGGAAAACACATCAATTCCTGACTCCACAGCCACCAATTAACATGATTTAACCCGAAATCTATTGACATAAGCCCAAAAACATGCTACCTTTGCACTCACAAAACATCGCGGGGTGGAGCAGTGGTAGCTCGTTGGGCTCATAACCCAAAGGTCGTAGGTTCGAGTCCTGCCCCCGCCACCAAGCCAAGGCGGCTGATTCAAAATTGAATCAGCCGCCTTTAGTTTATCCACACATGAGCGCCCGTGGTACTCACTGTTACTGACGGTAGAAACTTATCCAGGGATAATTAGGCACAAGCTGTGCATTGAAATAGTTGCCGTAGCCAAGTTCTATCTGGCCGGCATAGGTGTAGTCACGGTCACCATCCCACCAGATGTACAAACTGCCGCCACGGATATAGTGGTCACGGAATGTGTTGCTATAAGGCTCGGAAGGCACATTGACCCAGCGGTTGTAGCCGCTGCCGTCAGAATAGAACATCCATGCGAGCACCGCACCGTCACGATACTGCCCTTCGTAATAGCCTTCAAGATAATAGGTATCATAATAGCCACCTGAGATAGGAGGTCCGTCGGGTTCATCGCCGCATGACACCATTGTCGTGCCCAGCAGAGCAACTACGGCTACCAGAATAGCCTTAAGCCGCAAGCCGCGTCGCGTAGTAAAAGTCTGAATCTTTTTAAGCATATGTTTTATGATGGTTAAAAGTCATTTAAATATAGGACAAATATAAACCTTTTTGGTTTAAGCCGTCTAACAAAATAACAGCATTTCAGTAAATTTGTATAGCACAATTCATCACGTCCCATGAACTCACGCATATTCATCGACCGTCCCATCTTCTCAGCCGTAATCTCTGTGGCGATAGTCATACTCGGCATCATATCGCTGTCACAGCTCCCCATGGAACAGTTTCCAGAGATAGCTCCACCCACCATCAGCGTCCGGGCAAGCTACACCGGAGCCAACGCAGAGACCGTGCAGAAAAGTGTCATAGTGCCGCTGGAAGAGGCCATCAACGGCGTGGAGGACATGATGTATATGGTATCGACCGCCACCAACAGCGGCATGGCCAACATACAGATCTATTTCCGCCAAGGCACCGACGGCGACATAGCCATGGTCAATGTACAAAACCGCATAGCCTCAGCACAGGGACTGCTGCCGGCCGAGGTCACACGCAGCGGAGTGAACGTGGGCAAACGCCAGACAAGCCGCATAAAGACCATAGCCCTCTACAGCCCCGACAACAGCTACGACGAGAAGTTTATCAACAACTACATGAAGATAAACATAGAGCCTCGCCTGTCACGTGTATCGGGCGTAGGCGAAGTGGATGTCAGGGGCGCCGACTACTCGATGCGCATATGGCTTGACCCGGCCAAGATGGCATCCTACGGCCTCGTTCCGGCGGACATACGCCAGGTGCTTGACGAGCAAAACCTTGAGAAAGCCACAGGTACATTAGGCGCAGACTCCGACAACACATTCCGCTACGTGCTGAAATACCGCGGACGATATGAAGAAGTCAATGAATTTGAGAACTTGGTGATACGTGCCGGCAAAGACGGCACGGTATTGCGTCTCAAGGATGTGGCAAGGATAGAACTGGGACAACGAGGATATGATTTCGCCGGACGTGTCAACGGCCATCCGGGTACTACAGCCTCCATCTCCCAGACTGCCGGGTCCAATGCCAACGAAATCATCACCGAAGTCGACAAAGTGATGGAGGACATATCATCCACCCTCCCCTCCGGGCTTAAACTCGTGAGCCTTATGAGCACCAAGGATTTCCTTGACGCTTCAATAAGCAAGGTCGTGCAGACACTCATAGAGGCCATCATATTGGTAATCCTGGTAGTCTATGTATTTTTGCAGAGTTTCCGCTCCACGTTTATTCCGCTGATAGGTATCATAGTGTCGCTGATAGGCACATTTGCGTTTCTGCATATAGCCGGATTCTCCATCAACATGATCACGCTGTTTGCCCTCGTGCTGGTGATAGGCACGGTAGTGGACGACGCCATAGTGGTCGTTGAAGCCGTCCAGGCACGATTTGACGCCGGTGAACGCTCACCCTACCGTGCCACTATCGGAGCGATGAAAGACATAGCCACAGCCCTCGTGACCACGACATTCGTATTCATGGCCGTGTTTATCCCTGTGAGTTTCATGGGCGGCACCACGGGAGTATTCTATCGGCAATTCGGTCTGACCATGGCCGTGGCCGTGGGCATATCGCTCATCAACGCCATGACACTCTCTCCGGCTCTTTGTGCCCTGATACTGACACCCCACGGAGAGAAAACAGATGTGGGCAAACGCAGTTTCTCCACACGCTTCCATGACGGATTTGACCGCATATTCCTGCGCCTGAGCTCCAGATACGTACGCGGAGTGGCATGGATGCTGCGCCACAAATGGCTGACCGGGCTGCTCGTCATCATAGCATCATGCGGACTTGCGTGGCTGCTCACCAACACCAAGACAGGCCTGGTACCTGCCGAGGACATGAGTTCGGTCAATATCGACGTGCAGATGCCTCCCGGCACCAACCTCTCCACCACCATGAAAATGATGGAAGAGATAGACCGCCGTGTGCGTGACATACCGCAGATTGAAATCTACTCGCGCACAGCCGGATTCGGCTCCATAACAGGCCAGAGCGTGACTGCCGGCACTTTCGACATACGATTGAAGAACTGGAAATACCGCACCGGCAAAGATGACGACATACAGGCCGTCATAGCAGAGATATACCGACGCACCGCCGACATCACATCAGCAAAGATACAGGTATTCACACGCGGCATGATTCCCGGCTACGGCGCGACAAACGGTTTCGAGCTGTATGTGCAGGACCATAACGGAGGCGAAGTGGAGAATCTTAAGGAGATAACATTCAACTTTCTCGAGCAGCTCAACAAGCGGCCCGAGATTTCGCGCGCCACAACATCATTTGACACAAAGTATCCGCAATATTCAGTAGAAGTGGATGCGGCTGCATGCAAGCGCAACGGCGTGTCGCCGTCCGATGTGCTTGACGCCCTGTCGGGCTACATCGGCGGCAGCTATGCCTCCAACCTCAACAAATTCTCCAAGCTCTACCGAGTCATGGTACAAGCCTCGCCGGAATTCCGCCTTGACACCCACGCACTTTCAAGCATGTTTGTACGCAATGCCGACGGAGAAATGTCGCCCATCAGCCAGTACATCACCGTAGAGCGCGTATTCGGCACCGAATCGCTGTCACGATTCAACCTGTTTCCCGCCATCCGCGTCAACGGCAATGCAGCACGCGGCTACAGCTCCGGGCAGGCTATTGCCGCCGTCAAGGAAGTTGCATCGCAGACCCTCCCCATGGGCTACGGCTTTGAGTTCAGCGGCATGGCTCGCGAGGAAGCTTCATCGGGAGCCGATACGCTGACCATCTTCGTCATCTGCGTGGTGTTCATCTACCTTATCCTGTGTTCGCTCTACGAAAGCCTGTTCATCCCGATAGCCGTCATAGTTTCAGTGCCGTTCGGACTCGCCGGCAGTCTGCTGTTTGCCAACCTTTCAGGACTCGAAAACAATATATATCTGCAAGTAGGATTGCTCATGCTCATAGGCATGCTGGCTAAAACCGCGATTCTGCTCACCGAATACGCCTCCGAGCGTCGCCGCGCCGGCATGAGCATAGTGGCCGCGGCTCTGTCGGCGGCAAGAGTGCGTCTGCGTCCTATCCTGATGACATCGCTGACCCTCATATTCGGCATGCTCCCGATGGCGTTTGCGTCGGGCGTAGGTGCCAACGGAAATAAATCCATAGGCATAGGCACCTGCGGAGGCATGGCCATAGGAGTGCTGGCGTTGCTGTTTCTCGTGCCGGTGCTATTCGTAGTGTTCCAGTGGCTTGAAGAGAAACTGATGCCACGGCGCAAACGGCAGTGATTTTTTTGAAAGCGAGTGCAACCTGCGGAGACATACATGCGTCTAACGTATGAAAACAAAATACTTCAACTTCTAAAACATCAAACAAATCATATGAAACGTACAGTATTCTCCCTCATCCTGGCGATATTAGCCTTCACCGCGTTACCCTCATACTCACTGGCCGCCAAAGCCCCGACGGACTCTGCTGACCAGGCCTTAGAGAAAGCCCTGTCAGACCTCCGCGACGGCAATCCAGGCGACACACAAGACGAAACCACCGTTGAGGAAGTCACCTTTTCAAATGACAACGGCTCAACATCTGCCGAAGACTTCAAGAACGGTCTGCTGGACGGACTTGACTTTAATGGTAGTGATATTGACATAGTGCCGATTCTCGGTGTTTTAGGCATTTATTTCATGCCTTTCATAGCTCTTGTTGCTATAATATGGGTCATTTGCGCATACCGCGCCAATGAACGCCGCCAACGTTATGCACTTGTCTCCAAAGCCATCGACAACAACTATCCGCTGCCTCCTACAGTGTTTGAGCGCAACATGAGATCACCCCTACGCTCTTCCTCATATCTGCTGGCTCTCGGATTAGGCGTAATCATCTTCTTCATATGCGTGGATGCATGGAAAGTAGGTGTAGCCATCGGATGTGTGCCCATCCTCATTGGTGCCGCTAAATTGACCGCTTACCGTCTTGAGAAGGAAGACCGTCAATGACACGTCTCGAGGAAATATCTCTCGTGGCAAGGTGTGTAGGTTTTGACGACCGACGCGCCTTTGCCCGACTGGTTGACGAATACCATCAGCCCCTGCTGAGGTTTCTCACCGGGATGTGCGGCGATGAAATCCTTGCCGCAGACCTGGCCCAGGAAACTTTCATCAAGGCATGGCGAGGGCTAAAGTCATGGATGGGGAGCGGACGCTTCTCTACATGGCTGTTTGCCATCGGACTCAATGAGTTCCGCAGCCACGCCCGAGCCTCCCATACGGAAGTTTCCACGGAAGAGATACCCGAGGCCGGTGCTGAACCGCTCCGTGGCATCGATGCACGGATGGACCTGAACGTAGCCCTGCGCTATCTCAGCGAAACACAGCGAGCGGTAGTGTTGTTATTCTACTACCGCGACCTGCCCATCAAAAAGATAGCAGCCATAACTAATATGCCTGAAAACACCGTCAAAAGCCATCTGCAACGGGCAAGGACGGTATTAAAACAGATACTCCAACATCCATAAGATCTATGAAACACCACGATAATACAGACGCCCGACTGCGTGACCTCTTTAAATCAAATCTCGCAGAAGGTCCACAAGACCCGGATTTCACCCGAAAAGTTATGAACCGTCTACCCGACCGCAAACCGGTAGGATGGATACGGAAACTGATGACGGTGGTCTACATCATATCTGCCATCATAGCCACGACCCTGTTTGTCCACATCACAAAAGGCATCAACATGGAAAATCTTTGTGACCCCATGGCACTCCTCACCTATTTCGGCATGCTCGCCACCTTCTTCACCACCATAGCTCTCTCACGCTCCCGGGCGTGAGAGGCTGGCACTCATGGCAGAGAATCGGTGGCAGCACCGACCTCCACGCCTTTGCGCACACGCCCCTTGACCCCAACAGCCCATGGCAGATACCGCCTCAGCAATATGTCGGCCACCGGCAATATCACCACACAGGACACAAGCATCGCCCATACCAGCGGAAGGCCGAACAAGCTGGACCCTTTATCGTAAAGATATACCAATGAAGTCAATATGATAAAATGGCCACAATAATATGTCATAGAATGACGACCGATATACCCAAGGTCAATCACCTTGAAAAACCAATCAGGCATCCGCTTTATGACACTATTGCATAATATGATCCCACCCAACCATAACGGCATGGATATCAGCCATGATATGCCTGGAGCATTGAGACCTGCAAGATAGAGCTGCGTCAGCGGAAGATCAAACCACAGGACCGTAAAATACAACAATGCCGAAACAGCAATACACCATCCGCTCCATTTGACATCATGCCACTGCGCACCAAGTGAATACAACGACAATGCCATAAGGCCCTGGGGCAACGGGAGGAATATATATGGACAGTCTTCCAAACTATGCCATATCACATAATATAGAGAGGCAGCAATCCAGGCACCAACTGCTATAATGTAATTATTCGCTTTGGATTGATTAAGCAACGGATATATGAAATGGCACACGATCAATGCCGCCATAAACCACAATGGTCCATCATCAGGTATATATCCCAATGAATAGAAGCGGATTAGTGTCGCACCCATAAGCCAGTGCCACGAGTTGTTGTGGCTCTCAAAGTACCCCGGAGCCCAAAGCAGCCAGCTAAGGATAGAAAAGAACAGGTATGGCACCACCAGATGTGACCATGTCTTTTTATACGATTCTTTGACAGACCTCTTTTTTTGGAATGTGCCTGATTTAAAAAAGAACCAGGCCATATAGAAATAAAATATTTTACCCACCCCCATTTTTTTCCAGCCAAAAGAATAATCTGTCAGATCATCTATATGTTGTACTATCACAACCAGAGTAAGCAATCCAGTCAAGAGAATAATCACGCGAAGTCTTCTTAGAATAATCTAACGGAGAGGTCATATTTATTGATGTTATACTTTACCGTGATGTTCTTGGAGGAAGCGGAGTTGCGCCTCAAGCATTTCAAGGGATACCATTGGGGCAGCGGCTTCGCGAGCCATGGAGAGCGGACGGGTATACAGATAGTCTATCTCCATGGGGCGATGGAAGTCATAGTCAAGTTTCATGGACGGAGAGTACGGGGTCATTTCATCGGTGCTGCGAATCATATCGTCGGCAAATGATTCGGGGATTGATGAAACGCCACAGGCATGTGCTGCATGTATCACTTCAAGCATCTGACGGCGGATGAGTTCACGGGTGGACGGATGCCCCAACAACTCGTCGGTCTGCGCTCCGAGAGCGACTGTCATACCGTTAAACGGCATGTTCCAGACAGCCTTACGCCAACGCGCCTCGGCATAGTCAACCATGCGTGCTTTGATGCCGGAATCGTTTAAATCGTCAACGAGAGCAAGGCAATCGCCATCCGAGTTGACAGAATAGTCGCCAAGGTTGATATGGCCGTAACATTGATGGTCAATATGTCCCGGGCCGCGCTTGGCTGAGCATATGAAAGCCAGACCAGCCATGAGCCGAGCATCCGGAAGCATCTTCTGCACGTCCTCTTCGACTCCCAGACCATTTTGTATCAGCAATACAACAGGGGACTTGCCATCTCCGCTCTTGTCAATCAACGGACGCAGCAGCGACGGCAACAGATGGTTGTTGGTGGTCTTAAGCCCTATAATGATTACGTCGACCGCAGGCATATCCGCAGTCGACGTATAAGCATTGACATTATCTATATGAAACGAACCGTCACAGGAATCCACCTGCAGGCCGTTGCTTTTCACGAAGTCATAGTCACTATGAAACAGGAAGTGCACGTCACGACCGCTCTTGGCAAGTTTGCCGCCATAGTATCCGCCTATACCTCCAGTGCCTATGACTGCATATTTCATATTACTTATTGGCACGTTTACGTTCTATCTCGTCAAGGATTATCTTGCGTATGCGCAGATGGTTAGGTGTCACCTCCACATATTCGTCTTCCTTGATATATTCCAGAGCCTCCTCAAGGCTGAATACCACAGGAGGGATGATACGGGCCTTGTCATCGGCTCCGGAAGCTCGCATGTTGGTGAGTTTCTTGCTCTTGGTCACATTGACCACGATGTCATTGTCCTTGGCGTTCTCTCCGACCACCTGACCGGCATATACCTCCTCCTGAGGGAAGATAAAGAAACGTCCGCGGTCCTGGAGCTTGTCAATGGCATAGGCATATGCCGTGCCGCCTTCCATGGCTATGAGCGAACCGTTTGTACGGCGTTCTATGTCACCCTTCCAAGGCTGGTACTCATGGAAACGGTGAGCCATGATAGCTTCACCGGCCGAAGCGGTCAGCACATTGTTGCGCAGACCTATGATGCCGCGTGACGGAATCGTGAACTCCATGTGTATCCGATCATTCTGGGCATTCATCGTAAGCATCTCACCCTTTCGGCGAGTCACCATATCGATGATTTTGCTTGAGTATTCCTCGGGGACATTGATAGTCAGCAACTCAATAGGCTCGCATTTCTGTCCGTCAATCTCCTTGATGATGACCTGGGGCTGGCCTACCTGGAGCTCGTATCCCTCGCGACGCATCGTCTCGATGAGCACCGAAAGGTGCAGCACACCGCGACCAAACACCGTCCATACATCTTCATGAGGATCTTTCTGCACTCTGAGAGCCAGGTTTCGGTCAAGTTCTCTGGTCAGTCGGTCAGAGATATGGCGAGATGTGACATACTTGCCGTCACGTCCGAAGAACGGGCTGTCGTTTATAGTAAATGTCATAGACATCGTAGGCTCGTCGATAGCTATACGCGGCAGAGCCTCAGGAGAGGATGCATCGGCTACAGTGTCACCGATTTCAAAGCCCTCAATGCCTACGAGAGCACATATATCACCGCTCTGCACGCTCTGTACCTTTTTGCGTCCCATACCCTCAAAGACATGCAGCTCCTTGATACGCTGCTTGACGGTGGAGCCGTCCTTCTTCATAAGCACGATGTCCTGACCCTCGCGGAACTCGCCACGATGCACACGCCCTATGGCGATACGGCCTACGTAGCTTGAGAAATCAAGCGATGTGATAAGCATCTGCGAAGGGCCCTCTATGGTCTCCGGAGCCGGGATATACTTGATGATAGCATCAAGAGCCGCACATATGTTATCGGTGGGCTTCCGCCAGTCATCACTCATCCAGCCCTGCTTGGCCGAACCGTAGACAGTGGGGAAATCCAGCTGCTCCTCAGTGGCATCAAGATTAAACATCAGGTCAAATACCATCTCCTGCACCTCGTCAGGACGGCAGTTGGGCTTGTCGACCTTGTTGATTACCACGACCGGCTTAAGACCCATCTGTATGGCTTTCTGAAGCACAAAACGTGTCTGGGGCATAGGACCTTCAAAAGCATCCACAAGAAGCAGACATCCGTCGGCCATATTGAGCACACGCTCCACCTCGCCGCCGAAATCCGCGTGTCCCGGAGTGTCTATGATGTTGATTTTGCAATCCTTATAGTTGATTGAGACATTCTTGGAGAGGATGGTTATACCACGCTCGCGCTCAAGGTCATTGTTGTCAAGAATGAGTTCTCCGGCATTTTGGTTCTCACGAAACAGATGCCCGGCAAGGAGCATTTTGTCCACGAGGGTTGTCTTACCGTGGTCTACGTGGGCAATGATGGCAATATTGCGGATGTTTTGCATACCTTAATGGAAACTTGTATATACACTTGAAAGCCCGGACGTTTGCCCGGTCTCTATCGTAAATCAGTCTGCAAAGTTACGCATTTTTCCCAAAACTCACCCATAACGCACATCATTAGTGAGCAAAAAACAATCACATTTCTCGAACTAAGGGGTGGTGAGGAGGGTGATGGCGAGGTCGAGCATGGTGTCATGGCCGGCGAGGGCCTGGACGGGGTCGAGGTCGATGGCGCAGCCATCGGTGGGCTCTACGCCTTGCTCGGTGCATACGCCGTTGGCATCGTACATCGGACAAGCCGAGAATCTGACGCCCCACCCGTTGGGAATCTCGCTTGAAAACGGCATGCCGCTTCCTCCGCCTGTCGTGGCACCAACCACCTTCACTCCGGGGAGATATTTCATTATGGATACGAAATTGTTGGCAGCCGAGAAAGTGGAGCGGTTACAGAGCACTACTACAGGTTTACCCCATAATATGTGAGAGCCTCCGGCCGGACGGTAATGTATGGGATAGGGGTCTGAAAAGTCATCATGCCCCGGTCCTGTCTTATGACGGATGGAACCTACGACTGTCTCCCGGGTAATGAAACGGCTGACAAGAGTCTCTACATTTGTCAGGTCACCTCCCCCATTGTCACGCACATCTATTATCAGGCCCTGAGCAGATGACAGATAATTAAGCACATGGTCAAGATTGCCTTCGCCAAGAGTCACGCCGAAAGAGCCGTAATAGATGTAACCCACATTCTGTGGCAGCATCCCATAGGTCATGCCATTGACCTGACGATAGTTGAAATTAAAATAGTATTGCTCTATGAGCCGTGAATCATAGTTCTGAGGGTAGTCACTCCACCACTTGCGATAATACGACACCTCAAACGGGGATGAAAGATTTGTATGGCCGTCACGCAGCTCTGCAAGCATAGCAGCACAGACATCAAACAATTCGCTCCTGGTCATATTGTCGCTGATTTTCGCCGCATAGCGTGCATGCACCTCATCCCAGTCAACACCCTTGTCGGCAAAAAAACAGTAATGCTCATCAACCACCGTCCATAAAGCCTCAAAATTACCCCTTGCATCGTCGTCCCACTGCTCTATCTCATGACAGGCAGAGAAGCCAAACGCGGTAAGGAGCGAAATTATATACAGAATCAGTAATCGTGCTATGGCTGGCATGGATATTTTTCGTTTACAATGCGCTTATTATGCGGACATTATCAGCCGAGATGGGTTTGCGCGGATTTAAGCTCATCCACTCGCCTGAAATGCCTATGATAAATGTGTTGGAGGTGATGCGTGAGGTGATGCCATTGACCTTTATGGAGTAGACGTAGCCACGGTAGCCCACGCGGAGCGAAGTCGCCCCGAAATGCAGGTCGGCGGTCAGCTGGTTGTCCATGGCGAAATAATTGCCCCAATGCCCCCAGTGTATGGTGTTTTTATGATTGCCGAGCCAATACTCATAGTAGAGCTGTCCGTACTCCACACCGTAGAACACGCCTGTCAACGGCAACGTAGGCTTATAGGTGACGGTTATCGGCAGACGCCCGACGCGTGTCTTCCACGAGGCATATGCCGCAGCATCGACAGTCCATGACACTTTCGCCGACGCCGGATTGTTGCTGTTACGTCCGTTGTACATGCAGCCGGCCATTATGCCTGTGGACCCTCCGGCACCTACGGTGATACCCCACGGAAGCTGCCAGCGGTGCATCATGCCCCAGCGGGCATCCACTCCGGCATACCACATGGAGTTATTACGTGCCGGACTGTCGGCATCATCCCAAGTGCCTCTGACAGTCAGGTTCATCACCCAACGCTCAGGTGAGAATTTCATGGCTTGCCAACGCTCATACTGCAAAGCGAGCGAATAACCGCCATATATAAGAGGTGTCAGATAGGTATCGGCGAGATGCGTTCCGCCGGCCTCAAAAGTGTACGCCGACATGACCGGACGTATCACCTCCATCCGCGACGAATCAGCATCAGCATCAGCATCAGCATCAGCATCAGCATCAGCACAATGCCCCGACAGCACAGCTGCCAGTACCATAAGTGACGCAACGATACTGCGGCCACAGCTACGGATGTAGCATAGAGGTAATCTATTGCGGTGCATTGTCATCAAACTCTATCACCGACTGGCTCAGGTCATCAACAGACTCATCCGGCAGACTGTCAACGGGCGACTCAGCATCAGCCCCATCCACCGCATCATCAGCATCATCGGTAAATACAGGTTCAAGCTCGGTAATCTTGTCGAGCTGCCATGTGGTCAGTCGCTTGCCCTTGGCCCGGAACGATTTCACGCCGACAAATTCATCCACATCCACTATCATCGGCTCGCGTTGTGCATCCTCGCCGCCGAAAGTGACCTCTATACGGGCATGGGGAGTATCAGTGATAAATAACAGACGTGATTTTTCGTTCTCACCGATGAAACGCTGCCGCTTGGCCGAAGGCTCGAAAGTAAATCTCTTAAGATAGGGATATTTCTGATCGGCATCATAGAGCACAGCCGTCCACTCCACTCCCTCGCGATATTTCTCTATGCGTATGATTCCATCGCTATAGTGGTTGGTGGCCTCAAACGAACTCATGTAGTATTCTCCGGTGTTGAGCACCACAAGAATCTGGTCCTCACCGAGAAATTCGCCCAGATAGGTTCCCTGGGCATTGTAGTTGAGACGCAGCACATCGTGGTCAAACCACACCTGACGGCCTCCGAGAGTCGATACGCCTTTGTCCTTGAGCGTGAAACTTTTGACCTCGTTTTTGGTGACGAGATTGCCCATGGCACCTTTGCCCTTGATGGCAAGTTTGCTGAAATCAATGTCAAACGACAGCGCTTTGAGGCGCGGCTTCTCCTTGAGGTTGACGCTTACCACCTCAGCCTCCCCATTGTGGTTGACCGTAAAATAGCGCACTCGCGTACCCGGTTTGCCGGGAGTCATGTTATAGTCCTTGTCGCGTGTCAGACCTGTTACGGCAAAACGTTTCATATAGTACGGACCGTTTTTACCGTTCTGGTATATGGCATTATATATGGTGCGCTCATCGCCTTTCTTGAATACGCCGAGCCACATTACATTTTTGCCTATAAACAGTTTGTCCTGAACTTTGACCACTTTATAATGGCCGTCACGATAGAAGACTATGATGTCATCAATCGACGAGCAGTTACATACAAACTCCTCCTTCTTCAACGAAGTGCCGATGAAACCCTCCTCACGGTTGATGTACAGCTTCTCATTGGCCTCAGCCACTACAGACGCTTCGATATTGTCAAAACTGCGTATCTGTGTGTGGCGTGGATAGGCGTCGCCATACCGTTCCTTGAGCTGCTCAAACCAGCCTATGGTATATGATACCATATCGCTCAGTTTTTCCAGCAGGTCGGCGATACGGGCGTTATACTGCGCTATCAGTTCCTCGTTTTGCTTGGCGTTGAAGCGTATGATGCGCCCCATCTTGATTTCAAACAGCCGTTCGATATCCTCCGTGGTGACCTCGCGCCACAGTTTGGGCTTCCAAGGCTCGAGCCGCTTGTCGATATGCAGTATGGCGGCCTCCTTTGACGCGGCCTGTTCATACTCCTTGTCCTTATATATGCGCTCCTCGATGAATATACGCTCCAAAGAGGCGAAGAACAGCAGTTCGCGCACCTCGCCAAGCTGTATTTCAAGCTCACGGCGAAGTATGTCACGTGTGGTGTCGACATTGTACCGCAGCACATCGCTCACCCCTATGAAATGAGGCTTGTTGTCACGGATTACGCAGCAGTTGGGCGATATCGACACCTCGCAGTCGGTAAACGCATAGAGCGCATCGATGGTCTTGTCGCTTGACGTGCCGGGCAGCAGATGCACTATTATACGCGCATGCTCTGCAGTGTTGTCATCGACCTTACGGATTTTGATTTTACCGCCCTCAAACGCCTTGATAATCGAGTCGATAACCGTACCTGTGGTCTTGCCGTAGGGTATCTCAGTGATTGCAAGCGTCTTGTTGTCAATCTTTTCAATCTTGGATCGGACCTTGACGGCTCCGCCACGTTCTCCGTCGTTATAGCGGCTGACATCAATCATGCCGCCGGTCACAAAGTCGGGATACAGCACGAAGTCCTCGCCTCGGAGATATGATACAGCGGCATCTATAATCTCATTGAAATTATGAGGCAGGATTTTGCTGCTCAGACCCACGGCGATACCCTCCACACCCTGGGCAAGAAGCAGAGGGAACTTGGCCGGCAGAGTGACAGGCTCTTTCTTACGTCCGTCGTAGCTCAGCGTCCAGTCGGTCACTTTGGGATTGAAAAGCACATCAAGCGCAAACTGGCTAAGACGCGCTTCGATATATCGGCCGGCGGCAGCCGACGAGCCTGTCAGTATGTTGCCCCAGTTTCCCTGGGTCTCCACAAGCAGGTCTTTCTGTCCGAGCTGCACGAGGGCTTCATATATCGAGGCATCACCATGAGGATGATACTGCATGGTGTTGCCCACGATATTTGCCACCTTGTTGAATCGTCCGTCATCGAGAGTGCGCATGGAGTGGAGTATGCGCCTCTGCACAGGTTTCAGACCGTCGTCAATCGCCGGGACGGCACGCTCAAGAATCACATATGAAGCATAGTCCAAAAACCAGCTGCGATACATGCCCCTGAGATGGTGCTTGGTCAAATCCTCGGCCAAAGAGTGGTGATGAGCCGGGAGCTGTGACTCCACAGCCTCCTCTGCCTCGGTTTCGCTTATATCTTCTGCGGCGGACTCGATGTCGCCGGCATCAGGATGCGACAGCCTGTCGATGGGATCGTCTGTATCGTTGGGTGTGTTTTCGGACATGGATCGTATGCGTGGTTATGGTCTTGTGGTATTCTATACTGTCAGGATTTCCTTTTCCTTGGCTGCGAAAAGGTCATCAATCTGCTTGAGGTACTTGTCGTGGAGCTTCTGCGCAGTGCCTTCGGCATCTTTCTCCACGTCCTCAGGCATACCCTGCTTGACGGCCTTCTTCAGACCTTCGATAGCGTCACGACGCGCATTGCGCACTGACACCTTGGCCTGCTCGGCCTCGGCCTTTGACTGCTTGACGAGCTGCTTGCGGCGGTCTTCGGTCAGCGGCGGAATAGAGATGCGTATCACCTCACCGTTGTTTTCGGGAGTGATGCCGAGCTCGCTGTTGATGATAGCCTTCTCGATTTCACGGAACATCGATTTCTCCCACGGTGTGATTACGATAGTACGCGCATCAGGCACGGAGATATTGGCTACATTGCTGATAGGGGCAGCACTGCCATAATAATCCACACGTATGCCGTCAAGGATTTTGGGATTGGCTTTGCCGGCACGGATATGGGCAAGTGATTCATCGAGATATTCAACGGCCATCTGCATTTTCTCCTCAGCAGGGCCAAGATAGGTCTTAGGGTCGGTCATGGTTGACAAGTATATTAAATATTGTTATTATTGTTCGTTAGTGACGAGTGTGCCGATATTTTCACCTTTCAGTACCTTTATCAGGTTGCCCGGGGTATCCATATCAAACACATATATAGGCAGATTATTCTCACGGCACATCGTGATAGCCGTCAGATCCATCACTTTCAGGCCGCGGGCCAGTACCTCATCGTAGGTGATGGAGCTGAATTTCTTTGCTTCGGGATCCTTCTCGGGGTCGGCGGTATATACGCCATCCACACGTGTTCCCTTGAGCATTATCTCGGCATCGACCTCTACGCCACGGAGTGCGCTGGCAGTGTCGGTGGTAAAGAACGGATTGCCTGTACCTCCGGCTATGATGGCCACTTCGCCATTAGACATGGCATCAAGAGCCTTGCGGCTGCTGTAGTGCTCGCCTACGGGGTGCATGGCTATGGAGGTCATCACACGCGCACGCTGACCCACAGCCTCCAGAGCCGAGCGCAGAGCCAGAGAGTTGATTACGGTGGCAAGCATGCCCATCTGGTCGCCGGTGACACGGTCGAACCCTTTGGCAGCTCCTGAGAGACCGCGGAATATGTTGCCTCCGCCTATGACTATGGCGACTTCCACGCCCATCTTGCCAACGAGTTCGGCTATCTGTGTGGCATAAGAATGCAGACGCTCAGTGTCGATGCCGTATCCTTGGGCACCCATGAGGCTTTCGCCGCTGAGTTTGAGCAATATTCTGGAATATCGTGGTGTACTCATGAGTTTGATTAGATATATAAGTTGGTCAGAATGTGTTAAAAAGTTCCTGTTTCCACAAAGTTAGGAAAAATTTCATCCATTGCTGAAACTTTTGCAACAGTTTTAGCGTCTAAACAACATAATAGATACAGAAATACCGAATAAAATCCATCACCAACTATTTAAACAGACTGCTATGAAAATCAAAGCCTTGTTTTCAATCGCCCTTATGACCTTGGGCGCGACCATGCTCCACGCAGCGACCGTAACACGGAATGTACCTGTTGACGGCACCATCAATGCCCTTGTCACATCTGCCAGCATCGATGTGGTCTATACCGTAAGCCCCGGGGCGGTCAAAGTCTCCGTGACCGGTCCGGACAATCTCGTGCCTATGGTACAGGTGGTCAAGAAAGGCCAGACACTCAATATCGGCGTACAGAAGCCCAAAGATGTCAAAAAGCTGAATCTGAAGGGATTGAAAGTCACAGTCAACGGACCGGTAGTGTATGCCGTCAAAGCTTACACATCATCCGACATCAAATTCACCAACGCCCTCAATGTCAGCAACAAGCTGCTGAAACTTTATGCAGACACCTCGGCCGACATCGAAATCCCGGAAGTATCATCAACCGGCACAGTGTTAATTGACTCAGACACCTCAGCCGACATCAAAATCAAATCCATACGCGCTGACAAGCTTTCCATATCGACTGACACATCGGCCGACGTCGAGATAAACACAGTCAATGTCACCACGCTCAACCTTGACTCGGATACAGGTGGCGACATCAAGCTCGGGACTGTTTCAGCCGGCATAGTAGGTGCGAAAGCCGACACCGGCGCAGACATCGAAATCGCCACTCTTACCGCACGAATCCTTGATGCACGCGCCGACACCGGTGCCGACATCAAAATCCGCAACGGGCGTGCCGACAAAATCAAGGCTCATGCCGACACCGGCGCAGACATAAATCTCAAAGGCCTGTCGCATGGCGAAATCGAGAAGACGAAAGATACCGGCGGCGCTGTAAAGACCAAATAAGCAGCCCACATATCCATAACCCATAATCAGTGTGCATCAGACGATATTGCCTGATGCACACTTTCTGTTTTTAAGACCTTCATCCCTACATGTATCTGCTCCAACCGGGAAAACAAATCATGCAACTGAAAGACTGCGCGGTGAAGATTCTAAATCGAAGTGCAAAACTTTGAAGTAGTAAACGCTCATTCTCCT
>UQDU01000014.1 GCA_900539915.1 uncultured Bacteroidales bacterium | reverse complement strand
GGAGAATGAGCGTTTACTACTTCAAAGTTTTGCACTTCGATTTAGAATCTTCACACTAATAAGTCTTGATGCGGTCAAGTGTTACATCCAGAGATTAATGTTTAACGAAAAAAATGAAGATTTTTGCTTGAAAGTATTGCACAGGTGAAAAAGTATTCCTAACTTTGCAGCGCATTTGAGAGAAAATGCCTGATGACTCCGTAGCTCAGTTGGTAGAGCAACTGACTCTTAATCAGTGGGTCGAGAGTTCGAGCCTCTCCGGGGTCACAAAGCAGTCGGCAATTCGCCGACTGCTTTTTTTATTGCCTGTTTTAATCTTAAATAGCCTGACCCCAAATTATTCGGCATCTCAGAAAGAACACTATGGTTAAAAGGGAATACTACGGGCTGAATTAATGTACCACTTTTAAGGTGGTATATTTGTGTGTTGGTGTTATTAAACACCCTCTAAATGCGTATAAAATTAGAGTGTTCCCTATGCCATGAAGGATTTCCCATTATCTAAAATAGCGGAATTTGTGGATTTGTAATGGTTATAAATTTTCCCATGATGCGGACACGATGTCGCCATGGATTTTTGAGATGGCAGGTCGCAGATAAAACAGCGTGTCTCCCTCTGCGGATATGAAGCGGAAGCCGTCGGTAAATGCTGTGTGGCTTTCGCCTGGTGAGGTGTCTATCCGAAGCGTTCCGGTGACATTGCGCTGTCCGTTGGCCGACGAGGCATCATGCTGTGGCATGGACGATCTGTGTCCGATGCCGAGCAATATGTTGCGGAATGCGTAGATGCCGGAATCCCGGCTGACGGGCTTGGCGTCAGATAGCCGCAGATTTCTGAGCGCAGTGGGTACGACGGCAATAAGGCGTTGAGTAGTGTCGCAGTTGTTGACGCTTATAATCTGGAATGAGTGGATCCATGTGGCTTGTATGGGCTGAAAAAGGACGGTTTTAGGCATTTCTTCAGGAGGGAAAACGTCGTAATATACCGTGCCGTCGGTCGATTGCTCTATCAGCGCATGTATGGTGGCATCCTGCTTGTAAAAAAAGTACTGCCACCTAAGCACATTGGCCATAAACAGGCATGTGGCGGCGAAGATTAAAGCATATAACGTTTTCACCGCTGCGTGGCGGTCAAAGCCGCCCGGAAGCAATGAAATTGCCGCCGGGGCAACTGCCACTATGGCCATGACCTCCGGAAGCCAGCCGTTGCGAGGTTTGGCCGGCAAGATAAAGCACATCGCAGTTGATACCACCATAGCGACAGCGCAGATGCGGTAGGTCATAGAGCGATATGGTATGTGCATACGGTGTCTCAACGAAGGTATGGCTACCGCGAGTATGAGTAGAATGAGTGCTAAAGAAGCCAGGGGAGTGATGAACAGGAGGGTCTGAATCCATGTGGCAGATGGCGTGTAACCAAGTTCTCGTCCGGCTCTGAGCCATATGCCCGGCGACGACAGGGCGAACACAGCCCCTATGGCGTAGACAATGCACAGCATCCACCATGATGCCGGCATCCGAAACCGTTTCGTAGCAGCATAGATTGCGAGCCCGGCAGCTATCGGGGCTGAGAAGCCTTCATGGAACGCCCCTGCTATGAGAGCCAGGAGACAATATGGGATGTATGACCATTGGCTCCGGTTGGCGTGGAGTGACGATGACAAGGCATCGATAAACCATAGATTGACGAAGGTGGCATAGAGATAATTCAGGGCGTAGTCAGGGACCAGTATATTGTTGCGCCAGGGAAAAGCCACCATCGACACCGCCCATATGACCGCCAGCGTGCCGAACGGAGACGCATGGCGAATAGAGGCATGCAGCCTCGTCACAAAAAGCGTCAGGAAGTAGAACATTCCGGCTGTGACCACGCCTGTTATGACCGCGAACAGCCATTTGGGCATACACAGCACTACAAGCAGGTCAAGTATGTTGGCAAGGCGTCCGTTGTCAAAGTTCCGAATCTCGCGGCACATGTCGACATACGCCCCCATGTCGAAAGAGATGCTTCCGCCGGTGTATGACATATAGCCGCCGAGGAAGGCCAGATCGTCATATTGAAATGGTGTCAGATATGAGAAAATGCCGTATATGGCAGCGATTACGCCGAGTGCGATGTAAAACGCTTTGCCCCGGTATGTGTCCAATCTCAGATTCATCTCTTGTCGGTTTTGTCGGATAAATGCCAGCTTGACGCCGGAGCTACGAAGTTGTCACGGTAGACCGACGGATCGAATATGCTTTTGAGCCCTGAGTCAGCCCATCGTGCGCAGGGCACGGTGAGACATTTGTAGGTTGTGCGGCAAACCTCACACAGGGGGCCCGGCAGAGCTATGACGGCGATGCAGATAAATGCGATGCGTTCCGCACGGCTACGACTTCTCCAGTCGCACACAAACCGGGCTGTAGCCACGCTCATGTATAGAATCAGAGGTATGGATGTGCGGGATGCGAAATCCATGCCCTGGAGACCTGTGCGCACAAACAAGGCGCATACCGAAGTCACCAGGAGGATATAGAACAGAGGGTCGCGTTTGATCCATCGCCACACGAAGGGGACGAAGACACCGATTTCAAAAAGCAACAACAGTCCGATGTGCCCCGAGACCTTTAACAGGCGCGTCAAGCTGTCTATGGCATAGAGGAATGTATGGGTGGCCGTAGATGTATTGGCCATGAACAGCAGTCCGACAGGCACGGCGAGTATCACCGCGGCCCATACGCGCCAGCCGAGCAGCTTCGCCGCGCACCGAGAGAGCGAGTGAGTAGCTCTCCATGCCGAACTTAGCCATCGGTAGGCTCCGGCAGGAAACAGAGCTACAGCCGGAACGGGACAGGATATAAGCATGAACGAGAGGATGGCAGGTATGGCCCGTGAGGGGGCTTTGCCAAGCACGAGCATACATCCGACCCATGCCGGGATAATCTGGTTGTAGATCCAGTAAAGAGTGCCGCAGTGGTCGGTCCACCATGCCAGAGGCGAATATCCTCCGAAAGCCGGGAAAACCCATCCGGCCTCGATGAATACAGCCGTGGATCTCCCGTAGAGATAGAAAGGGATAATATCTATTCCGCTGAAAAATATGAATACGAGAAGGATGCGCAAGCGTACACGACCTATGGTCTCGAATACCAGCCTCATGGCGAGCCACAGTCCGGCTGCCGCCCACAGCGCGAGCACGATGCGCCCGAGCAGCATAGAGCCTGTAAGTTTGACCACCGATGCCGCAGGGAGCCAGAAACCGAAGTAATAGCAGAGCATGTCAGTGCCACGTATCGCCGGCCAGTCGTTGTCGCAGAGCGTGTAGAAGACTGCATTGCGGAAGAGGTGGTCTCCACGGTTTTGCCATGCAAATTCCCCGATGCCGGCGTGTACGGCCCACAGGAGCAACGCTGCGGCAACAATCCATTCGGTCACGGCAGAGCCGAACTTCACCCGACCCTCCACTTTGCCATATACGCTCAGACACGCCGCCAGACCTGCAGCCGCAAGAGGGATGCCTAACCACCACCACGTCCATCCGACGAGGAATATCGCCAACGGGATGTAGAGGTACAATGACGAGATGGTGTATAGGAGTCTGCGTGACATGAAGTAGCGATTGGTTTGATAAAGCAAAGTTAATGGGATTTTTGTTTATATGGATAAAAAAAGCTAATATTGCATGAGGTAATATTTCATAACCGGTATTGCCGCTGCTGATATTACTAATGGATACAGCAGTCAGAGAATCTGATAACATAGAAAAAAACACACAAACAAAACATCCCTACGAATCATGGAAAGTAAGTATCTCGAGGCGATAAGCGCCTATAAGGTAGAGACGGACGAAAACGTCATCAAGGCTGAGATTGCGTCTATCCTTGACAAGCATCTTGAGGAAAACCGCACACCCGAAGTGCTGAGGTTTCTCCTGAGCAGCATCGATCTCACCACCCTCAAGTCCACCGACTCGATGCAGAGTGTAAGCAACTTTACAGAGAGAGTCAACGAATTTGAGAACGAGTACGGCGAGTTGCCGTCGGTGGCCGCCATATGCGTGTATCCCTGCTTTGCCCAGGTGGTCAGAAGCGTGCTCGAAGTCAGCAGCGTCAAGATAGCCTGTGTGTCGGGCGGTTTCCCGTCGTCACAGACATTCCCCGAAGTAAAGGTGGCCGAGACAGCCTTGGCTGTGGAAGGCGGAGCTGACGAGATAGACATCGTGCTTAATCTTGGCAACTTCTTTGACAAGGACTACCAGGAGGTGTGCGATGAAATCGAGGAAATCCGCCATTCGTGCCGCAATGCCAAGCTGAAGGTGATACTCGAGACAGGAGCATTGAAGACCCCTGAAAATATCAAGGCTGCATCGGTGCTCGCGCTTTACAGCGGAGCTGCTTTCCTGAAGACGTCTACAGGCAAGGAATTCCCGGGGGCTTCGCTTGAGGCTGCCTACGTGATGGCGCAGTGCATCAAGGAATACTATGAGCGCACATCAATCATGGTCGGTTTCAAAGCTGCCGGTGGCATACGCACGACTGAAGATGCTTTGATGTATTACACCATCATCAAGGAAGTTCTCGGCGACAAATGGCTTGACACCGATTATTTCCGTCTTGGAGCAAGTTCTCTTGCCAATGCCCTGCTGTCAGATATAGTGGGGAAGGAGACGAAATTCTTTAATTAATAACGATCAAAACTCACGACATGACGTTACCACCCCCTATACCTGACAGCGATCAGGCAGATGAAATGATAATCCTTACCGAACGCGAGTGTCGAGGCTCGGTGCCTCCGCCGGTTCCGCAATATGGACGCACTTGCCGCGACGACGTGGAGGAGATGCCTCCTATGCCAAAGTCTTATTTGGTGTGGAATCTTGTGCTCTGTCTGCTGTGTGTTGTCACCGGCATAATAGGTCTGGTGTTTTCGTCAAAGGTGGCGCAGAGATATAATTCAGGTGACTACGCCGGAGCAGTCCAGGCATCGAAGAACGCCAAGCTCATGGTGCTGGCTTCCGTGGTGATGGGGCTGATTAATGTTCCGTTCCTGATTCTGTATATCGCGCTGACGTGAGTATGAAATCAAAAATAACAGTCGGGGTCATTGTCGCGGTTTTGGCAGTGACCCTGATTGTCATTTATGGCTCGGTCAATCCGGAAAACAAATTTTTCCCGAAATGCTTCTTTTGGGTCGTCACCGGATTGAAATGTCCGGGTTGCGGTTCGCAGCGTGCCATCCATGCTTTGCTCAACGGTGACATCGGTGCGGCGTGGGGTTATAACGCCATGATGGTTTTGTTTATCCCGGTAGTGGTGTTGATGGGTGTTGCATCATTGGTGAGGTTGCGGAATCCCCGGCTCTATAACTCCATCAATTCGCGCTGGGTCATCTGGTCGGTTTTCATTGTAGTGGTAGGGTGGGGGATAGTCCGCAATATTTTTGGGTGGTGAATAAGTGCGTGAGAATGAAAAAATGGCGCATAGGGATAGGAAATGCCGCAAAAAATCAATTCTCAGAGGGGTAAAATTTGTTTAATGAATTGGTAAACAACGCGATATGCGTAAAATCGGCTCATTAAAATGTCTTTGAAATAGCATTATAATGAGCGAAATGCCTAACTTTGCAATCATAAAACTATTTTTGCAGCCATGGCTAAAATTTCGTGGGACGCTGAAGGCGTTGCCCTCCCTTCGTTAGATTACTCCAAGGTCCAGGACTGGATTGTCAAGGTGGCCGACACTCATGGCCGGGTCGTTGGCCGGCTCGGTTATATGCTGTGTGACGACGAGACTATGCTTGAGGCTAACCGTCAGTATCTCGGCCACGATTATTACACGGATATAATCACATTTGACTACAGCCACGGTGACCGAGTGTCAGGCGACATGATTATTTCGCTTGATACCGTGAGAAGCAACGCCGATACTGTGGGCGAACCCTATCGGAGGGAATTGCTCAGAGTAATCATACATGGTGTATTGCATCTCTGCGGTATCAATGACAAAGGCCCGGGTGAGCGAGAGATTATGGAGGCTCACGAAAGCGCCGCTCTCGCGCTGATAGACGCTGATGAATGTTTCACGTGAAACAATCGTGACGGATTGTCTTTCAGAGCGTTCAGCCGTCCGGGAGGCCGTTAAATTATAGGATAGTTAAGTAAACGACTTAGATATGAAGAAGCAATTTGATGTGATAGTCATAGGAGCCGGACATGCCGGATGTGAGGCCGCGCATGCGTCTGCCCGATTAGGCGCGGAAACGCTGCTTATAACTATCGACATGAACAAGATAGCGCAGATGAGCTGTAATCCGGCTGTCGGCGGCATTGCCAAAGGCCAGATTGTCCGCGAAATCGATGCCCTCGGAGGCATGATGGGTATTGTTACGGATGAAACCGCATTGCAGTTCAGAATGCTCAACCGCTCAAAGGGGCCGGCCATGTGGAGTCCGCGCGCGCAGAGTGACCGCATGAGATTCAGTGCACGGTGGCGTAATATCCTTGAAAATACCGACCACCTGACCATGTGGCAAGACAGCGTCAACGAACTTTTGATGGAAGAAACGGCTGACGGAGGAAAGGCTGTGGGCGGTGTGCGCACTGCCCTCGGGGCTGAGTTCTCGGCCCGAGCAGTCATCCTGACGGCAGGGACGTTTCTTAACGGATTGATGCATGTCGGACGCACACAGTGGCCCGGCGGACGTATAAGCGAGCCGGCGTCCACGGGAATCACCGAGCAGCTTCGCGACATGGGTTTCCGCGTTGACCGAATGAAGACAGGTACGCCTGTGCGCATCGATGGCCGCAGCGTGGACTGGTCGTTGACAGAAGAGCAGGAGGGTGAAAACGATTTCCACAAGTTCAGCTATCTTCCTCAGGTCAGCCGACAGCTGCCACAGCGTCATTGCTATGCTTTAAAGACAAACGAAACCACCCATGAAGTGCTCCGCCGTGGCCTGCCGGAATCGCCCCTCTACAATGGCCAGATTCAGAGCATCGGTCCGCGCTACTGCCCGAGTATTGAGACCAAGATCGTGACCTTTGCCGACAAGACCGAGCATCATCTGTTTCTGGAGCCGGAGGGGCTGGAGAGCAACGAGTTTTATCTCAACGGATTCTCATCCTCGCTGCCGATGGATATACAGATTGAGGCGTTGGAGACTATCCCGGCCCTGCGTGACGTGCAGATTTTCCGTCCCGGATATGCTATAGAATACGATTTCTTTGACCCGACGCAGCTGCGCCATACCCTTGAGACGAGGCTTGTGAAGGATCTTTTTTTCGCCGGTCAGGTCAACGGCACCACAGGCTACGAGGAAGCCGCCGGCCAGGGGCTGATAGCCGGCGTTAATGCCGCGTTGAATGTCACCGGCAGAGGTGATGCACCCTTCGTCCTCGGCCGTGATGAGGCATATATCGGCGTGCTTATTGACGACCTTGTGACCAAGGGGGTGGATGAGCCGTATCGCATGTTTACCTCGCGTGCCGAATTCCGTATCATCCTGCGTCAGGATGATGCGGATATGAGGCTTACCCCTCGCGGCCATGCGGTGGGGCTGGCCTCTGACGAGCGGTTTGCCCTGATGGAGTCCAAGCGTCAGCAGCGTGACGCACTGATAGATTTTGCCGGGCGTTTTTCGGTCAAGGCATCGCTGATTAACGACTGGCTTGTGGCACATGGAACAACGCCGATGTCGCAGGGCTGCAAGCTCGCCGACCTGATATTACGGCCACAGCTCACCATCGCCATGCTCGCCGAGGCGATAGCTCCTTTGAGAAGATTTATACATGACAATATCGAGGAAGCTCGCCGTGATGAGATAATCGAGGCTGCCGAGGTGCAGTTGAAATACGCCGGATACATAGAGCGAGAGCGCATGATGGCCGACCGTGCCCGGCGTCTTGAAGACATAGTCATCCGCGGCAAGATAGACTACCCATCGGTCAATGCCATCTCTACCGAGGCGCGTCAGAAGCTTGTAAAGATAGACCCTCTGACCATCGGTCAGGCAAGCCGTATCCCGGGCATATCTCCGGCCGATGTGAATATTCTGCTGCTCCTTGTAGGTAAGTAGAGAGTGATTACGAGATGCGATTGTTTCACGTGAAACAATCGCATCTCGCTTGTTTTTAGGACGTTGGGTGTGTGGGGCGGTTTGTAATCGGTGAGTGTAAATTTGTGGGGATGTAATGCGCTGAAAATTCAAAATAATATCGTAATTTTACACCGACGTAACAACTATGGTCCGTGGGGAATGCTCACGGTCAATTCAAATCATCTCCTATTTTCTAATCCTGTTTCAATTCATGGAATACATTAAGAAACGCATACGCGATGTCGTTGACTTCCCTCAAAAAGGTGTGGTGTTCAGAGACCTCACCACTGCTTTCAAAGACCCCCGTGCTCTCCATATCATAGGCTGGGATCTGTCGCAACTCTATCGTGACAAGGGTGTGACCAAGGTTGTCGGGATAGAATCTCGCGGCTTTATAGGCGGCTCGATTCTGGCGTTTGAACTCGGTGCCGGTTTCGTGCCTGTGCGCAAGCCCGGCAAGCTTCCGGCAGATACATTGTCGGCCACATATGAAAAAGAGTATGGCACAGACACCATAGAGATTCATCGTGATGCAATCACTCCCGATGACGTCGTGGTGCTGCATGACGACGTGCTTGCCACGGGCGGTACCATGGCGGCCGCATATGATCTGGTGAAGCGTATGAATCCAAAGAAGATATACATCAACTTCATCGTAGAGCTGAGCGGTCTCAATGGCCGTAAGAATCTGCCGGCCGATGCTGAGGTGACATCATTGATTACGTATTGAGGTTTCTGAAGGGTAGTATGACACAAACGTTTGACAGATTTATCCGGCTGGTATCCTCGCGTTACTCCTGCCGCAGCTTCAGCACTGAGCCGGTCAGCCACGACACTCTGGTCAGCCTGATGGAGGCTGCCCGTCTGGCTCCGTCGGCATGTAACCGTCAGCCATGGCGTTTTGCAGTGGTGCGCGACGGCGAGGTACTGGATGCGCTGCGCGGATGCTATCGCAAGGAGGGCTTCAAGGATGCCCCGGTCAGCATAGCGTGCATAGGTATCCATGACCAGGCGTGGCATCGCCCTACCGATGGCAAAGACCACACCGACGTGGATGTGTCCATAGCTGTGGAACATCTGTGTCTGGCTGCCGAAGCCCTTGGGCTGGCCACTTGCTGGGTGTGCAGTTTTGATGTGGAGAAAGCATCTGAAATACTCCGTCTGAATGAAGGAGAGGAGCTTGTCGCATTGCTCCCGGTCGGCTATGCTGCCGAGGGTGTGTCTGCCCCTGACAAGGTCAGGAAACCGTTAGACGAGATTGTCACATGGCTTTAGTGAGGGCGGTTTCATATGGCTTGATGGCGGTGTCGGCATTGTTGCTGTCTCTGCAGTCGTGCACTACATCCATGTGTACCGACAACCGTACATCCATCCCCGAAGCCGGTTTTTACAATGCCGATACCGGGGAGGCCGTCAATGTGGTCGGAGTGTCGATAGGGGGCATCGGAGCGCCTAATGACTCGCTGCTGTATGATAATCAGACCGTGCAGCTGGTGTATCTGCCTCTGCGCCCGGATGCAGAAGTGACATCGTTCAGATTCCACTTTTCAAGCGATGACACCACGGACCCTGAAACCGGCGAGGTCACCCCTGACCATACCCATGACGACATCGTGACATTTTATTACTCCAGCACACCGTATTTCGACGGTGAGGAGTGTGGAGCGATATTGCATTACCTCATAGACCGCGTGGATTTCACCCAGGGCGGCCATATTGCCGACATAGTGGTTACCGACCCCAATGTGACCAACGAGCATAAGGAATATCTGCGTATATATTTCCATGTCGCCAATCCCGACGAGGGTGGCGGTGAGCAGCCCGATGCACCCTCAGATGCGCGGAAAGTCACGGCCATCACATCTGTAGCGGAAGGAGGTGCACGATGAAGCGTCTGGTTTTTGCAGCCGCTGTCTGCATGACGGTCGTGGCGGCAACTGCGGTCATGCACGGTCAGCGTAGGATTACGCCTGTGGGTGCTCCCGAGCTGATAGACCCCTCGAAGCTGCCGCATCTCCACGATTCGCTCGGAAATGTCGTGGTCGTAGATACGGCAGCCCTTGTGCCCGACAGTGTAGCTCCTGTAGAGATGGCCAAGGTATCCAAGATGATTTATCCGTTGATTTATGAGGTTACGGCCGGAGTGGACATATGGAATCCGTTCATGCGCATAATAGGGCAAGACTACGGGCTTGCAAGCGTGTGGGGTGAGCTCAACATGCACAACCGTTATTTTCCCTATTTCGAGTTTGGCATGGACAATGCCGACACCACCCCCGACAACTCCAATTTCACATACAAATCCTCGGCAGCTCCGTTTTTCAAAATCGGTGCGTCATACAATGTCTTCTACAACTCCAATCCCGGCTACCAGCTGAAATTCGGCCTCCGCTACGGATTCACGCATTTCAGTTACCATTACGACGGCATAGTCATAGACGAAGGATACTGGGGCCAGCCCGCCCATACATCCATCGGCAGCCAGTCAGCCACCGCCGGTTACCTGGAGGTAGTGGCAGCGGTTAAGGTTAAGATTTACCGCGGTTTCTCGATGGGGTGGACTCTGAAGCTTCACAAGCTGCTCCACGAGACCGACAACCGGTATGGTGAACCGATGATCATACCCGGCTACGGAAACAGGAAAAACCTCTTTACCGGCGGCTTTTCGCTGATGTATACCTTCGGCATCAATCAGCCCAAACCCAAGGAGCCGCAGGGCGTCCCCGGGATGATGGACGAACAAACCGGCATGCCGAAGCGTTAATATTAGTGAAAGTGCTCTCAAGCCTCCTGATTAGGCATATATACCCATATTTGGATGTGTTATTTCCAAAAATGAAATAAAATGCTTAATTTTGCACCGTGAATGGCTGATGAATTATGTTTTACAACATATTTTTAGACCATCGCAATGAGGTTAATCTACATATCCAACCATCTGCATCATCTCATCTGAGCAGATATTTAAACGTTACGAACGATATTCCAAAAGGTACTAAGTACTTGCAAAATTACGAACACAAAAACAAGATTAGGTTATGACTACAGCAACATCACGCAAGATCAAGAAGATCGGACTTTGCAGCGATCATGCCGGATTTGAATTGAAGACTATCATAGAAGGATATCTCATCTCACAGGGTGTAAGCTATATGGATTTCGGCACTGATAACGATCAGAGCTGCGATTATCCCGACTACGCTCATCCCCTCGCAGCAGCTATCGAAGGCGGTATCTGCTATCCGGGCATAGCAATATGCGGTACCGGCAACGGCATCGCCATGACACTCAACAAGCATCAGGGCATACGTGCGGCCCTCTGCTGGACTCCCGAGCTGGCAGCCCTCGCCCGTCAGCACAACGATGCCAATGTGCTCGTGCTTCCCGGACGTTTCATAGACCCGGCCACTGCAATATCGGTGGTTGACACATTCCTCTCCACCTCGTTTGAGGGCGGACGCCATGAGGCACGTATCGCTAAAATCCCCGTAAAGTCACAGGCTCCATCTTGCTGACAAGATGGAAGCTCCGGCTTCGACGAGGCTCTGACTACGCAGTCAGGGCTTTTTTTGTCTCATTACGTGATGTCTTTGCTGCGGCTATTTGACGTGTGGAGTCAACCAAAGCATGATGAAAAACATTAGTATTATGTTAGGGAGTTGCGATTTAAGTTCGTAACTTAGAGACTCACGAAAATACATCACAATTATGCCACTAACTTAAGGAATACACCCATCGTAGTAGGGAGGGTGTTGCAGAACTTGTATCCTGCCACTCAAACTTGTAGGGATGCACCCCGGTGCATCCGCTAACATGCTGACAATCAGCATATATATATCGGCTGCACCAGGGTGCAGCCCTACAATTTGACAGTTTTGTAACACCTACTGCTGATGCAACACCCCTCATTAGCATGGCTTTAGGCGACATGCCATGGCATGTCCCTACTGCATAGGAGCGTCATTTACGCATTAACGGCTGCTTAAGTTTGTGACATTAAAATACATCACGATTATGCCACTGAAAGTGTACTGTGTCAATCTCGGACGAGAGATAGAAGCCGAGGGTGGAGAGACACTCTACCACCTCTTGCAACGAATCAAAGGGGAAATCCCCTTCGCGCCTATCTGCGCCCGTGTGAATAACAAGACTGAGAGCCTGCATTATCCCCTCTACGGGCCTAAACGGGTCGAATATATAGATAGTGCCACCCAGAGCGGTCAGCGCGTCTACGTGCGCTCTATGTGCATGATGCTCTATCGGGCTGTGTGTGCCGTGGCTCCCGGGGCGCGTCTGCGCATCATGCACAGCATCGCCAAGGGGTATTACTGCAAGCTCGAGGGTGTGGAGATTACACAGGCTCTCATAGATTCGCTTAAGGAGCATATGCGCCGGCTTGCCGTGGAAGATATGCCATTTGAGCGCCATGAGCGCCCTACCGAGGATGTGATAGAGATATTCCGCTCGCAGGGGCTTGATGACAAGGTGAGGCTTCTGGAGACGCTTCACGAGCTTTATACGGTCTACTACACTCTAGATGGTATTGCCGACAGCTATAACAGTGCGCTGGCCCCGTCGACAGGCAGCATACGTGTGTTTGAGCTTGAAATCTACAAGAAGGGGTTTCTGCTGCTCGGACCTGACCCGGTCAATCTTGACGTGCCGCAGCAACGTGTCACCCAGGAGAAGATGTATGAAGCCTTTACAAACTACCTTGACTTCAACCACATCATAGGCGTGCGCAATGCCGGCGAGCTCAACCGCAAAGCCGAGGAGGACCGGAGTTCCATGCTCATCAATGTGGCAGAAGCCCTCCACGAGAAAAAAATAGCCGTAATCAGCGATGATATCAAGCGCAGGTATGACCGCGGAGGGGCGAGGGTGGTGCTGATAGCCGGGCCGTCGTCGTCGGGCAAGACCACATTTACCAAGCGTCTGGCCATACAGCTGATGACCAACCTGCTTGAGCCGACGATGATTTCGCTTGACGATTACTTTGTCAACCGCGAACTGACGCCGCGTGACGAGTCGGGCGATTTTTATTATGAATCGCTCTATGCGCTTGACCTGATGAAGTTCAACGAAGACCTTAACCGCCTTATCAACGGCGAGGAGATAGAACTGCCCACATATAATTTCGAACTGGGACAGCGGCAGTACACAGGGCGTAAAATCAAGCTTTCAGGCAAGTCGGTGCTGCTTATCGAAGGTATACACGGCCTTAATCCTGAGCTGACGGCCTCTGTAGCCTCAAAAATGAAATACAGAGTCTATGTGTCGGCTCTGACGACCATCGCCATAGATGACCACAACTGGGTGCCTACGACCGACAACCGTCTGCTGCGCCGCATAATCCGTGACCACAAATACCGCGGAGCATCCCCGATAGAGACCATACGCCGCTGGCCGAGTGTGCGCCGAGGCGAGGAGATGTGGATTTTCCCCTATCAGGAAAATGCCGATGTCACGTTCAATTCATCCCTGATATTCGAGTTGTCGGTGATGCGTGAACAGGCCGAACGGGCTCTTAAGACCGTGCCGCAGGATGTGCCTGAATATGCCGAGGCATATCGTCTGCGCCGGTTCCTGCACTTCTTTGCCCCCATATCGCCCGATTTCATACCGCCTACATCCCTGCTGAGGGAATTTATGGGCGGCTCGAGCTTCCACTATTGATAAGATAAAGAGGGGGGTGCAAAACTTGGATTTTGCACCCCCCCCTTGAGTTAATCGTTTGTAGCCGGTCGCTTATAGCTCGTCGACATGGCGGCGGAAGGCAATCATGCGTATGGCGGCTTCGGCAGCTTCGGCGCCTTTGTCGCCTACTTTGCCTCCGGCTATGCGGTCGAGGGCCTGTTGCTCAGACTCCACGGTGAGGACTCCGAATATGACCGGGATGTCGCAGTCGGCGTTGAGGGCGGTTATGCCCTGTGTGACGCTCTGGCATACGTAGTCAAAGTGCGGAGTGTCGCCGCGTACCACGCATCCTATGGCTATGACAGCGTCAAAGAGGCTTGACTCTATCAGCTGCGAGGCCGCGAAAGTGAGTTCTATGGCTCCCGGGACTTCGAGCATCGTGACATCCTTGTCCTTAAAGCCGTTTGCTATGAGAGTGTCGTGTGCGCTGCGTGACAGCGGGCCGGTGATATGGTCGTTCCACTGGGCGCGGACTATGGCTACCCGTGCATCCTTGATGCTCGGGAGGGCTGATGTTGGGGCTGATGTTGACATGTGTGGATATTTCTTGGTTTAGTCAGATAGGGCCGGGCCTATCCGGGTGTTATTCGATATTGTATTCGCGCAGTTTGCGGTAGAGGGTACGTTCGGAAATGTTTAGCGCGGCTGCAGTGTCGCGGCGGCTGCCGTTGTTCATCTCCAGAGCACGGCGTATGGTGTCTTTTTCCGACTCCTGGAGTGACAGCGGTAGGTGAGACAGTGCTGTGGCTGGCGGTTCGGTGGCCGATTGAGTGACCGGCTCCTCTTCGTAGGCATCAAAAGCCGCAGATCTGGCCTGAGAGACATTGTGAGGGGTCTGCTGGGGCGTCTTGTTGAGGCGGTCTATCTCATTGCGCAGACGCTCTATCTCCTGGCGCAGTCCGAACACCATGTTGAAGAGCAGTTCGCGCTCCGACGAGTAGTCGTGGCGGTCGTGTTCGACGTGTACGGGAGAGTACATCGTGGCGTTGCGCGGGATGTATTGCTCAATGTCGGCCTTGGTTATCTCACGGCCGGCGTCAAAGAGCGACAGCTGGTCTATGACGTTTTTGAGCTGGCGGACATTGCCCGGCCAGCGGTATTGCATGAGCAGCTGACGTGCATCCTCGTCGAACGTCACGGGTACTGTCATGTATTTCTCGGCGAAATCCGAGGCGAATTTACGGGCGAGCATCACCACGTCGTTGCCACGGTCACGCAGCGGCGGTACTTGTATCAGCACCGTCGACAGGCGGTAGTAGAGGTCCTCGCGAAAGCGGCCCTCGTGTATGGCCGCGATGAGGTCGACGTTTGTGGCCGCTACGACACGCAGGTTGGTGTGCTGCACCTCGCTTGAGCCTACTTTGAGAAACTCGCCGGTTTCAAGCACTCGCAGCAGTCGCGCCTGGGTGGTCATGGGCAGTTCGGCCACTTCGTCAAGGAATATAGTGCCGCCGTCGGCCTCCTCGAAGTATCCCTTGCGCGAGCTGACAGCCCCGGTAAAAGCGCCTTTTTCATGGCCGAAGAGTTCGGAGTCTATGGTGCCTTCGGGTATGGCTCCGCAGTTGACAGCGATGTATTTGCTGTGTTTCCGGGCCGAAAAAGCGTGGATGATTTTCGGGAAAAACTCCTTGCCGCTGCCGCTCTCGCCCGTCACCAGCACCGACAGGTCTATCGGAGCCACCTGTATGGCCCTGCTTATGGCCGCTATGAGAGCCGGGGCGTTGCCCACGATGCCGAATCGGGCTTTGGCCGCATTTATTTCGGATGAGGATGATATGGTGAGTTCGTTAGCCATCGTGATTAAGTTTTATTAGAAACAAATTTACAACATTTATCTGTTTCGGCACAGCTGTTGTCGTAAACATTTGTTATTTTTGCATAAGCTATGTATTCTGTGACAATGCGTTACAGTCAATATATTTCATACAATACACTATTTCTTTAATTTTCATTCTCGTATTTCTGCATGAAAAACCGTTTTTCCGCGATGCTTTCGGTGGTGATGATGATGGTGGTGGGCATGTCGGCTTGGGCTGCTATTCCGGCCAATTACTATCAGAGCGTCAACAAAACCTCCGGCGCGACCATGAAAGCACGACTGAAAGAGCTTGTGCGTAACCATCGCGAAATTTCCAGCTACAATGATCTCCCCTCATATTTTGAGAAGACCGACGTAATCGAGAAGCGGCTCTCTACGGGAGACTACGGACTGTGCTGGTGGGATATGTACAGCGACAAGCCTGTGCTTGTCAGCATCCGTTTCGGCGCGAACATGAACCGTGAGCACTGCTTCCCTAAAAGCTGGTGGGGCGGCAACGACCGAGTCCCGGCTTACATAGACCTGTTTCATATGTACCCCTCCGAGGCCAAGGCAAATCAGGCCAAGAGCAACTGGCCCCTCGGCGAGGTGGAATCGGCTGTATTTGACAACGGACGTGTCAAGGTAGGCAAAGCCATCCCGGCACATCGCACCTCGGCTGACAAGGTTTTTGAGCCTTCGGACGAGTATAAGGGCGATTTCGCCCGTACCTACATGTATATGGTCACCTGCTATGGTGATTATAACTGGAATTCAAGCTATATGTGGATGCTCTCGAGCGAGACATCGCAGTATCTGTCACTCTCGAAATATGCGGTGGACCTGCTGCTTGAGTGGCATAAGCTTGATCCCGTCAGCCAGAAGGAGCTTGACCGTAACGAAGTGGTCTACAGCATACAGGGCAACCGCAACCCCTTTATCGACCATCCCGAATTTGCCGACTATATCTGGGGTGACAAGGCCGGAACTCCGTATGAGGATACCTCTACTGAAATCAATAAGATGCTCTTCTCTCCAGTCAGGGACCAGCCGGTAAGTTTCGACGCCATAGCCCTCGGTGACACGGAGACCACAGTGCTCAAGGTGCGGGGCCAGGATCTGACCGGCAACATCAATCTTCGCATCTATATGGGCGACAAGACAGATTTCCGGTTCCGTAAGCCCACCAGCGGTACCAATTATACGCTTGTCGACAATATATCGCTCGCTCCGGCGCAGGTCAATGCCGACGGCGGCTACAATCTTGTCGTGGAGTTTACCCCTACGGCGTTGGGCGACCGCTCAGCGCGTGTGCTTGTCAGCGGCGACGGCATCCAGGGCTCTTTCGGCCTGTCGCTCAAAGGCTCGGCCGGAGAGATGCCCCATCTTACGGCTCCTATAGCTCTTGACGCCAGCGACATTTCAGCCAAGACCTACAAGGCTCAGTGGGAGCCTGTCAAGGGTGAAGACGTGGATTACTATGTGGTCACACGCACGCGCTACAAGGGCACTCAGGTAGTGACAGAAGAGATTACAGCCGATGCCCCTGGAATCGAAATAGAGGGCTTTGACGGCAGCGATTATGAGACATATTCAGTCAAGAGCTGCAGGCTGAAGCATTATTCGCCTGAATCTAACGTGATAATGGTTTCGCACAGCGGTGCTATCGACGGCATCATGGGCGATGACTACCGCGATGCCTATTTCATCCCCGAGGACGGAGGTGTAAGTGTGGTCAGCACACGTGGGACCATCAATGTCAGCATACACGATGTGTCAGGCCGCAGAGTGTTGACTGAAAAAGTCAGCAACGGAGATTTCATACCTCTGGCCACCGGCAGCTATATTGTGACATCAGATGTGGCGCAACCAGTTAAAATTATGGTTAAATAAAGGCTGACAGTCAGTGTATTTTGATAAAGTTAACAGATGTGGGCAATTGTATTGCACACGATAGTTGCTAACTTTGTATTATCAAAAGAACTAAATAACGAGTATCATAATGGAAAAGAAAAAAGCATCATCAAAAAATAAGTCAGGAGTGACAGTAGACCCCAAGTCATCGGAGGCTGCGAAGCTCCAGGCATTGCAGCAGGTGATGGCCAAGATAGAGAAGGATTATGGCCGCGGCAGCATCATGCGCCTCGGCGATGACAAGGTGGAGAATGTGGAGGTCATATCCACCGGCAGCATCGGGCTTAACTATGCTCTCGGTGTGGGCGGTTTCCCCCGAGGCCGTATCATCGAGATATACGGACCGGAATCGTCAGGTAAGACCACTCTCGCCATCCACGCCATAGCCGAAGCTCAGAAGAAAGGCGGCACATGCGCCCTGATAGATGCCGAGCATGCGTTTGACCGCTTCTATGCCGAAAAACTCGGTGTGGATGTCAACAATCTCCTCATATCCCAGCCCGACAACGGCGAGCAGGCCCTCGAAATCGCAGAGCAGCTGATACGCTCGTCGGCTATAGATGTGCTGGTGGTCGACTCTGTGGCGGCTCTTACGCCCAAGAGTGAAATCGAGGGCACGATGGGTGACCGCAATGTGGGTCTCCAGGCGCGTCTTATGTCACAGGCCATGCGCAAACTCACCGGCAGCATCGCCCGAACGAATACGTGCTGCATATTCATCAACCAGTTGCGCGAGAAAATCGGCGTGATGTTCGGTCCGTCAGAGACCACTACCGGCGGTAACGCCTTGAAATTTTACGCTTCGGTGCGTATCGAAATCCGTCCCAGCACATCAATCAAGGACGGCGACGACATCCTCGGCAAGAAAACCAAGGTCAAGGTTACAAAAAACAAGGTGGCACCCCCATTCCGCCGTGCAGAGTTTGACATCATGTTTGGCGAGGGCATCAGCCGGTCAAGCGAAATACTGGATCTCGGCGTAGACTACGGAATCATCAAGAAGAGCGGATCCTGGTTTAGCTATAACGACTCCAAAATTGCCCAGGGACGCGATGCAGCCAAGCAGGTGATAAAAGATAACCCCGAGCTGTCAGAGGAGCTTGAGAAGAAGATTATGGACGCTCTGTCCAATACTTCCGAGGAGGACAAACAGGCAATCGAAGCCAAGAAAAAGGCTGAATCCAAAGCCAAGAATGAGAAAGAAGGCGATGATGACGATGATTTCTCTGACATGGATTTTGATGCCGAGCTTCCTGACGACTTCAAAGTAGAAGAAGATTGAGTGTATCAGCCGGAGTGTGTGTCAACAGCCACTCCGGCTGACATACATGATAGCATCTGTGTCATCGCCGGTGACGTGCCATGGCCGGTCAGTCGGAGATGATTGTAAGCAGAGTCCTAAAGCATTAAACTTCACGAGCGTCTTAAGTGTTAAATAACAGACGCAAGTATTTTATTAAAATCAGATATACATTATGGAAAAAATCGAACCTGGAAAGTTTGTCGAACTCGGTTACAAGCTCTATGAAGTGGCTTCTGACGGCAAGCAGACCCTCGTACATGAATCAGATAAGGATGACCCCGAACGTGTCATCTTCGGCGTTACACGAGGCATGATACAGCCTCTCGAAAAGGCTATCGAAGGCCTTGAGAAAGGTGGTAAATTTGACCTTGTGGTGAAGGCCAAGGAGGCTTTCGGCGAATATGACCCCGAGCAGGTGGTCGACTTACCCAAGGACATCTTTGTGGTCGACGGCAAGTTTGACGACGAGATGGTGAAAGTCGGTGCTCTCGTGCCGATGATGACTGCCGACGGTTTCCGTATCAACGGCAAGGTGCTTGAAGTCTCTGACAGCGACGTCAAGATGGATTTCAACCATCCTCTGGCCGGCAAGGACGTACGTTTCGAGGGCGAGGTGCTTCTCGTCCGTGACGCTACTCCCGAGGAGCTTCAGCCTGCCCATGGATGCGGCTGTGGCTGTGACCACGGCGGATGCAGCGACGACCATTGCGGTTGCGGTGACGACCACAATTGCGGCGATGGCTGCGGCTGCCATTGATACCAGCGTATTTCACAGATTAGTTTAGCTACATAACCAAGCAGGGGCGACAGTCAATGACTGCCGCCCCTGATATATGGTATAAGTCTTATACGTATTATAAATCTTATAAATCTTATAAATCTTATAAGTCTTATGAATCTTATGAGTCTTATGAATCTTATAAGAGTTAGATTTCGTTTATGTAGGAGGGGCGGCAGATTTGAATCTGCCGCCCCTCGTGGTATCTGTAGTGTCGGAGGTTATTTAGGCTTTGGCTGCTTTCTTGCTGCGGCGACGGTCTGTAAGATAGGCTACAGGGGCTGCAATGTAGATAGAAGCGAGAGTACCGATAACCACACCGAATATCATCGCGAAGATGAATGAGCGGATGGCATCGCCGCCGAGGATGAAGATGCAGAGGAGCACGAGAAGTGTGCTGCATGAGGTCATGATCGTACGGCTGAGGGTCTGGTTGAGCGAGTTGTTGATGGTAGTGCCGAAGTCCTGTTTGGGGAAGAGGCCTACGTTTTCACGTACACGGTCAAACACAACCACGGTATCGTTAATCTGATAACCGATTACCGTCAGGATGGCTGCGATAAACGACTGGTCGATTTCCATAGCGAAGGGGAATACGCCCCAGAACAGCGAATAGAAACCGATGATGGTGAACGCTGTGAACGCTACCGCTGCAAGTGCACCCAGCGAGAAGGCAATGTTGCGGAAGCGGAC
The DNA here is from genome assembly GCA_900539915.1 of uncultured Bacteroidales bacterium. Taxonomy (GTDB): domain Bacteria; phylum Bacteroidota; class Bacteroidia; order Bacteroidales; family Muribaculaceae; genus Amulumruptor. The sequence continues at coordinate 28,611 of UQDU01000014.1, read as the reverse complement.
GAGGATGTAGAGGAACATGGCGATGAGCGAGAGCATTACCGCTATGTATGCCTCAGCCTTCATGTCGTTGGCTACGGTAGGACCTACCTTCTGTGACGACATTATACCTACGTTCTCGTTGGTGGTAGAGAAGTCTTCCATCGACATGCCGTTGAGCTCAGACTGGAGGCCGTTGTAGAGGATTTCGGTGATTTCCCGGTCTACGCTCTCGTCGTTGGAGTCAATCTTGTAGTTGGTGGAGATACGTACCTTGGTGTTGTCGTCGATAGAGATTACGCTGACCTGTGCACCGCCGAAGAGGGGTGTCAGTTTGGCGGCAAGCTCATGTGTCTGTACGGGGTGGTCAAACTGCACTACGTAGTTGCGGCCACCTGAGAAGTCGATGCCCTGGTTGAGGCCGCGAACGAAGAATGAGATGATCACAACGGCTACAAGCACTATCACAGCTGTGAAGCTGGCCTTGCGAGCTCCGAGGAAGTTGATAGATGTCTTGTGGAATATCTTTTCGCTCAGAGCGGTTGTGAACTTGAGGTTCTGGAATGCCTTGCTCTTGGCTCCGGCGATGAATATCAGACGTGTCAGATATACAGCTGTGAAGAACGAGCAGATGATACCGATGATAAGGGTGGTAGCAAAGCCCTTGATGGGACCTGTACCGAAGAGGAGGAGGATTACACCGGTGATGATTGATGTCAGGTTGGAGTCAAAAATGGCCGAGAATGCGTTGCTGTAGCCGTCGGCGATGGCTGTGCGTGCGTTCTTGCCGGCACGAAGCTCTTCCTTGGCGCGCTCGAAGATAAGCACGTTGGCGTCAACGGCCATACCCAGGGCGAGCACGATACCTGCGATACCTGACAGCGTCAGCACGGCCTGGAACGATGCCAGGATGCCGAATGTGAAGAAGATGTTGCAGATAAGACCCACATTGGCGATGAGGCCGGGAATCATGCCGTAGAAGAGGCACATGAAGATCATCAGCAGCACGAGGGCGATGATGAACGACCAGATGCCGTCATGGATGGCCTTTGCACCGAGTGACGGACCGATGACGGTGTCGGAAATGATGTTGACCTTCGCTGCCATCTTACCGCTCTTGAGCACGTTGGCAAGGTCCTTGGCTTCGTCGGTAGAGAAGTTACCTGTAATCTGGCTGTTGCCGCCTTCGATTACGCTGTTGACGTTGGGGGCTGAGTAGACCTGATCGTCAAGCACGATGGCTACGGGACGGCCGAGGTTGGTCTGTGTGATGTTGGCCCACTGCTTGGCAGCTGTGGAGTTCATCGACATGCTGACATAGTTGCCGTTGCGTGTGTCGTAGTCGGCGTTGGCGCTTGTCACGACATCGCCTGAGAGGGCGGGTTTGCCGTTGAGGGTCTTGAGCGCGATAAGCTGGAACATGTCCACCTTGCGGTTGCGGCCCGAAACGGAGTCGGAGATTTCGATAGTCTGCGGCTGGCGTTCCCATGCGAATTTCACGTTGTTGGGGAGCAGACGTTTTGCTGCGGGGCTTGAGAGGGCCTTGTCGATGGCTGCACGCTGGTTGGCGAGAGCATAGCCTACGGTGATGCCCTGACCGGGCTGCAGGAAGAGGCCGAAGAGGCCCTGGTTTGCTGCGGTGCTGTCGGCGCGGAGCTCGTTGTCAAGCTGTGACAGAGAGGCCGAGAGGTCAGACACGTTGTAGGTTTCATAGAACTCGAGGTTGGCCGATGCCTTGAGGAGGTCGCGGACACGGTCATGTTCCTTGACGCCGGGGAGCTCGAGGAGAATCTGACCGTCGTTTTCAAGTTCCTGGATATTAGGGGCTACGACACCAAACTGGTCGATACGGTTACGGAGCACGTTGGTAGAGCTGCTCACGCGGTCCTTGACTTCCTGCTTGAGAGTAGCCTCGACCTGCGAGAGGTTTTCGCCGCGCTTCACCTGGTCCTTGAACAGGATGGAGAAATCAGCCTGGGGGTCAAGTTTCTGATACTCTTTGCAGAATGTCGACACGTAATCGTTGGTGCGGGTAGCTTTTACGATAGAGTCGGTCTTCGCGATGGCTTCGTTGAAGTAGGGGTTGCCGTCGGCATTGGCCATCGAACGGAGAATGTCGGGTACCGATACCTGCAGGGTGACGTTCATACCGCCCTTGAGGTCGAGGCCGAGACCTACGCCGAGTTTCTGTACTTCATTGAATGTGTAGCCCATGAACACCTTTTCTTTGCCGATGGAGTCCATGAACATCTTCTTTGCTTCACGGTAAGCGTCGGCTTTAGTATCGCCGTTGGAGGCTGTGAGTGCATAGGCTTCTGCCTTATCCTCATAATGGTTTGTAACCAATGTGAAGCTAAGGTAAAAAAGGCACACGAGCACCAGGAATATCGCAATTACGCCTGCGACAACGCTTCCCAGAGTTCCTTTGCTTTGCATGTGATGTTTAGGTGATTTTAAAGATGTATTGTGTTAATAATTAATTGATTTCGCTGGCAATAGATTAATCAGCTTGCAAATATACGAAAAAATCTGTCAAAATAACCTCATTGTGCTGTAATACACGTATGTTGCGCTTGAAATTTATGCAAAGGTTGGCAAAATACATGACAAATCCTGTATCAGCAGCCATCGGCTTTGTGGAAATGAATCAGGGCCGAATCGACATTGAAGTCCGAATATCTGCTCCCCATCTCTATCTCGTGGCGGTAGCGGAGCCGTGGAGTCGTCAATAGGCGGTTGCCGTCGCGATTGAGGGAGTCGAGCAGCAATGACCTGCGCATGACCGACCGTCCTCCGCCATCCACCATTGCATCAGGCCTATAGAGGGGAGAACGCCCGTAAACTGGCTGCAAGGATGCTGCAACCCATACAACTATCATGCTTAACTTTGCCATGAACTGCCCCATGGCACAAAGTTAGTCTTTTTTCCAAGATGTAGAAACTTGTTTTTAAGGAAGTTGTATGCTACCTGGATTCCGAGAGGTATGAGTAGGCCTACGGCTGCATATGCCACCCAGTAATATCGTGCGAGTCCCATGTGGATTGGGGTTTCCAGAAGATTCTCGTGTGGGAGTCCGTAGGCGTTTATGAGGATGTAGGTAAAGAGTTTGAATGCAAGGAAGTGCCACACGAGTATGAGAATTGTGCTCTCTCCGCAGAAAACGATGAATCGTCTGAGCCGTCCGTGGGGTATGTGTGAGCTGAGTATCAGCACACCTATGACACCGGCCACAGATCCGACAAACCTCAACGGCACCTGCCATGTGAATAGGGTGAAGATTGCCCCGGGGAAGTAGACAGACGCTGTCCCAGTCAGAATCAGGCATAATATTGACGTGGCTATAAGGCGTCTACGGGTTGACTTGTAGCGGTTATGTATGCCCTTGAGCACGAAGCCGGTCAGGAAATAGATGGCGAAGTGGATAAAGCCTGACAGCCTCATAACGATGCGGTTGTCAGATAGAAACAGGTTGAGCAGGATGACACATATCATCATCACTGCTGCCCATGCCGATACATTCTTTATGTTGCATCCGGTTGCCCAAAGAACTATCCAGCTAATCAGAGAAGCGAAAAAGAGCCCTGCCAGAAACCAGAGTCCGGCTAACATCGGCTCCGGTTTGATCATAAGTAATGTTTCGGCTATGGCGGTCAGATGGCCATGGGTGTCGTAGGCGTTATCAATGATACCCATGGCATAGAGGGCATTGTGGAGCAGAATGAAAATCAGATTCCACTTGACAAACGGCCACCACAGGCCCTTGGCTCTGCGTCGGGCGAATTTGAGCGGAGCATTGCAGTAGGCAGTCTTGAAGCAGTAACCGGCCACTATGAAAAACAGCGGCACATGGAACACGAAGATGAATTGGTTCAAAGGCAGAGGCAATCCGCTATGGCTTATGACCACCAGGATGATGCCGATACCCTTGGCTACGGTAATATTCTCGTTTCGTATAGTCGCCTGGTCGCCAGTGGATTGTGTATGTGAAGGTATAGCTGTCCGGTTATTAATCACACGAGTAGGAGATGTTATAATGATTCGGGGTGGAAGGGGCGGGTGCCGGAGGTGATGCGGGCAAACAGTCGCCACTGGTAGAGGATGAGCACGAGGGTGCAGAGGGTGGCTGCGAGGTCGCCGAGGGGGAAGGCGAGCCAGATGCCATCGAGCTGCATGGTGCGCGGAAGCCACAGCATCAGAGGTATGAGGAAGATTACCTGACGTGCCAGCGACAGGAAGATGCTTTTGCCGGCTTTGCCGATGCTCTGGAAGAATGTCGTAGAGATGACCTGGAAGCCTACGAGCCAGAATGCCCAGAAGCCATGGTGGAAGGCATTGACAGTCGTGTCAATCAGAGATTCTGATGTGGTGAAGGCTTTAGCCCACAGGTCGGGTATGAGATAGCCTACGGCCATGCTGATGATGGATATGGCCGATGCCGAAGCTACTGCGAGGTAGTATGTGCGTTTCATGCGGCTGAAACGTCCGGCTCCGTAATTGAACCCCACGATAGGCTGCATGCCCTGGGCGATGCCGCTCATTGACATTACTGCGAGGGTTGACAGCGTGGTGAATATGCCGGCTGCCGCCACGGCCGTGTCGCCGCCATAGCGGAGCAAGGAGTTGTTGATTATGGCATTGACCGCGCTTGCAGCGGCATTGATGAGCGACGGTGCGGCGCCTATGGCCACTATGCCCCACACTATGCGTCGGTCAAGGCCGTATATGCCACGGCGGAAATGCACCGTGGAGTCAGTCCTGAAGAAATGCTTCATCACGTATATCCCCGATATTATCATGGATATGACCGTGGCTATGGCGGCTCCTTTGATGCCCATGTCTAATCCGAAGATAAATATCGGGTCGAGTGCCACGTTGATGCCGGCTCCGATGAAGTTGGTGATCATGGCACGCATCGGGTAGCCGGATGCGCGCATGATGTTGTTGAAGCTGAGTGTTACATTTATCAGGAGGAAGCCCGGTAACAGATATACGATGAACTCGTGGGCATAGGGCAGTGTGGCCTCTGAAGCTCCGAACGCCATCAGGATGTCGTCAAGAAACAGGGCAAACACCGTGATGTATGTAATGGCGATGGAGACCGACATGACGAGGGCGTTGCCGAGTGTGCGGAACGCGCTGTCGGTGTCGCCGGCTCCGAGCATCACGGAAATACGCGCCGCGGCACCTCCGCCTACGAGGACTCCGAGAGCGGCAGAAAGATTCATCACCGGGAGGGTCACAGCGAGACCGGCGATGGCCTCAGGTCCTACTCCCTGGCCGATAAATATGCGGTCGACCACATTGTAGAGCGACACCACGAGCATGCCCACCACTGCCGGGAGGCTGTATTGCCACAGCAACCGTCCGACAGGGCTGTCGGCGAGCTGCTGCAAGCGTTGGTTGCGGTTGGTGTCGGTTGCGGTCATTACGGATGTCTATCGGTGGTCGGTTATGACGTAGATTATATGGGCTTCGACTCTATAGGGGGTCGCTGAGCCGCTGCGAGGCTTTGCGCCGAGGTGGTAGTAAAATGATTTCTGCGTGTCCCAGGATCTGAAGGCTACGTTACGGGTGTCGGAAGGAGGGATGACGGCGTTGATGTCCACTTCGCGTGAATGGAGTCTGCGTCCGGACATGTCGTAATAGTCAATCTGCACCCGCAGACCCCGTATCGTGTCGCTTAGCGATGAGGTCACAAACATGCTCTCACGGGTGGCTCTGAGCGGCTTGTCGTAGCCTGTGAGCCTGATTTCGGCATCGGTCACGGCGATGGTGTCATTGACAGGATACGCTGGCCCGGAGTCTATGGCGCTCCTGTTGACATGGCGCGTGGTCGACTGTCTGCGTGCGTGGGATGAAACGGCAAGCAAGAGCAATGCCGCGGCGAGGAGGGAGTATCTCATGAGTCAGAGTGTCAGATGGTGCTGAACTTATAGCTGAAGCCGAGTGAGAGGATTTCTTTGAACTGCCAGTAGTGCCAGTTGCTGTCGTCAATCCGCGGAGTGGTGGAGTCATAGCGCAGATGGGCGTAGAGCATGGCCGAGAGGAAGCGGTTGATGGAGAAGTTGATGGTGTTTTCCCAGTCAAGCTGCGAGTCCTCATACTGGGTGAATGCAAACAGGCGTGACTGCAGCGATATGTCGCGTGTAATCTTCCAGTCAAGCTTGATTTCGGTGCTGGAACCGATCTGATTGTCGGTGCGGTGGCCGTTGTCAATGCCGAACGATGCCGGGTCCATGTTGGTGTTGGTGACCATCTTCATGTTCCAAGAAATCGGCGATATGGATGCGTTGAGGCTGAATTTCTTTGATGGCGATACGTAATCGTAGGTCATACCGAGGCCGAGGTTGAGTTCTCCGGGGGAGAGGAAGGCAGCCGAGAGCTGGTTTGAGTTGATGGGATAGCTCTTAAACAGCTGGGTCTTGAAGTTGAGGGCCACCGAGTAAAACCAGTGGTTAAACGCTTTGATACCCCCTTTGGCTGTCAGCTGCAGGAGGTCCTCGGTGATCTGCACCTTGCGTAGAGAGTCATCGGGAGTGCTTGACATGGCCAGTTTGTAGGAAATCGAGGCCTCAAGCATCTGCTTGGGATAGAATTTCTGATTGAGCTTCACCCCGTAGCCTATGCTCCCGATGAAACTGAGGGCGTTTTTGCCGCCCTGATACCAGTTGGGTGAAATATAGGCCTGTGACATCTGCAACGATGCGCCAAACGAGTGCAGCCAGTACTCCGGCTTGACGTCAACCTCCACTTTTGCGGGATTGTTGGACTTGTCAGGCAGTTCCTCCATCATGACTATCTGCATGCGCGACGGGTCAACCACCGCACGGTAGCGTTTGGGCGGATTAGGGAGCATGCGCTCATTGTAACGGACCAGGAGCGGATATGCTATCATGTAGTTCTGCTTCAGCACATTGACCAGTGAGTCGACAAACAGAGCGTTGTCAAGCCACTCTCGCCCGGCTACGGGCAGCAGACTGTCGGCCTTGGAGGCAGGGGCATGCAGCACCTCTGACGGAAAGTCCATGACGCGGTAGGTGGAAAATATCGGTTCGCGCATGTCGCGTGGAGTGATGCGTGCATACGTCCGGAATACGCTGCTGTCAGGCAGCTCTATGTCGTCAAAAGTGATTATCGGCCGGGATGCCGTGGCGGCAGTGTCAGGGCTGTTTGCAGCGGTACCTGCGGCATGCGAGGCCTTGAGCCGCTGGGGCGCGGCGTGGGAGTGTGACGGCCAAAGCATGACAGACAGCACGGAGACACACAGCAATATCTTATGCAGGACAGCGGTGAATGGATACATCAGTCGACTTTAAGTTAAGTAAAGTGCAAATTTAGCAAAAATTTTGTACATTTGTCGCTATAATGCCCTGCAAGGGTCTCATTTCCTACTGATTATAATAGATGGACGGACGAGGCAGTTTTATCGCTTGGTGCAAGCGTTACATATCGGTCAGCGCACTGGTCATAGCAGGTGCGCTGGTGTACGTGCTGTTTTTCAATGACAATTCCATACTTAACCACTATCAGTATGAGGGCGAGATAGACAATCTCAAGGCTGAAATCAAGGCCAACCGCGATTCGCTGGAGTATTACCGCGAGATGAATTCCCGGCTTGATACCGACCGCGAGGCCATGGAGCAGATTGTGCGTGAGCAATATCACATGCAGCGTCCCAATGAGGATATCTATCTCGTGGAGTAAAAAACCATACCTGCCTGAAACTTTTTAATAACATATAGCATCATATGATAAAGAACCAGAATATAATCATGTGGCTTATCACTGTGTCGCTGCTGCTGATCATGGCAGGTACGGTGATGCCTCTGCTGAGAGTGGAAGGCGATGCCTGGAAATATATCTACGGCAGCGGAGCTGTGGTGCTTCTCTACAGCCGCATATCTGCCATAGTGCCTAAAGGGGCGAGCCTGAGACTACGGCGTCTCTATAGGCTGGAGACATGGTGTGCCATTTTCTTCTGTGTGGCCACGTTCTTCATGTTCTACGAAAAAGCCGGGCAGATGGACTGGCTCGCTTTCACGCTTGCCGGCGGCGCCATACAGGTCTACACGTCCATTATGATACCACGCATGGCGCGTAAGGAGAAACTGATTAAATAGACTGACAAACAAACACTTACACTCAATATACATATTATCCTGTAATGAAACTTGCTCTGATAGGATATGGCAAAATGGGCCATATCATCGAACAGATAGCCCGCAGCCGCGGACACGAGATAGTCAAGATCATAGATATAGACAATAATGCCGACATCGAATCGGCAGACTTCGCCACAGCCGACGTGGCCATAGAATTTACCACTCCCCACACTGCCGCCGACAACTGCACCCGAGCCCTCAAGGCCGGGGTCAACGTGGTGTCAGGCTCCACCGGATGGGCCGACAAGCTCCCCGAGGTAGAAAAACTCGCGGAATCTCTCGGACGAGGCATGATGTGGAGCAGCAATTTCAGTATCGGCGTCAATATCTTCATGGCACTCAACCGCTATCTCGCCCGTGTGATGAACAAGTTCCCCCAGTATGTGCCCGATATGACCGAGACACACCATGTGCACAAGCTCGATCATCCGAGCGGCACAGCCGTTACGCTCGCCGAGGGTATCATAGCCGAGAATGACCGCATAGACCGGTGGGTTGAGGAGGCTCCGGCAGCCGAAGATGCGATGATAGTCAGCCATATACGCCGCGCCGAGGTGCCGGGCATCCATGAAATCACATGGGAGTCGCCTATCGACAGCATATCCATCAAGCACAGCGCCAAGACCCGTGAAGGTTTTGCTCTCGGCGCAGTGATGGCTGCCGAGTGGCTCGCATCGCGCACCGGCGTACACTCTATGGATGAGATGATGCACGAACTTATTTCTTCTGACGATACCCAACGCTGATCAATGTCTGACAAATCTTTAGGCGAGGATTTCAAGTCCCGCATCCGCTCTGTGAAGACTACCCGATGGATACGTTTCGCGGTGGTCTCCCTCCTGTTTTTCGCATGGGTGATTTGGCTCGGAAATCCCTGGGTGCTCCTGGCCTATATCCTGCTTTTTGACATCTATATCACCGGCTATATACCCCTGACATGGTGGAAGAAGTCAAAAAATGCCGCTCTGCGCAGTGTGATGGGATGGGTGGACGCGATACTCTACGCGCTGATTCTGGTGTATTTCATCTTCACGTTTGTAGGGCAGAACTATCAGATACCGTCTTCGTCGCTTGAGAAGACGCTGCTTGTGGGCGACTATCTTTGGGTCAACAAGATGGCTTACGGCCCACGTGTGCCCAACACCCCCATACATCTCCCCTTGGTGCAGAATACCCTGCCGATTGTCAACACCAAGAGCTATCTTGAGTGGCCCGAGTGGAAATACCACCGCCTCAAGGGATATACTACGGTCAAGCGTGGCGACATCGTGGTGTTTAACTTCCCTGCCGGTGACACGGTGGCGCTTAAGGTGCAGAATCCTGACTACTATACTCTCGTGCGGCACTTCGGACGCGATGCGGTCCGAGGCAATAAGGAGCAGTTTGGCGAAGTGATATACCGCCCTGTTGACCGCCGCGAAAATTATGTCAAGCGGTGCGTGGGACTCCCCGGAGATACGCTCTCCATAGTCGGAGGGGTGGTGCATATCAATGGCAAGGCGCTTCCGCAGCCTGAGACCGTGCAGCATAATTATTTCTACCAGTTTGACGGCCGTATGCTCTCGGATGCCGATTTTGAGGCATTGGGCATATCTGAAGATGACCGCCACTATCTGACCATCCAGCCTGAGGAGATAGAGGGCGTCAGGCTTTCGGGATTCCGCGTTAATGCCGACGGCTCTGTGCCTCCGATTTATGTGTCGCCGCTGACACCCGGGATGGTCAGCCGTCTGAAAGCTATGCCGGGCTTTGTCAACATCATGCAGCAGCCTGTATGGCCGAGCGATGATGTGTTCCCCTATGGCGTGGCCACCGACTGGACCATTGCCGACTACGGGCCGCTGTGGATTCCGCGCAAGGGTGCCACAATCAAGATGAACCGGAAAGCATGGCAGACCTACGAGCGTGTGATACGCAATTACGAGCATAACACTGATGCGCAGTGGCGCGACGGTAAGCTTTGGATCGGCGGAAAACCGCAGGATACCTATACCTTCCAGATGGACTATTACTTCATGATGGGCGACAACCGCGACAATTCGCTCGACTCCCGTTTCTGGGGATTCGTGCCCGAGGACCATATCGTAGGCAAGCCCATGCGTGTGCTCATATCGCTTGATAAGGATAAAGGCTGGCTTGACGGCAAGATGCGCTGGAACCGTATATTCATGGATGCCAATGCCGGCAACTGACGCTCCGCCGCTGCTTTTGCGGCCTGAACTGCTCGGGTCGGTCGACCGCTACATCCACATGGCATCCCACGGCTCTGTGGCGGTGGATGTCGGCTTGCCCTATGACAAGAGGGCAAAGCCCACCCACCGCTTCACCATTGCCGATACACGCGGAGCACTCAACGTGACGGTGCCCATCGTGCATCCTGCCGTCCATCATGGCACCCTCTTATCCGACATACTTCTCTCTGACCACAGCCCTTGGTGGCTGACTGCCATGACGGCGCTGGAGAGTGCCTACGGGCGCACTCCCTATTTCGAATTCTATGCCGATGATTTCGCAGGGCTGTTTGATGCCGGGCGTGTCGGGACGAGGCTTGTGGATTTCTGCCGCGACCTTGACGCTGTGGTGTGCCGCCTGATAGGGCTGCGCATGCCTTCTTACGGTGTGTTGGGCGCAGAAACGGCCGCAGTGCATGACATGAGGCGCGGAGTGGCTGCAATTGAGGATTTCAGGCCGTATTATCAGGTCCGTGAGGACAAGCTCGGTTTTCTGCCGCATATGTCCATAGTCGACCTGCTTTTTAATCTCGGTCCGGAGTCACTGCTGTATCTTGAGGGGAGCCTGTGATGACGGCATATGCAGGGATTTCGGTGAGGAATGTGACCTTTGGCGGAGTATAGGCCACGTGGCAGCAGTAGTGCTTCAGGCCGTTGCTGACCATCAGATATGAGGCGCGGAGCACCATGTTGTATCTGACAATCTGCTCAAACACAGCCTGTGTGATAGGGATGGAGGGGGCTTTGTATTCGATTATGGCCAGTGGGCGGCGTGAGCGGTCAAACAGCACGGTATCACATCGCTTTGATGTGCCGTTGAGGCGCAGCGACACTTCGTTGGCCATCATGCCGGCCGGGTATCCGAGTGATGAGGTCAAGTAGGTCACAAACCTCTGTCGTACATGCTCCTCGGGCGTGAGGATTATCCATTTGAGTCTCAGAGGGTCGTAGACCTGGACGTTTCCGTCGGGCATACGGCGCAGCTGCAACGGGTGCGGCGGTAGGTTTAGTTCGGGAAGTGTCAGGGTAACGTCCATGCTGCTGTCATGTTGGAGTAGGTATAAAAAAGAAATTGATTGTCTCACGACAACCAATCTTTGTTAACCTTAAATCTAATACCATGAAAAACACGATGCAAATTTAGGCCACTTTTTGAGATAAACCAAATTTAACCCTTAAAAAAGTTCACTAATTAACTATAATTAACATATAATTGATGCTTTATAGCTTTTGTAGATTATGATTATGACGATATTATGCGAAATTTGTAAAATTATTGTGAAAAATGAGTCACAGTGATGCCATATAGGCGGTCATAAACCTATATCAGGTGTGTGTTGTTTATTTTTAAGTTGTATTTAAAGACATTAAATTCCCTTTATGGATATTATAGGACATATCAATGATTTTCTTTGGACGTATCTGCTGACTGTGCTGCTGCTTGGCACGGGGCTTTACTTCACTTTGCGGCTCAAAGGTGTGCAATTTCGCATGATAGGGGAGATGCTGCGTCTGCTGGTCAATTCAAGCCAAAAGCATGATGACAAGAAAGACCTGTCACTCCCGGCTGACAAGAAGATCAGCTCGTTTCAGGCTTTTGCTGTCTCGCTGGCAAGCCGTGTCGGCACGGGTAATGTGGCCGGCGTGGCCATAGCGATAGCTCTCGGCGGCCCCGGGGCGGTGTTCTGGATGTGGGTTGTGGCGCTTCTCGGCTCGGCTAATGCCTTTGTGGAGTCCACGCTGGCCCAGCTGTTTAAGGTGCGCGGAGAACATTCATATATCGGCGGACCGGCATACTACATCAGCAAGGGGCTCGGCAAGCGGTGGTATGCCATAATATTCGCCGTGCTGATTACAGTGACGTTTGCCCTGGCATTTAGCTCCGTGCAGTCCAATACTATATCCATAGCCATACAAAGCAGCTTCGGCATCGAACGCTATGTAACAGGCATCGTATTGACGGTGTTGACTCTCGTGGTGATATGGGGAGGCATACAGAGAATTGCTAAAATCAACGAGGTTGTGGTCCCGGTCATGGCGGTGCTGTATCTGCTGCTGGCTCTCTATGTAATCGTAATCCGCATTGACAGCTTTCCGCATGTGATGGCCATGATTGTCAAAAATGCGTTCGGCATAGAGCAGGTGGCCGGAGGTTCCATAGGAATGGCGATGATAATGGGCGTGAAGAGGGGGCTGTTCAGCAACGAGGCCGGCGAAGGCTCCACTCCTAACGCTGCTGCCACGGCGGCGGTCAGCCATCCGGTGAAGCAGGGGCTGATACAGACCCTCGGCGTATATACCGATACATTGCTGGTATGCACCGCCACGGCTTTCATAATATTGTGCAGCGGTGTGGTCGATACCGGACTGACAGGCATAGAGCTGACCCAGGCTGCCCTTGACGCTGAAATCGGAGGTGTCGCATCTGTGTTTATAGCTGTGGCTATAGTGCTGTTCGGCTTTACGAGTATAATCGCCAACTACTACTACGGTGAAAGCAATCTCGCCTTCATCAGGAAGAATCGCGGCATTACCGTGGGTCTGCGCATAGCTTCAAGCGCCATGGTGATGATAGGCTCCGTGGCCACCCTTGACCTGACATGGGGGCTTGCTGACATCACTATGGCCCTGATGACACTGTGCAATATCATAGCCATACTGCTCCTCGGGCGGTATGTAAGCATATTGCTCAAGGATTATCAGTCGCAACGCCTGAGGGGGCTTGATCCTGAATATCACCGTAGCACCATCCCGGAGATTTCGCGGCATACTGACTGCTGGTAGTGGCTGTGGATTGCTTTGATTGAAATAAATGCGGCGAAACTTCAGGCGATTGTTTGCATGTATGGCAGAATTTCGTAACTTTGCGGTCGGGTAAGTCCTACACGACCAGCTCCTCGGGAACTCCGCCAGGCCTTGATCGGAGCAACGGTACCGAGTCGTAGCGGTGCGATGTAGTAAGCTTACCCTTTTTTTTGTATCAACATCCCTATGATTGGAACGCGACAAAACAGACTGCTCCTTTGGACGTTGCCCGTGCTGACTCTTGCCGTAGGCTGTATCGGCATTTTCGTCAGAAACATGGCTGTGAGTATCCCGGTATGCTCGATTCTCGTGGTGCTCGGATTTCTGTATGTATTGTTCTTGCTCCGTGAAGACCGTAGGAACGTCCATAAAGAGGCTCTACAGACCTCAGAAACGGCCTCAAAGATTAAAATGCTGCAATCTAAAGTCGCTGAGATTGCGGTTTTGAACCGGAAGCTGGAGCTTTGTACTGAAAAACTCGCTCTCACGGAGTCGGCTTTGGTGTCAATGCTTGATTTCGCCGGAGACAGCGTGGTCGACAAGGACCGCACGCGCAACAAGCTGTTCAAGCTCTCGGCCGCCAGCAATTGGGGAGACCTGCACCAGCATCTGCGGTCAAGTTCGGTCGACGAGGATATGGCGAAATTGTTTTCATATTTCGACTCACAGTTTCTTAAGATATATCCCGATTTCATCAGCCGTCTCAATGAGCTGATAGGCGAGGGGGAGAGATTCGCCCTGCGCCCCGACGGCACCATGACCTCCGAGATGAGGGTATTCGCCCTGATGCGTCTCGGCGTTACCGACAGCAAGCGTCTCGCCTCGATGCTCAACATCGCCGTCGCCACCGTCTACAATTACCGCTCGCGCTACAAAAACAAAATCGCTCCTGACACCACCCTTGAGGATGCCGTAGCGAGCGTCTGATTGCTTATTGCGATATATAAGTTAAGGTGCGTCGGATGGGTGATGGTGCATTTTCGCAGAAATATGTTGCATAACATAAATCTTAAAAATATTAATAAATGGCCTCGCACATGGCTATTTATTGTTAACATTTTGCTACATTTGCATCCGTAAACGGTTTGGCTCGTCCAAGCCTATACGAAATCGAAAGCCTCTACAGCCCCTGTAGGGGTATCATACTAAAGAAAGATAAATATGATTTAATTTAGCTTTCTCACTTTGACCTCATTTAACCCTCATTTGCTATATGAGACAATTATCTTATATACAGCTGTTTAAATATTTTGCAAACCTAAATATATCTCACTTGAAGCTTCACTCATGGATATAGTTCACATATATTAAATAATTTTGTATTCGCACCATTGGGTCATATTGTGGCCCGACGTGAACTGTCTTCCTGAGTGGAAGATTCTTGCAAACATTAACCGGAAACATAACTTCTTACCCTAACAACCCTATACCGAAATGGAACGAAACATTGCTGCCTCCCTCCCGCCTTGACGCATAGCGTGTCAAGGAGATGCTGCGCCAAGCGCCGCATTTTTCGCATGTCTGCATCCTTGAGATGTGACTGCACCATCCCAAACCAAATAAGATTATACAGTTCCTGCTGAAAATCTGAGAACATTAATCCTTATACAACCAATCTTAAATTAAATGAAACACTTAACCCAAGGAATTCGATTCCTTTTCATGATGATGGGTCTTCTGTGTACACTCGCAGTCAACGCCCAGACCATCACAGTGACAGGTACGGTGACTGACACTACAGGCGAGCCCCTGATCGGAGCTTCCGTCGTAGCGCAGGGTCAGAATGCCGCTACTGCTACGGACATTGACGGTAATTACACCATTAAAGTCAATCCCAACGCATCTCTTACCTTCTCTTATGTGGGTATGAATCCCCAGACCATCGCCGTCGACGGTAAGAACACTCTCAATGTTGAGCTTTCTGAAAACTCAGTGATGCTCGGTGAGGTTGTCGCCATCGGTTATGGTGTAGTTAAGAAGAGCGACGCTACTGGTTCAGTGGCAATGGTTAAGCCTGACGACGTTGACGCCGGTATGGCTACCTCTGCTCAGGACCTCCTCGTAGGCGCAAGCCCTGGTGTGGTTGTTACAACCAACGGTGGTGATCCTACAGGTAATGCGACTATCCGCATCCGTGGTGGTTCCTCGCTCAATGCATCTAACAACCCCCTTATCGTGATCGACGGTGTGCCTATGACCAACCAGGACGCAGCTGGTGGTACTAACGCCCTTACAATGGTCAATCCTCAGAACATTGAATCAATGACCATACTTAAGGACGCTTCGGCAACCGCTATCTACGGTTCTCGTGCGTCTAACGGTGTCATCATCATCACCACCAAGAAAGGTACTGCCGGCAAGCCCCAGATCAACTTCGCTGCCAACTGGCATGTGAACACTGCCCGCAAGACTCTTGATCTTATGGACGGTGCCAAGTTTGCTGACGTTGTCCGCAACACTCTCAAGAGCGAAAGCGCTATCGCTCAGCTCGGCGATGCCAACACTAACTGGCAGGACGAAGTGCTCCGCACATCGTTCTCTCAGGACTACTCTCTGAGCGTGGGCGGTACAGCAGGCTTCCTTCCCTACCGTGTCAACGCTTCTTATACCAACAACCAGGGTATCGTGAAGACTTCTAACATGCAGCGTACTACCGTAGGCTTCAACCTCAGCCCGAAGTTCTTCAATGGCAAGCTCTCTATCAACGCCAATGCCCAGGGCAGCTACGTGAAGACTCGCAATGCGGACCTCGGTGCTGTGGGATCTGCTTCGGCTTTCAACCCCACACTCCCCGTACGCCACGCTTATAATACTGTAGGCAACACTGGCATGTCAATCTACAACGGTTACACCAACGTGCTCAACGCCAACGGTACTCCTGACACTCAGGCTGCCCAGAACCCTCTGCAGATGCTTGAGGACAAGAAGAACGAAGGTCAGTCACTCTCATCTACCGGTAACCTCCAGATCGACTACGCTCTCCACTTCCTCCCCGAACTCCACTTCAACCTCAACCTCGGCTATCAGGTGAGCCAGAACAAGTCTAAGACTGAAATCGCTCCCAACTCCATCATGGCTTGGCGCGACGGCAACACCCAGAAGATCGGTGAGAACGGCGCAGGCACGCTCTACGACTGGTACGAGCTCCAGCGCAACACTCTCCTTGATTTCTACATCAACTACCGCAAGGATTTCGCAGCTATCAAGTCTAACCTCGACGTTATGGCAGGTTACTCTTGGCAGAAGTTTGACTACCATGGCCGCAGCCATACCGAGCTCGCTTCTCTCGGCTTCACCCAGAGCTTCGACGCTGCCACCAACACTTTCACCCTCAACCAGAATCCTCAGGGCGACTACAATGTAGGCTACTACACTTCACCCCTCTATATGTGGGCAGAGCCTCTGCAGCTCGTTTCATTCTTCGGTCGTTTGAACTACTCATTTGACGATACATACCTCCTGACATTCACTCTCCGTGACGACGGTACCTCTCGCTTCAGCAAGGACAACCGCTGGGGTCTCTTCCCCTCAGTAGCCCTCGGCTGGAAGATCGCCAACATGCCTTTCTTTGAAAGCGTACGCGACAAGTGGAACGACCTCAAGCTCCGTCTCGGCTGGGGTGTAACTGGTCAGCAGGACCTCGGCGGAAGCTACTTCCCATATCTCCCTGTATATAATGTATCTGCATGGAACGGCAACGGTGAAGGATTCTTCTATCCCGCTTACGGCACCAGCAGCTCTAACCCCTCTTGGGTTGAGCCTCTCTATCCTTCTCCCTACGACACCGACATCAAGTGGGAGGAAACAACTACCTGGAACATCGGTATCGACGCTGCATGGCTCAACAACCGCATCACCCTCGCTGCCGACTGGTATCTCCGCAACACCAAGGACCTCCTCGCATGGGTTCCCGTTGCAGGTCTCAACACAGGTAACTTCATGAACCGCAACATCGGTACACTCCGTAACACCGGTGTCGAAGTCACCATCACAGCCAAGCCTGTCGTGACCAAGGACTTCACCTGGAGCACAAGCTACAACGTGGCTTACAACCAGAACAAGATTACATCTCTGACCGGCGATGCTGAGACTTCAATCATCAACGCACGTAACACACCCTCTGGTACAGGTACAGTGCTCCAGTACCACATGGTAGGCGAGCCCGCTTATACATACCGCGTTTATCAGCAGGTATATGACCAGGCAGGCGATCCCATCCCCGGTGTATATGTTGACCAGGACGGCGACGGCGTGATCACCGATGCCGATAAGATCAACTTCCACACTCCGGCAGCTCCCTGGACCATGACCTGGAACAACAACTTCAACTACAAGAACTGGGATCTCGGCATCAGCCTCCGCGCCAACATAGGCAACTACGTGTACAACGGTCCCAAGTATGACCGCACACGTCTCGCCGGCGTAAACAGCTACGGTCTCAACAACCTGCTTGACAACACTTATCTGTTCCCCGAAAGCACTCCCGTGTCTGAACTCGTGCTCTCAAGCTACTTCGTAGAGAACGCCAGCTTCCTCCGCTGCGACAACATCACCCTCGGTTATACATTCGATTCACTCCTCAAGGGCCGTCTGAACCTCCGCATATTCGGTGCCGTACAGAATCCCTTCGTAATCACCAAGTACAAAGGTCTTGACCCCGAAGTTGAGTCAGGTATCGACAACAACGTATATCCCCGACCCATCACGGCTACTCTCGGTCTTGTTGCCACATTCTAAATCTTAAAACCAAAAGCACAAGAATAGAAACCATTATATGAAAACTATCAATAAATTCATCCTTTCCATAGGAGCTGTGGCATCAATGGCACTCGGAGCCTGTACAGGCGACCTCGACCTGATGCCCACCGACCCCCAGAAAGTCACTGCGGGATCGTTTGACGAGGACCCCGTGGGTTATATGGATCGTGTGATGGCTGACTGCTACCTTCAGTTTGCCACCTACGGTGCCAACGGTAACGCTGCTGTCAGCGGTACTGACGAAGGTATGACCACATTCCAGCGCGCCATTTTCATCCTTGAGACCATCCCTACTGACGAGGCTAACTGGCTTCCTGCCGCTGACGCCGACTACGGTCTGATACAGTACGGTATCGCGTCACCGTCAAACACCATCATGTACGGTGTGTACTCACGTCTGATGATCAACGTTGCTACCTGTACCGACTTCATCCAGACTGTCAACAACGGATATTTCAACATCCCTGCCGACTCACAGTGGAAGGCCGACGAATATCTCCGTCAGGCCCGAATCCTCCGTGCTGCCGCTTATTATTATCTGATTGACCTCTGGGGCAATGTGCCTTACGCATCTGACGATACCTCTATCGGTTCAGTTCCTCCCCAGATGGACCGTGCCGAGCTCTTCGGCATCATGACCACGGAACTTGAGCAGATTGTGGCCGATTACGGCAGCAACGCTTCGCAGAGCTGGGGCTATGTAGGCAAGGAAGTCGCTGAGGCTCTCCTCGTGAAGTACTACCTCAATGCTGAGGTCTACACTGGCACACCCCGCTGGGCTGACTGCCTCCGTCACGCTGAGAACATCATCACACGCCACAAGGGCACAGGTTTCGTGGCAAGCGACGGCGTTGCCACAGGTCTTGCAAAGAACTACTCTACACTGTTCGCTGCCAACAACCGCCAGTATGCCAACGGTGGCTCAGGTGATGTACACGAGAACCTTTGGGTAATCCCCAGCGATGCAGAACGCATGACTTCTTATGCTAACTCTATGTTCATGATCGCCGGTTGGATCGGTGGTGACCAGAATGCCAAGTACAACCAGACTGAGGCTTGGAAGTGTATGTCTACACGTCCTGAGTTCGCAGCTCTGTTTGAGTGGGATTCCAACATGACCAATTCTGATGACCAGCGTGTTGCATGGTGGTGCACAGCCGCCGATGGCTTCAGCTTCTCCGATCTCACATACAATCAGGCATCATGGGGCAACAACGGTTACCTCGCTATCAAGTACACCAACTGGAACCTTGACGAATATGGAGACAAGATGGCTTCTCAGCCTAACGCCACCAAGATGATCAGCAACGACTACGCCGTAATCCGTCTGGCTGAAATCTACCTGAGCGCCGCCGAGGCTTACCTCCAGCAGGGCAACTCCACCAAGGCTCTCGAATATACCAACTACATCCGCGAACGTGCAGGTCTCCAGGGCTGGAGCGCTGGCGAGTTCAACCTCGACAACCTCTTCCAGGAGCGCGCCCGCGAGCTCTACACCGAGAACGTACGCCGCACCGACCTCATCCGTGCCGGCAAGTGGATCAGCGGTTACAACTGGACATGGAAGAACCAGACCCTCAAGGGCTCTGATTTCCCCGCCCACTACAACCTCTATCCTCTGCCCAGCACCATCGTGTCGCTCGCAGGCATGAAGCAGAACCCCGGCTATTGATAATCCGGCTGTTTCAACAGTTTAATAAACTTCCAAACAACGCTTTTCAAGACAATGAAAAAAATATCAATATTTGCCGCAGGCGTGGCAGCGATGTTCGGCCTTGCTTCTTGCGAGTCGACCACCGACCCCAAGCTTCAGCTGCCTGACCAGGACGTCAACGCGGTATCATTCCAGATCAATGATCCCGTCTATGCTTCTCAGGAGCTCCAGCTCCAGAATGCTGACGGTGCTACTTTTGATTTCCAGGTATATTCACAGCCTGACTACGGCTTCCCTGCAGCTGTCAACTACCTCGCTCAGGTGTCTCTGACACAGAACTGGGAAAACGAAGACGAAGTCTACACCATCAACTATGACGTAGTACAGAAGGGCGAAGCCAACCACACAGTGGTGCTGACACAGAAGAGTCTCGCCACCGCCATCACATCGCTGATGGGCTTCACCAAGGTGCTTGACAAGACTACCGGTATCCAGACCATCTATGACGGTGCCGGCAATGTATACACAGGCGCCCTCGAGCAGGCTGCTCCCACCAAGGTTTATCTCCGTGCCATAGCTCAGATCGGCGACGTAGAGGACACAAAGTGCTACTCTAACGCTATCGAGCTCAAGCAGGTTAAGTGGTTTATCAACTTCCGCGAGCCTGGTTACATCTTCCTCGTTGGTTCACCCCAAGGCTGGAACATCGGCGATGGCAGCATGATGCTCTTCGAGGCTGATGACGAAATAGGTACCAAGACCTACCGTGGCAACTTCAACATCGCAGCTGATGCTAACCTCGGATTCCGTTTCTACACCGAACTCGGTGACTGGGGCAATGACGGTTCTCTGCCTTCTATCGGTGCTGCAGCCAATGACGGTGACAACAAGGGCGTTGCTCTCGGCGCAGACGGCACAGTAACCGAAAACGCTGTCTATGGTAGGGGTAACTTCAACTTCCCGACCTGGCCCGGCGGTGAGATGTGGATCATCGTTGACCTCAACTCTATGAAGGTAACATTCTCTGACCACGCACTCTAATTGAGGGACTGGATAATTCACACAGTTCCATTCGTTAACTAAAAAAACGCACAACGAACACAATGAAAAAACTCACATATCTGAGTGCTCTCGTTCTGGCAGCAGGCATGACCGCCTGCAGCCAGTATGAGGAGCCCAATCCCCAGATTCCCGTCACTCCCGAGGAGCAGATCCTCAATGTTGACGGCATCACCGTGGCTTCAAGCCAGTATCTTGCTGCTAACGAGGAGACAGGCGACCTCGCTACTATCGATCTCGATGCTTACGGCAAGCTCGGTTATCCCATCCAACTCGCTGATGTTACTGTCGACGAGAGTCAGTTCCCTGCCGGCTACAAGCTCTACTTCAAGGCTTGGCTTGCTGACAACGAGAACTTCGCTAACGCTCAGGAAGTGCCTTGCACTCTCAACAACGGCGTTATCACTACTACAGCCGATGACCTTCAGGTTATCTATGAGAACATGTTCGGACGCAAGTCTGAAGTGAAGGAAATGTGGGTACGCTACGCAGGCTATGTTGACGGCGAAAACGTCAGCAACATCCGCCTCAACGGCAGCGACTACTACTACGCTCCCCAGGCTTTCTACATGGCTCCCATACCTCCTGACTTCGTGGTTGAACCTGCTTACTATCTCCTCGGCACAATCAACGGCTGGAGCGTAGGCGGTGCTCTCCAGATGAACCACTCTGGCAAGGATGTATATGACGATCCCGTATTCACCTACGTAGTTGACCTTGACGGCAGCGAATGGTGGTGGAAGGTCGTTCCTCAGTCTACCTATGAGACAGGCAACTGGGTTGACGGCGATGACGCAGCATTTGGTGTCGCTACCAATGGTGACGGTGCCCTCTCTGGCAAACTCGTTGGCCGTACAGCTACTGAAGACTGCGGTGCAGGCTGCCTCAACGGTGTTGTCGGCAAGTATGTCATGGTTATCAACCTCGAGATGATGACTTACGAGTTCACCCCCGTATATGACTTCCTCTACACTCCTGGCGATGCCAACGGATGGAGCCAGACTGCTTCCGCCAAGATCTATCCCACACCCACCGGTGCTGCTTATGAGTCTTGGATGCCTCTGAAGGGCAGCTTCAAGTTCACAACACAGCCTGACTGGAACGGTATCAACTTCGGCGCAGGTGCTGAAGCTGGCACACTGTCTACTGACGGTGGTGCAGGCAACCTCACAGTGTCTGACGAAGGCTACTACTGCGTGCGCATGAGCACTGTATCTATGACTTGGGAGACCGTTTACGGTCCCGTACAGTCATGGGGTGTAATCGGCGGTTTCGCAGCTTCTGGCTGGGGTACTGATGTCCCCATGACCACTGTTGACGGTCAGATCTGGAAGGCTACTGTGACATTCGCAGCAGGCGACGAGTTCAAGTTCCGCGCTGACGGTGCTTGGGACATCCAGTATGGCAACGGCGGTAACGGCATGGACGACCTCGTATGCGACGGTGGTTCCGGCAACCTTACAGCTCCTGCTGCAGGCACCTTCGAAGTCACCCTCGACCTCAGCAAGGTTCCCTACCACGCTACTCTGACAGCTATCTGATCACAGACAGCCTGATATAATCCATTTAAGGAGGCGTCCCCCCGGGGGCGCCTCCTTTGATTTGTCTGTGGTGGAGTATATTATAATTTCTTATAAGTCATATAAGTTCTTATAAGATTTATAAGACTTATCAGATTTTCTGACGGAGAGTTAGAACACTATGTCGTATTTGCGGAGCATGGCGGTGGGGTGGTAGGACACTTTGGCGTGGCGCAGACCCTCGTCGCCGGCGTCCTCTTCGCGGTTGATGTAGCGGATGCCGTAGCGGTCGGTCATTTCGGCGGCAAAGAGCTTGTTGACGGTTTCGCCGGCCCCGGTGATGTCGTGGCGCATCTTTTCGATGTGGACATAGAGCGTGTCATCCTTGATTTCGCCGAGAGTGAAAGCCACGATGCCGTCGGAGGGTGTCGACAGCACAGCCCCATGGAAAGGATAGGACCACAGGTCTGCCAGGACCCGGAGGGTCTGCATGCGCTCCACTTCGGCGGTCACCCCCTTGTCGGCTGCAAGGTGCATTGTGCTGTAAAATTCGGATACGGCCTGCAGATTGTCGGGCGTAATCGGTTCGAAGCGGTAGTCAGGGTATGCGAGCGCGAAGGCGTTGACATGATTGCGCTTTTTGCTCATCTTCTTGCCTGACAGCGTGGACAGTGGGGCTGCATCGTAGAGGTAGTCGGCCCAGTCGGTCAGTTCGGCCTCTATGCGTCCTCCTAAGCCTTCGAGTGATGCGACTGCCTCCTCGGGTATGGCCGACAGGCGGCATTCTATACCGCGTGACTGGCAGTAGTCGCGCAGCATGGCTATGCTGCGTATCAGCGGCATGCGTCCCACCGGGAGCGAGAACGCAGCCTTGGTGACATCCAGTTCGCTGAGGCCGCTGACTATGAGCGTGTCGTTGACTATGGCGCGGCGGTAGCGGAAATAGTCGGTCCACATGTATATGCCTCCGATGGTGAAATCGCATGTGCGTGACGGAGCCGAGTCGAGCAGCGAGCGTATCAGGGGAATCTCATCGAGCGAAAACTCGCTGAATACCAGCCGTGGGGCGTATGATATATTGCATGGGGCGACATCGTATCCGCATCCCGATGTTGAAGGTGACATATCAGTTTGAATTTCGAGAGTGTGAAGATACAAATATAACATCATCTTGGCGGATAGAGTTTATTTGGCTATATTTGCAGTTGATTACACCCTCTCTATACCCTAATTTGCAACATATCTTATACTAACAGAGTCATGCCAAAATACGGCTATATACGAGTTTCACTGTCGGAGATGGTTTCCGGCCAGCCTAACGTAATCTACAACTATCCCACAGGCGAGGACATCGACGCCGAAGCGATATTTGACGGAACCAAAGCCATACGCGAGTTTCTCAACTTGCGTGAATGCTATGCGTTATGGTCGTCGACACGCGGACATTATTTCTCATTGGTCACGCCCAATCCGGCGAGTGCCGACGGGAGTTGTTTCGTGCTGACACTGCGCCTTGACAACGAATGCGCACTGTCAGGCCGGCGCACTGTGCAGCTTCTCGGCGAGCTGAAGAAAACACTTGTAGAAGACCGTTCGCTCAGTGACGATGCCGTGGAGCATTGCTTCGTGTCGGCCGGAGTCCCGGCTGAGCCCGAGCGGCTGAAATCGTGGCAGTATGTGCGTCCGCTGACATCGGCCTCTGCGCCCAAGCAGCCTTTCTGCTACCGCACATATGCAAGTTCAAGCGAGCTTGACAGCACCCTGTCGTTTCCGTCGCAGGTGGAGTATGCCTGTTTTGACCGAGTGCTCGTGGTACCGGCCACGGCCTCATTGCGCCCGGGTAGCAAACTTGACCGCATCACCGCTCCTGTCAAGCGTGAATATACAGTCATCGCTCCGGTGGGATGTACGCCGTCACGCATAGTCGTGACCGACGGCGAGCGTCTGACCCTGACATTTACAAAGGCCGGCTTCAATCCGAGGTCGGAAAACATATCGGTAGGCGCTCCGTCGCCCTACGTGCGTTACGAAGGTCCGGCTCTGAGAGTGAAGACGGCATCCGAGAGCGGCATGGGATTCGTGAGGCGAGTGCCGTTGGAGGTACGCTCGTCAAAGGGTATCCCTGTCAATGGCTACACCATCAATGTCAACGGACGCCCCATCAATACGATGGAGCCGTATATTGAAATCACCGAGCGTGACCTGTCGCCTAACGGGACTACCGAGATACAGGTGGCAAGCAACAACTACAAGCCTCTCAAGGTGCTCAAAAGCCCGGCCGAGCTTATCAATTGCGAGAAAGTAGAGCTGGTGCTCGAGCCTGTAGAGCAGGGAATCACACTGCGCCTGGACTTCGGCGGCGGACGCATATTCACTCAGGAAATCACACTTGAAAAGAACACTCCTGAATACAGCCAGCTCCATTCGGGCAATTTCCACGGTTTCCGCGCCCACAGGTTGACTGTGGCCGGTAATGCCGAGGTGTACAACGTGGATATGAAGTCGCCTTTGCGGCCTGTCGCTGCGGCTGTGCAGCCTGTGGCCAGTGCTACTGACGCCCCGGCAGCAATCCACCACCAGCAGCCTCAGGCCCCGGTGCGTCCTGTGGCCCCGGTGTTTGACCGCGCCACACCCGATATGGGCAAAAACCGCAAGGACAAAGCCCGCAATGCCCGCGAGCTTCACAAGGAAATATCCGTAGCCACCGACAGCCAGTCAGAGGCTGTGGATGATGCAGTGGAAGAGACTGTAGTCGGTTCCAAGCACAGCAACCGCGGACTCTGGTTTGTGGTTATCATGCTGGTGCTGATAATAGCCGGCGGCATCGCCTACTTCCTGCTGCCTGACAGCGAGCCCTCTCAGGAGTTCAGCCAGGAGGTCACCCAGGAAGAACTTAACGCAGAGATTGCCGCCACAGGAAGCCAGCCACAGGCTGTGGCTCCATCTGCCGCCACGCCTTCGGCCGACGAGGCAGCCGATATAGCTTATCTCAACGATAACACCAAGACCTGGAACAGTGCCGAGCTTAAGACCGACAAATACAAGGCCCTTATCACCGCCATATCTGCCGGCGACATTGATGCCGTGGTCAACCATGAGTACATCATCGTTGATAAGAACCTCAATAACCGCATAGCTCGTTCGATTGCCGACATGCTGTGGGCTGCCAAAGGCTCACCTAACGAAAACGCCAATATCAAGGCGATGAAGAAGTATGTCAGCGAAGACGGCAACGTCAAGGTATGGGATCTCTACGAAGCTCTGGCCCGCGTCAAGCCCACCGAGCCCAACCCGTCTCCCCGTCCACGCCGTTGATGCGGCATCTACAGGAGGGTTTTGCAAAACAGTCAAATTGTAGGGCTGCACCCTGGTGCAGCCGCCAATATATTGATAATCAGCCTGTATATCGGATGCACCAGGGTGCATCCCTACAGTTTGGCGGTGTTGAAGCCACGCATTGCAATAGCCTCAAGTTGCACATTATGTTTGATACTTAACAACAGACCTTTATGACAGACTCCGAATACATGGCTCCCGACAGCAAGAAACCGTCGGCATTGGTGCTTATACTCCGCTACGGCGTGCCGCTGATTATCACGGTGGGGCTTTGCTACCTGCTGTTCACCGGGATTGACTTCAAGGAGATGGTAGGTATCATCCGTGACTACTGCAATTTCTGGTGGATAGGTCTGGGGTGGATAGTCAGCATATTCAGCCATGTGTTCCGCGCCATGCGCTGGCGCATACAGCTTAAGGCTCTTGACATAAATGTGCCGCTCTATATACTCGTCTACAGCATATTCGGCACATATGCCGTCAATCTCGTGTTTCCGCGCCTCGGCGAGGTGTGGCGCACCGGTTTCATAGCCAAGAGAGAGGATG
This sequence comes from uncultured Bacteroidales bacterium, assembly GCA_900539915.1. Lineage (GTDB taxonomy): Bacteria > Bacteroidota > Bacteroidia > Bacteroidales > Muribaculaceae > Amulumruptor. The sequence continues at coordinate 2,563 of UQDU01000014.1, read as the reverse complement.
CTTCGTTTACCACAGTGTTCGGCTCGATGGTGGCCGAGCGGCTTGCCGATACGCTGACGGTGCTGCTGCTGACTCTGATAACATTCATCCTCGCCGGCAGCGAGATGAACCGTTATCTCGCCCAGAATCCCGATGCTGCAGCGAGTGTGCATGCCGTGCTGACCAATCCGTGGCTCTGGACGGCGGTAGGAGTGGTGGTCATAGGCATATGGCTGCTGATTACGCGAGTGCCTGACAATAAGCTGCTACGCGCTATAAAATCCATGTGGCACGGCCTGTGGGAAGGCTTTGCGGTCATAGTCAGGATGCCTGGAAAGGGTCGCTGGCTGCTCTACACGGCCGCCCTGTGGGGATGCTACTTCACGCAGCTCTACATAGCTTTCCACGCTTTTAGCTTCACTACGCAGATTATCCACGACTATACGATACTGGCTGTGCTCGTCACCTTCGTGTTGTCAAGCATCTCGATGGGTGTGCCGAGCAACGGCGGCATCGGGCCATGGCAGTGGTCGGTCATATTCGCCCTGAGCTTCTATTCGGCCGGCATCATATTGCCCGAAGGGGTGTCGTTCAAGGACATGAGCACATCCTTCGCCAATCTCGTCATGGGTACCAACACCCTGCTCCTGATTATCCTCGGTATCATCACCTTCATAGCCATATCGATTGATAAGCGCAGCTCGCGCGGAAAATAGGATGAGCCTATGAAGATGTGATTCCAGAGCCGTTTTTGCGACTGATACCATACCGACACAGATACGATTACTACGATGAAAGACGACAATTTTGACGATTACTTTGACGAGACCGATGCCCCTGCATCATCTGCATCTGAAAAACCCACAGCCCCGGAGCCTGTAGAGCCTGACAAGCATGTGGACTTCACTGACGACATAGCCGATGATGCAGCCAAGGCTGCAGAGCAAAGCAAGCCCAAGAAGCATAAATCGCACTTCTGGGCGTGGGCTTTGACGGTCATCATCATCGGTCTGGGAGTGACATGCTATTTCCGTTATTTCAGCCCCTATATCACCGAGGCCCGTGTGACCGGCTATGTCACCCAGATAGAACGTCGGGGCATGGTGTTCAAGACATTTGAGGGCCAGATGATTACCGAGAGCGCGTTGACCGACACCACTCGCATATATTCGCGCGATTTCAGCTTCTCGGTGACCGACCCGTCGGTGGTCAGGGCGTTGCAGAATCTTCAAGGCTCCGGCAAGCCTGTGACGCTGGAATACGAGCGTTACTATGCCACCGTGCCCTGGAGAGGGTCACAGTCTATCGTGGTGACAGGGATTATCAAGCAGTAAAAGATATAAAACACTCTACATCATACCTATGGAAAATTTCACCTTTTGTACACCCACACGCTATATTTTCGGGCGCGGAGTAGAGCATCTTGCCGGCAAAGAGGCTGCAGCCGAGGGCTGGAAGAAGGTCATGCTCGTCTACGGTCAGGGTAGCGCGGTGCGCAGCGGCTTGATTGACACGGTCAGTGCGTCGCTCCGCGAGGCCGGCATAGAGATAGTACCTCTCGGTGGAGCGCAGCCTAACCCTACGGATACACTCGTCTATGAGGGTATAGAGCTGGGACGGCGTGAACACATAGACGCTTTGATAGCAGTGGGCGGTGGCTCGGCCATCGACACCGCCAAGGCTATAGCCATAGGTATGCCTTATGACGGCGATTTCTGGGATTTCTTCTGCGGCAAGGTGCCGGCGGAGAAATCTGTGCCGGTGGCCACCGTGCTTACCATTCCTGCTGCCGGCAGCGAGGGTTCGGGCAACTCGGTGATTACACGCACCGACGGCATGATAAAACTGAGTCTGCGCACACAGTGCCTGCGCCCGGTGTTTTCGCTGATGGATCCGGCTCTGACAGAGACATTGCCGCCGTTTCAGACAGCATGCGGCATATGCGACATGATGGCGCATATCTTTGAGCGTTACTTCACCCCGACCACCGATGTGGAGATTACCGATCGTGTGGCCGAGGGGGTATTGATGGCTATAATGACCGAAGCCCCCAAGGTGATGGCCGATCCCAAGGACTATCAGGCACGAGCCAATATCATGTGGAGCGGTACACTCGCCCACAACGGCATCTGTGGCACAGGACGTGTGGAGGATTGGGTGTCGCACTTCATGGAGCATGAAATTTCGGCGTTATACACCCATGTGGCCCATGGCGCAGGTCTGGCCGTGGTGATTCCGGCATGGATGACTTTCATGGCCGAACATAAGCCGGAGAAAGTGGCACAGTTGGGCCGCCGCGTGCTCGGAGTGACCGAGCCCGATGACCGCAAGGCCGCTCTGCTGGCAGTGCAGCTGCTTCGCGCGTTCTTCCGTTCGCTCGGTTTGCCGGTGACCTTTGCGCAACTCGGCATAGAGAAGCCCGATATAGCCACTCTCGTCAGGAAATTGCATCAGAACAAAGGCACGGAGATAGGCGGTTATTACCGTCTGAGGGCTGCAGACACCGAGCAGATATACAATCTGGCACTCTAAGAGGGTGTTTAATAACAAAAGTTAAATCCTGAGTGGTGTATCTTTTGATTAA
>UQDU01000013.1 GCA_900539915.1 uncultured Bacteroidales bacterium | reverse complement strand
ATTTAATCAAAAGATACACCACTCAGGATTTAAATTTTGTTATTAAACACCCTCTAAACCATCCTTGTAGCGGTGGTGTTAATAAAGTAATATGATTACTTCGTTTATACCATCACATGAGGTAGCGCAGTGGCTGATGGTTATCATACGCCATCTGCTTGACATTATAGGTCTGCGCCATGAGCCACGTATCGAGGGCTTGTTGTATATAGTGATTGTGGCTGTCGTGGCCATATTTATAGGGTGGCTCATACGCAAGTGTATCCTGTATGTCGTGCGCCGTCTTGCAGGGATGAGGCATACGATGCTCGATGATGACCTGCTGCAGAGCCGTGTGTTCACCAAGTGCAGTCATATCATAGTGCCCATAGTGCTTCTGTCGCTCGTGCCGTTTACCCTCAATTATGGCAGCCAGATGCGCATAGTCATCATGAAAGTGCTGTATATCTATGCGATAATCGCGTTTACATATGCCATGGCGGCGGTGGTGGATTTCATATGGGTCAGGTATAACCGCAAGGAAAACACGCGCAACCTGCCTCTCAAAGGCATCGCTAACACTATGAAGGGCATTCTGTGGATTATCGCCTTTATCATCGGGGTATCGGTGCTGATTGACAAATCGCCGGCGGCTTTGCTTACCGGGTTGGGTGCGTTTGCTGCGGCATTGATGTTGATATTCAAGGATTCTATACTGGGCTTTGTGGCCGGAATACAGTTGAGCCAGAACGACATGGTGCGCATCGGCGACTGGATTGTGGTGCCTGACACGCCTGTCAACGGCAATGTCATCGACATCTCGCTCTCGACGGTCAAGGTGCGTAACTTTGACAACACTATAATCACATGTCCGCCATACATGCTCGTACAGCACAGTTTCCAGAACTGGCGCGGGATGAGCGAGAGCGGTGCGCGACGCATATTCTATAACCTTACGGTAGAAAACAGCACTATACATCCGGCCGATGAGGCGTTTGTGGATGACATGGTAGGTAAATACCCCCTACTCAAAAGCTGGGTCGACGGTGTACGTTCGTCAAATGCTCTCGTGGAGTATAACAAGGGGCAGATGAGTGTCAACGGCACCATCGAGACCAATCTTGGTCTGTTCAGAGCATATGTGTGCCTTTATCTGATGAACCATCCGCAGGTGGCGAAGGACCAGCAGATGCTCGTGCGTCTGGAGACTCCGGTGGCTCAAGGCACCACTCTGAATATCTATGTGTTCACGGCCACTACCAACTGGACTCTCTACGAGGCCATAATGAGCGAACTGCTTGAGCACATCACAGCCATAGCCCCGACATTCGGCCTGCGCCTCTACACTCCTATCACCGGAGTAGCCGGCGGAGTCCTCAACCCTACAGACATCGCCTCACCCCTGCGGCCTCAGGCCGCCTCCCCGAAATGACAGATTGGTGCTTCTGACCGCCGCGCCGTCAACACAATCGCGGCAGCTGCTGTAAAAAGCAACGAGGAGTGGAAGACCATACGGCGGTATTCCACTCCTCGGTTATGTTATGGATGCAGGGTTTCTTACTTGACCGGCTTGATGCTGATGGCGTAGCCGCCGCCGGCAAGTGCATGCAGCTTGAGGTTGGTCTTGTTGGTGACGGTCTTGGTGGTTATCTTGTAACGAGTCTGGCCGTCGACAGTGTTGGCATCGGGAGCTTCGGCATAGATTGTGGCCGTGTATTTGCGTCCCGGGTCGAGGAACGACAGTGATATTTTGCTGTCACGGTCGGCGGTGCCGGCGGTGGAGCCTACATACCACTCGTCGCTGTTCTTGTCCTTGCGGGCCACGGTCACATAGTCCATCGGTTCTGCTTCAAGATACACTGACTTCTCCCACTCGACGGGCACGTCCTTGATGAACTGGAACGCATCCATGTGACGGGCATAGTGCTCGGGGAGGTCGGCTGCCATCTGCAGCGGACTGTACATGGTCACGTAGAGGGCGAGCTGGCCGGGGATGGTCGATGCTATCTTGGAGTTATTGTGGCGCGAGAATGTAGAGAGGTCAAACTCGAAAATGCCGGGAGTATAGTCCATCGGGCCGCCTTGCAGACGGGTGAAGGGGAGGATGGATGTGTGCCACTTGGCATTGCCTCCCATGGCCTGGTATTCTGTGCCGCGTGCGCTCTCGTTGCCGATGAGGTTGGGGTATGTGCGGCTAAGACCTGTCGGACGGCTCGCTTCGTGGGCGTTGACCATGATATGGTGTTTGGCCGCCTCGGTGATGGCATAGAGATAGTGGTTGTTGCTCCACTGGCTGTAGTGGGTTTCTCCGCGAGGTATGATGTTGCCCACGTATCCGCTCTTGACGGAGTTGTATCCCAGGTCGTTCATCAGCTTGTAGGCTGCAGGGAGGTGGCGCTCGTAGTTGCGTGTGGAGCCTGAGGTCTCATGGTGCATCATCAGCTTCACGCCCTTCTCCTTGGCATACTTGTTGAGTCCTTCAAGGTCAAAGTCGGGGTAGGGGGTCACAAAATCGAATACATAGTCTTTTGAGTTGCCTATCCAGTCCTCCCAGCCTTCGTTCCAGCCTTCTACAAGCACCTGGTCGAAGCCGTGTTCGGCGGCGAAGTCGATATAGCGCTTGACGTTTTCGGTGTTGGCCGAGTGGTGACCGTGCGGTTTGGTCTTGGTGTAGTCGGTTTCGCCGAGCTTGATGGATGCGAGGTCGTTGGTATATGACCAGTCGCCCTTGCCGGCAATCATTTCCCACCATACGCCCATATACTTGACGGGTTTGATCCACGATGTGTCCTCATAGGCTGTAGGCTCGTTGAGGTTGAGGATGAGGCGCGACGCGAGGATGTCACGGGCATCGTCAACCACCATGATGGTGCGCCACGGGGTCTCCTCGGGAGTCTGCATGTAACCTTTCATGCCTGTGGCGTCGGGTGTCAGATGGGAGGTGAATGTGTTGGAGGCCTCGTCAAGGTTGAGGTGCATCGTGGGGTAGTCCTTCACACCGGCCTCGTGGATGTTGAGGTATATGCCGTCGTCGGTCTTGAGCTGCAGTGCTGTCTGTACGCCGGTCGGCGAGAAAAGGGTCGATGACGCATTGGCCGAGCTTTCCTTCTTGTGCTGCTCCCACGAGTCGCGGATATGGCTCAGGCGGCTCTTGGTGTAGTTGTATTCCTGGGTGTCATAGTCGCCGGGAATCCAGTAGGCCCAGTGGTCGCCGGTCATGGCAAACTGGGTGTTTTCCTCCTTGATGACGAAATAGGTCATGTGGGGTTGCGCCGGAAACTCGTAGCGGAAGCCGAGGCCGTCGTTAAACACGCGGAACCGCACAATCATGTAGCGGTCAAGGTCGGTCTGGGTCAGTTTGAGGGCCATCTCGTTGTAGTTGCAGCGTATGGAGTCCTCCTCGCCCCATACCGGAGCCCATGTTTCGTCCACGGCGCCGCGCTCGATGTCGGTGATGGCAAAACCGCTCGTCATCTGGAGCGCGTCGGCTGAGGTCTTGACGGCATCCGCGCTGAAGTCGCGTCGGCTGCTCTCGCTCGCAAGTGTGAGTCCGAGACGCGAAGGCAACACTACCGGTTTCCCCTTGTAGTCCACCTTGTAGGTGGGCACACCGCCGGTGGCGATGTCTACGTCGACCACTATAGCTCCATCAGGACTGGTGACCTGCTCGGCTCCGAGAGCCATAGGCACTCCGACGGCCGCCAGCATCAGTAAGTTTTTCATTTTTCCTTCCATAAGGTAATGCTAATGAGATAAAAAAGTAAGGATAATTGTTACACCAACAAAGATAGCAAAATTTCCCTGAATTTATTATGCCAATAAGAGTAAGTATGACGCTGTTTTGTGCGTAAAATCAATAAAAACCGCAGTTTGTTGTCGGTTTAACGGGCTATTTTGTCGAAAACAAAAATCTTGCATAAATTATCTACGCATATATGCTGTGGGCAAAAATTTTGGTAAATTTGCACTTATGATGAGTGGTGCTTCTTTTTGGCGATGGTTTAGGGCTGTGGCGGTGGTGGCTGCCATGGCTTTTGTGGTTGGCGATGCTGCGGTAGTGCCGGCTGTGGCTGCGCCTGTCTCGCAGACGCAGAACAAGAAAAAAAGCACATCCAAGAAGAAAGCGGCACCTGCCAAGAAGTCATCTTCAAAGGGAAAGAAAGCCACTACGAAGAAGAAAAAGGCCGTAAAGAAGAAGGCTCCGGTGCGTACATCGAAGGATGTCAAGCGTGAGCAACAGGCCACGGCCAAGGATATCAAGGAGACTTCGGCCAAACTTGACCAGAACCGCAAATCTACCGCTTCGCAGCTCAACCGTCTCAACGACTTGCGTTCGCGCATAGCTCAGCAGACAACAGTGATAGCTGCGACTCAGGCCGACGCGGCTGCCATATCGCGACGCATAGAGATGCTTGACGATACTATAGGGCAGATGCGGCAGCATGTGGAGAAGTTGCGCGAGAGCTACGGCAAGATATTGCGACGCTCCCAGGGCACTGAGCGGCGGCTTGACCACCTGTCGTTTGTTTTTGCTGCCGAGTCGTTTCAGGAAGCTGTGCAGCGCATGCGCTATCTGCGTCAGATAGGGCATTGGCGACGCGCCAAGCAGCAGGAGCTTCAGACTGCCGTCGAAGCCCTGCATGCCCGTCAAACGGACATGTCGGAGCTGCTTCGCCAGAAAAACGCCCATATCGTCCGCCTCAACACCGCCAAGGCAAGCGTGGAACGCGACTCCAAGGAGACCTCGCAGATAGTGGAGCGTCTGAAGCAGGAGGGCTCGCAGCTTCAGGCGCACCTCGCGCGTCAGCAGCAGAAATTACAGAAACTTGACCGTGAACTCGACCGCCTCATCGCTGCCGAGCAGCGACGCCTCGAACAGGAACGTCTGCGCCGAGAGAAGGCGGAACGTGAGCGTCAGGAACGCGAACGTCGCCGTCAGGAACAGGCCTCACGAAATGATCGAGAGAGTCCAAAACCCTCATCCGGCAAATCAAAGGAAAAACCGGCCAAACGCAGCGAGAGTGAAGTGCGCGAGGCCGCTCCGCTAATTGCCTCGGCCTCTGTTTCGCAGTTTGCGCGGATGAAAGGCCGCTTGCCGTTTCCGGTGGATGGCAAATACCGCGTAATCAGCGCGTTCGGCCGCCATCCCCACCCCGATTTCCCCAACATAGAGGTACAGAACTCGGGCATCGACATAGAGATGCTTTCGTCCAACAGGCGTGCACGTGCCATAGCCGACGGCACTGTGTCGGCTGTGTTCAATCAGCCCGGCTACAATAATATCGTGATGATACGCCATGGGGAGTACATCACCATCTATGCCGGCATCAGCAATCTGGCCATCAAGACCGGCGACACCGTAAAGACCGGGCAGACGATAGGGCAGGTGCAGCCCGACCCGGACAATGACGGACGCCATGTGCTGCATTTCGAGTTGCGCCATGAGCGTCAGAAACTTAATCCTCTGCAATGGGTCAGATAAAGCCCCTCCAATGCAATACATCTATCCATAGCGATGGCATCTAAAAGCAAGTCCACGGCGTTGATTGTCAAGACTATGGGCGTTTTCTCAGGCGTTCAGGTCATCAGCATACTTGTATCGGTGGTGCGCACCAAGCTCGTGGCCATATGGATAGGAGCCGTGGGCGTGGGCCTCTTCGGTGTGTTCAATACGGTGCTTGACCTACTCGGCAATTTCGCACAAATGGGCATGAACACAGTGGCAGCGCGCGAGCTTGCCGCCCATGATGCTCAGGAGCAGCGCGTCCGCTACATCCTGATGGTGAGACGCATATGCCTGTCGCTCGGACTGCTGTTTGCCCTGCTGACTATCGGTTTCTCGCCGTTGCTGAGCCGGTGGGCTTTCGGTGACGGCGATATGACGTGGTGGTTTTGCCTGTTGTCTATAGCGATATTCGCCATGGCTGTTTCAGGAGGTGAAGGTGGCATATTGATGGGGCTTCACAAGCTGCGAGGCATAGCATTGGCCACCACATGGGGCAATGTTATCGGTCTCGCTGTGACCGTCCCCCTCTTTTTCTTCTGGAGAGCCACTGCCATAGTTCCCTCTATAGTAATATTGTATATAATCACCACCTCCATTCTGTGGAATTACGCCCACAAGGCCACCAGTGAAATAATGCCTGACCGCAGCCACGGCATTACGTGGCGCAGCAGCCTTTCCGACGGATTCCATATCATCAAGCTGGGCTTCTATATCATCATCAGCGTAATGATGATCAACCTCGGGTCATATCTGTTTCTGGTGTATCTCAACCGCACAGCCGACACCGCCACGGTGGGATATTTCCAAAGCGGTTTCACGCTTATCAACCGCTATGTCGGGCTGGTATTTGCGGCTCTGATGGTCGACTTTTTCCCGAGGCTGAGCATGTGCCAGCGGTCACGCCGAGCCATGTCGGTCACCGTCAGTCAGGAACTCAGTGTGATTATGGGTATTATGGTGCCGCTGGTGCTGCTGTTTATCGCTTTCGTCCCTGTCATCATAGAAGTGCTGTACACCAGTGACTTCCAGATAATCCAGCCCATGGTGTATATGGGTATCATTGGCACCGTGCTCCGTGCTCTGTCGTGCACCATGGCCTATGTGATGCTTGCCAAGGCCGACGGCTCGGTGTATATGGCGGTGGAAATCACGAGTGCGGTGGTCTACGTCGGCGGGAGCATCCTTTGCTTCAATCTGTGGGGTATCCCCGGCATGGGCATCGCTTACATACTGTGGTATGTCGTCTACACCATTATGGTCGGCTCTCTATATCGGCTGCGTTACGGACTGAAACTTTCGTCGGGCATATTGAAACTGTCGGCGTGGGCCGTGGCGGCTTCGGTTGCCGGATGCGCATTGGTCATGGCTACAGATGGCTCGATTATCGCCCACTGCATCGTAGGAATCGCCGGCGTGGCGTCGGCCATAGTGATATTGCCCGGATTGATAGGGCGTAAAAAGATAAGAAGATGAAAGAAACCGTACAGAATCATTTCAATGAGATAAAACAGCAGTTCATGCTGATGAAAAACGGTGTGGTATCTGACTCGATGAAAGCCGTCGGGCTGCCTCATCGTATCATATGGGGTCTTAACATGCCGCAGTTGCGTGAGATAGCTGAGCGATATGACAGGTCTAAGGAACTGTTTGATGCGTTATGGTGCGATGTCGCCACCCGTGAGAGCGTAGTCTTGGCCCCTATGTTGTTGCCCTATGATGCCATTTCGGCTGATGAAGTGATACGCCTTATAGATGAGGCACCCACTCCGGAGGCGTTGGACTCTCTGACGTTCAATGCCTTGCGGCATCGCCAAGACGTATGGGATATAATCGGCGGGATGGAGGGAGCTGAGTCGCTTAATCGCCGTTATGCCACTATGCGGCTGCTTGCACGTGTCGTCCGAGAGAATCTGTCCCGGGCCAAAGCCATAGCCGAGCGCGAAGCAGCCTTGCATGACCCGGCCACCTTCAACGCCGCCGACAACATCCTCGCCGACATCGCATTCATCTCAGAATCATAATTCCGCCTCCTTCCCCCTGTGATGCCACATGTTGCTTGCTGATAGAAAGCATGTCTGATTGTCTTATTTTGATACCACTCCGTTACTGATAAGCCCAACGAGAACCATAATACTGAATATAAGCGGATATGGAAAGACGAGTACCTCAAATGGGTATGCGGCTTTGCTAACGCTCATGGCGGACAGATATACATCGGCATTGGCGATGATATGTCTGTTATCGGTGTGTCTCATCTGCATCAGCAGTTGGAGGACATACCCAATAAGATTGTAACCATGCTGGGTATCGTTCCGATGGTCAGTCATATTGAGCGAGAAGGCAAAGATATAATCAAGATAGACATCGAACACTCCAATATACCGATTTCTTACAAGGGGGTATTTTATGTCCGCAGTGGAGCAACCAACCAGGAGTTGAGAGGATTGGCATTACAACAATTTCTGATGAGGAAATTTGGAAGAAGCTGGGAAGATCTTCCATGTTATGGTGCGACAATAGAAGATATTGATTCGGATGCAATCAGATATTTCTTGGAGAAGGGTATCAAGGCGAAGCGAATGTCGCCGGATGCTTATAACTCCACCCCTGAGGAGGTCATATCCAATCTTGGTCTGATGGAGGACGGTGTGCCCTGCAATGGAGCGATTTTGCTTTTTGGCAAATATCCTCAACGGCGTTTTGTTACTTCGAGCTTCAAAATTGGGCGTTTCGGCACAACTAATTTTGACCTGTTAAGTCAGGAAATTATTGATGGCAACCTCATACAGATGCCTGAAAGGGTGCTGCGTGTTTTGGATGAAAAGTATCTGATTCGTCCTATCCACTACGAGGGATTGCAACGTATCGAGCCGCTTGAACTCCCGGAAGAAGCTCTGCGCGAGATAATATGTAACTCGATAGTCCACCGAGACCATCAGGGCACATGGACCCAGATGAGCATTTACGGAGATCATATCAGACTATGGAACGATGGAAAGTTGCCCGATGACTTATCGGTTGATAGGCTTATGAATAAGCATACCTCTCAACCTCGTAATCCGAAAATGGCAGAGGCTTTCTATCGTGCTGGATTCATTGAGGCATGGGGTAGGGGCATCGAGAAAATTGTCACCGGATTTAAAGCTGACGGTCTGACTCCGCCTACATTCTCTGTGGAACAGGGAGGTGTTACCGTACATATTCCCCGTGAGAAATTTGTTGCAATCAGCCTGGGCGGCACTACAGACTTCAGCAAGCATCAAGGTTCAGAGAAAGGTTCAGAGAAAGGTTCAGAGAAAGGTTCAGAGAAAAGTTCAGAGAAAACTCGTGACAGGATAGTTAGCGAAATGTCGGAGAATCCGTTAGTGACTATTAACGAACTTGCGATAATGCTTTCCATATCAGACCGAGCAGTTTCCAAACATCTCAAGAAATTGCAGGAAGAAGGGGTGATAAAACGTATAGGTGCAGACCGTGGAGGTTATTGGGAAGTCTCCAAACATTCATAGGACATTGCATTTTCTGCATTGTGAAGAATAATGAGATTGTTTAAAATAAAAAGTAGACTGCGTCAGATTTGACACAGCCTACTTGTTGTGCGCATGAAGGGACTCGAACCCCCACGTCCTGAGACATTAGATCCTAAGTCTAACGCGGCTACCAATTACGCCACATGCGCATCGTGTGGATGGAATTGTGCTGCAAAGGTACACATTTTTTCCCTATGGGCAAAACATTTTCTCGGTCGTCATGCTGAGGTTTTAATATTGTTTCACACGTTGCATACAGGCTGGATTTGTCAGTTTGGTTGTTAATACTTATATTTGCTATTCCCTTAAATTTCAAAAGTAGCAATCTAACACTTTCAAATTGACACTAATATGGACAACCAGGAGCTTATAAAGCAGGTGACAGCCAAGGCTGAAGCATGGCTGACCGATGCTTATGACGAAACCACACGCGCCGAGGTGCGCCGTATGCTCGACGCTACAGACAAGACCGAACTCATAGAGTCGTTTTACAAAGACCTTGAATTTGGCACGGGAGGTCTGCGCGGCATCATGGGTGCCGGTACAAACCGTATGAACATCTACACTGTGGGTGCAGCCACACAGGGTCTGGCCAACTATCTCAAGGAGGCATTTGTCGACGAGCCTGAAATCAAGGTGGTTGTAGGCCACGATGTGCGTAACAACAGCCGCAAATTTGCCGAAATCGTAGCCGATATTTTCTCGGCCAACGGTATCAAGGTGTATCTGTTTGACAGCTTCCGTCCCACACCCGAGCTTTCGTTTGCCATCCGTCATCTCGGATGCCAGAGCGGCGTCAACATCACCGCCAGCCACAACCCCAAGGAATATAACGGCTACAAGGCCTATTGGGCCGACGGCGCACAGATTATCGCTCCCCATGATGTCAACATCATCAACAATGTGGAGAAAATCAAGAGCGTCAACGACATCAAATTCAAGGGCAACCCCGACAATATACAGATTATAGGCGAGGAAGTGGACAATGCATTCCTCTCTGCCATCAAAGGACTGTCGCTCAGCCCCGATTCGATAGAGCGTCACGCCGATCTCAGGATAGTCTACACTCCTATCCACGGCACAGGCGTAAAACTCATCCCCGAATCGCTTCGCAACTACGGATTCAAGAACATTATCCATGTGCCTGAGCAGGACGTGCCGAGCGGAGACTTCCCGACAGTAGAGTCTCCTAACCCCGAAGTTCCCTCGGCCATGGCCATGGCTATCGCCAAAGCCAAGGAAGTGGGCGCCGACCTCGTCATGGCTTCAGACCCCGATGCTGACCGTATCGGAGCTGTAATCCGCGACAACAAGGGCGAATATGTGCTCATCAACGGCAACCAGATTGTAATGATACTCCTTAATTATATCATTACACGCAATATCGAGCTGGGACGTATCAAGGGCAACGAGTATATCGTCAAGACCATCGTCACCACCGAAGCCATCAAAGCCATCGCCGACGCCAACAACATACCCATGTATGACTGCTACACCGGATTCAAGTGGATTGCCTCGGTGATCCGCGACCATGAAGGCACCGGCCGATACCTCGGTGGCGGTGAAGAGAGCTACGGATTCCTCGCCGAGGACTTTGCCCGTGACAAGGATGCCGTTTCGGCCATCTCCCTCATGGCAGAGGCATGTGCATGGGCCAAGGATAAGGGTATGGACTTCCTCCAGATGCTCCAGGATATCTATATCAAATACGGTTTCTCTCGTGAGGCCGGCATATCGGTAGTGCGCAAGGGCAAGACGGGAGCCGAAGAAATCGTGGCCATGATGAAGAATTTCCGCGAGAATCCTCCCAAGCAGCTCGGCGGCAGTCCCGTGGTCGAAGTCAAGGACTACGACAGCCTCAACATGACCGACCTGCGCACAGGCAAAGTCTCCAAACTTGATATGCCCACCACCTCAAACGTGCTGCAATACTTCACCGAGGATGGCTCCAAGGTGTCGGTACGTCCCTCGGGCACCGAGCCTAAGATCAAGTTCTACATCGAAGTCCGCGGCACTATGGCATCAGCCGCCGACTACGACCGCGCCATCAGCGAGGCCGACAACAAGATCGAGGCTGTAAAGCGCGATCTCGGCATAGCCTGATGATATGACGGGGTGGTAGCATCACTCCCCCCCCCTGGTCTGAATCCTGGAGCCGCTACGCGCACATTGACGCGAGTAGCGGCTCCGGTCGTTTCCGATGATGCGCGGTGAAGATTTAACATATTGGCTGATAGGGGCTACAGGTGTCTCATTGCGCACTTTGGGCAGTTTTGAGCATAAAAACTCATTTCTTGCATGTAAATGTTTTCCATTTCGGAAATTTTTCTCTAAATTTGCACTGCGAAATGATTTTACTAACCAAATAACTAAAACACTATGTCAGAAATCGCATCACGCGTGAAAGCTATCATCGTTGACAAGCTCGGCGTTGACGAAAACGAAGTAACCGAAACAGCAGAGTTCACAAAGGATCTCGGCGCTGACAGCCTCGACACTGTTGAGCTCATCATGGAATTTGAAAAAGAATTCGGCATCACCATCCCCGATGACAAGGCTGAAGGCATTACCACTGTCGGCGACGCTATCGCTTACATCGAAGCTAACAAATAATCACTCTTTGTCCGCGACATGCCGGGATGAGGCGGTCAGACCGCACCCCCGCGCAAAGTGAAAAGACTACATCAAGCGTGATGGCCGTCAGAACGCTCTTGACGGCCCTCGCTTTTTTACCTCTACTCCTACCTCATTCTCTCCCTCTGTCCCTATCTCCTTACATTCAAGCGACACTTAATCTAAAAATTCACCATATATGGAATTAAAGAGAGTAGTTGTTACAGGCCTTGGAGCCATCACACCCCTCGGCAATGACGTAACATCAACATGGGAAGCTGCCGTAGCCGGCAAGTCAGGCGCGGGTCCCATCACCCATTTCGATGCTTCTAAATTCAAGACCCAGTTTGCCTGTGAAGTCAAGGATTTCAAGGCTTCTGACCACTTTGACCGTCGCAAGGAGCGCCAGCTTGACCTGTATGCCCAGTATGCTCTCGTTGCAGCCCGTCAGGCTGTCAAGGATGCTGCTCTCGATGCAACCGACGGCTCTATCAACCCTGACCGTGTAGGCGTAATCGTCGCTGCCGGCATCGGCGGTCTCCACACTTTTGAGGAGGAAGCCGGATATTATGCTTGCCATCAGGAACAGGGTCCTAAATACAACCCCTTCTTCATCCCCAAGATGATTGCCGACATAGCCAGCGGCCACATCTCTATGGAATACGGTTTCCATGGTCCCAACTACGGTGTGGTTTCGGCTTGTGCTTCATCTAACAACGCTATCGTCGACGCATTCAACCTGCTCCGCCTGGGCAAGGCTGACGCCATCATCACCGGTGGTGCTGAAGCTGCCATATACCCGGCAGGTGTGGGCGGTTTCAACTCCATGCACGCCCTCTCTACACGTAACGACAGCCCCGAGACAGCTTCACGTCCTTTCAGCAAGAGCCGTGACGGCTTCGTCATGGGTGAAGGTTCTGTAGTGCTCGTGCTTGAGACTCTTGAACACGCTCTCGCACGTGGAGCCAAGATATATGCCGAGATGGCCGGCGGCGGTCTCAGTGCCGATGCCCACCACCTGACTGCTACACACCCCGAGGGTCTCGGTGCGATGCTCGCTATGCGTAATGCCCTTGAGGATGCCAACATGAAGCCCGAGGACATCGACTACATCAACGTCCATGGCACATCTACTCCCGTAGGTGACATCTCTGAAATCAAGGCTATCCGTGGCGTATTCGGCGATGCTGTGAAGAAGCTCAACATCAGCTCTACCAAGTCAATGACCGGCCACCTTCTCGGTGCCACAGGTGCTCTGGAGGCAATGTTCAGCATCCAGGCCATCATCAATGGCATCATCCCTCCCACCATCAACCATGCCGAGGACGACAAGGACGAGGAAATCGACTACGAATCGCTTAACCTCACCTTCAACAAGGCCGAGCACCGCGAAGTCCGCGCAGCGTTGAGCAATTCCTTCGGTTTCGGAGGCCACAACGCTACCGTCATCTTCAAGAAGTACGAAAAGTAAGCTCTGCTTACCTACCGATATTATAGGCTGTGTCGTAATCACAATATTTACGGCACAGCCTATTCCTTTTATAGGATCCTCAGACCTTAGATGTATTATTGCATTGGGTGTAGCCAGTCGGAGGTAAACAAAAGCCCGAAACTTCCGATAATGAAGTTTCGGGCTTTTGAACTTGCGGAGTGACCGAGATTCGAACTCGGGATACGCTTTTGGCGTATACACGCTTTCCAGGCGTGCCTCTTCAGCCACTCGAGCACCACTCCGTGGGTTTATGATAGTGCAAAGGTAGTATTAAAAATTCATTTATGCAACGGGATGGGTTAAAAACGCCATCCCACAGTGCCGAGTGCAGCCAGATTGCGTACACGAGGATTGATGGTGCCGGATTCGGAGTCGTTTGCGACGTTTTTCAGGCCGAACATGACGCGGAAACCTACGGTGACATGCTTCCATACGTCAACTGATGAGCCCACCATCAATCCCCAGTCAGAGCGGTACTGCGAATTTATGAAGGCATCGGGGTCGTTATAGAAGCCGGCATCTAATTTCTCATATATGTTGACCATCTGCCCCAACTCGTTGATATAGGAGCTTAAGAGGGTCTGATGCTGGGTGCCGGTCAGCCCGAGAGAGTAATAGAATCCTCCTTGCAGATTCCAGCGCACATTGTCGGCCAGGTTGAACCTGACAGATATATAGACAGGGACTTCAAAAGAATAGGACCGGTTGGAGAGGAGTATGGCCGAGGTAGGTATCTCATCCGTGCCACGAAATGCCATGTCGATGCTGCTGTTACGGGCCATGAAATTTAGTTCGGTGCTGAGGGCCAGATAGTTCCGAAGCCCGAATGTCACAGAGCCGCCGATACCGCCGGCAAATCCTGCCGACATGTCTATGTCGGAAATGACAGGGTAGCAGCTCTGGTAGTTTTGCAGCAGTGTGCTTGTGCCGGCAAGCCCATGGATGCCGATTTCCATGAATCTGTCTGCCGGACGTGTGTCAAAAAACTCCGCCCCATGGGAGGCCGCAGGTGTGATGAATGACAGGGATATGGATGTGAGTATCGCGGTTGCTATGCGTGTGGGATGTATCATGGTCAAGGAGGATGAAATGCAACATGCGTCATGCACATGCTTTGCACAAAGTTACAAATATCTCGGCCATTTGGGTGTTCAAAACGAAAAAAATTGCTATGTTTGCACAGCCTTAAAAAATAACACCATAATGACACTGCCTTATAACAAGATTTGGCTTTCGGCCAAGGACTATATCATCATCACATTGGGCCTCACGATGTATGCCTTCGGTTTTTGCGCGTTTGTGCTGCCGGAAAAGGTGGTCATCGGAGGAGTGACCGGTGTGAGTACCATAGTGTATTTCGTCACTCAGGAGCATTTCAGCTACGGGATACCTGTGGCGGTCACGGCATATGTCGTCAATGCCATACTTCTTGCTATAGCGTGGCGTAAGGTCGGCAAAACGTTCGTGATCCGCACCATATTCGGAGCCACGGTGCTGTCGCTCGGCATCGGATTCTTCCAGCCATTTTTCCACGAGCCGATAGTCAAAGGCCAGGATTTCATGAACGTGCTTATCGGAGCCATTATGGGCGGTTTCGGAGTGGGTCTCACATATATCCACAACGGCTCTACGGGTGGCACGGATATTGTGGCGGCTATCGTATCTAAAAAGAGCAATGTGTCGTTCGGACGCATGATGATATACATCGACATGTGTATCATCGGGTCGTCATATTTCATATTCCACAGCATCGAGACTACCATCTACGGTGTGGTATTCCTTTTCGTGGTGCCGATGCTCGCCGATGTGATTATCAACACCAACCGTCAGGCGGTGCAGTTTACCATCATTTCGTCGCACTGGAAGGAGATAGCGGATGCGGTGCTGTCATCGGCCCACCGCGGGTGCACAGTGCTTGATGGTGTGGGCTGGTACAGCAAGCACGATGTGAAGGTGCTTTTGGTGATGTGCCGCCGCTACGAGTCTGTGACCATATTCCGTATAGTCAAGAGCATTGACGAGCATGCGTTTATAGCCCAGGGGCTTGTCAACGGCGTGTATGGCGAGGGCTTTGACACCATCAAGCTCAAGCTTCCCAAGCATCCGACCGCCGAGGAGGCGCAACCTACATCGCGCAGCCACCATTGACATCCTCATAAAGGCGTGCATAAGCCTGCTCCATATATAAAAAGATGCGCCGCGATTTGTCGCAGCGCATTTTTTATTGACGTATGTGTCGCTTTATCGGTATCACTCGCCCCAGCGGCGGCGGAGGGGATAGCGGTTGGGGTGCATGAGCAGACGCAGGGAGGTGGTGTAGCTGCAATATGACCAGATCCAGTTGATAAGGACCGTGATTTTGTTGCGCATGCCCAGGATGGAAATCAGGTGGACAAACATCCACGTGAACCAGGCCGGACGGCCATATAGATTGATATGGTTGAGGTCGGCCACGGCGCGGTTACGTCCTACAGTGGCCATGGAGCCTTTGTCTTTGTAGCGGAAGGGGCTGCTCCACGAACCTTTGCGCAGATTTTTAGCCAGATTGTGGGCTTGCTGTATTGCTACCTGTGCCAGCTGCGGATCGCCTTTAGGCTTCTCTGTGGTGGGCATTATGCACACATCGCCAAGTGAATACACATCTTCAAGACCGGAGACACGGTTGTATTCGTCGACCACATAGCGGTTGCCCGGGCCGCGTTCCGGCTGCTTGCCCTGGAACGTTACGGGGACTGCTGTCACGCCGGCTGTCCAGATGACCGTCTCGCTGTATATTGTGCTGCCGTCTTTGAGGGTCACCACATTGTCCTTGTAGCTTTCCATCAGTGTGTTGAGGCGCACCTCTACCATCAGATGGCCGAGATATTCGAGGGCATGGCCTGATGAGGTCTCGCTCATGGTGCGCAGGAGGCGGTCGGTGCCTTCAAGCAGTATGATGCGCACGTCGTCGACGTTGAGTTCGGGATACTCGCGTTTGAGGATATAACGCTTCATCTCGCCGATGGCTCCGGCCATCTCCACGCCTGTGGGACCGCCGCCGATGACCACGAAAGTGAGCAGACGCTTGCGCTCGGCTTCGTCATGGCATATCGAAGCACGCTCGAGGCGGTCAAGAATCTCGTTGCGGACACGGATGGCCTCGGCTGCGCTTTTGAGTGTGAATACGCGCTTTAGGAGTTCGTCATTGCCGAAGAAGTTGTTGGTGGTGCCGTTGGCTATGACGAGGGAGTCATAGGGGATGCGTTCAAACTGGGTCTCCACCCATTTCTGCTCCGTGTTTACGGTCATCACTTCGCCCATGCGGTAGTGCACGCCTCTGACCGAACCTTTGCGCATCTCGCGGCGGAAGGGGAACGAGATGCTGCCGGGGTCAAGGCCGCTGGATGCAATCTGGTAGAACAGAGGGGGGAAGCTGTGGAAATTGTTGCGGTCGACGATGGTCACGTCCCAGCGTGACTTGTCAATCTTCTTGGCGAGATTGAGCCCGGCGAAACCGCCACCTATTATCACCATTCGGGGTAGTTGTTGTGCCATTGTAGAGATTATGATGGATTGTATATGTTGAGCTTGCGTATGGAATAGTCAATGCGTCGGAGCATCCCCGGCCAGAGTATCGCCTGTGAGATGCTGCGAGTGAGCAGATAGGCCAGAAATGCCAGCCATAGTCCGTGGTTGCCCATCGGGCCGTAGGCTGCCAGATACACGGCGAAGAAAGCTATGGCGGCATAGAGCATCGGCAGAAGCATCATCTTGTTGGAAGTAGTGCCGATGAAGATGCCGTCGTAGGCAAATGCGGCGAAACTGACCAGAGGGATGGCAAAAGCCCATGCGGCGTATTCCGCTGATGCCTGTGTGACCTGACGGTCGTCACTGAGGATGCCGAGAAACCACTCGCCTCCGAGGATATAGAGGATGGTGAAGGCTGCGGCCAGCGATGCGCTCCACCAGAGCAATGCCTTGACGGTCTGACGCAGCTCCGGCACATCCCTACGGCCTATGTCTCGGCCTACGAGGGCTTCGCCGGCAAATGCGTATCCGTCCATCACGTAGCTGAACAGCATGAACAGCTGCAGCAGCAGGGCGTTGGCTGCAAGGGTCACATTGCCTTGTGATGCACCGGTGCGTGTGAACCAGAGTGTTACTGCTATCATGCACACGGTGCGCAGAAACAGCACTCCGTTAGTGCGGAAAAAGCGGGCTATCTCCCTCGGGGCGAGTACCGGCTTCCATCCGGGCCATGACAGGTGCTGACGCAGTGCCATGACCATAAAAGCCAGTGCACCTATCCACTGTGCAGCCAGAGTGCCTGTGGCAACCCCCTCAATGCGCCATCCGAGGCCGAATACCAGCACGAGGCTTATGAGTATGTTGGAGACATTGATTAGGATGGATACCCACATGGGTATGCGCGAGTTCTGCCGTCCCAGGAACCATCCCGAAAAGCCATAGGTGGCCAGCACTGCCGGTGCGCCCCATATGGCTATGCGGAAATATCGGAGAGCCATGGCCGACGACTCGTCAGTGGGGTCTACGAAATGAAAAAGGGGAGAGGCGAGCAGTGGCGACAGAGCTATGAAGCATAGTCCGATGACGGTGGATACAAGCAGCTCGCGTGACAGAATCAGGCTCTGGTCCCGGAGGTCGCCACGGCCGAATGCCTGTGCGGTCATGCCGCTGGCACTCATGCGTATGAACGACACCAGCCAGTAGAGAAGGTTGAAAACTGTGCTCCCCACAGCAATCGCGGCAAGATATACAGCCGACCCCATGTGTCCCGTGATAGCCACATCTACCAGCCCTAACAGCGGAGTGGTGATGTTGGTGACTATTGACGGCAGTGCCAGGGCCAGTATGTCGCGATTGGTTTTCTTCACGGGCTATCGTTTTATCATGCCTTTGGCCCGCATGCTGTCCCATCCTACATAGATGATGAGCAGCACATAGACCACGAGGCCGAGGAGCTGGTTGAGCCCCTGCTCCATGGGGCAAGTGTATTCAAATCCGAGGAAGCGCGTCAGGGCTGCGAAGACTCCGAAGAGTGCGCCGCCGGCTATGAGACCCGATGCGATGAGTGTGCCGCGGTCACGGCGTGCGTCGTTGACGGCCTTGTCCTTTGAGCGCGAGCCGACAAACCAGGCGAGAGCACCGCCCACGATGAGCGGAGTGTTGAGGCTGAGGGGGATGAACATGCCGAGGCAGAATGCCAGAGCCGGCACTCCGAGCCAATTGAGCAGCAGGGCGAGTATCGCACCTGTGAGATAAAGAATCCAGGGGGTCTCGCCGCCCATCATCAGGGGCTCGATCACTTTGGCCATGGCGTTGGCCTGGGGTGCCACGAGGGCGTTTTCACCGCTGAAGCCATATACGTCGTTGAGCAGCAGTATCACTCCGCCTACTGTGGCGGCTGATACGAGTGTGCCGAGGAATTTCCAGCTTTCCTGCTTGCGCGGCGTAGAGCCGAGCCAATAACCCACCTTGAGGTCGGTCACGAAACCTCCGGCCATCGAGAGGGCCGTGCAGACCACGCCTCCGATTATCATTGACGCCACAATGCCGCTCGAGCCGCTCATGCCTATGGCCACGAATATCACAGATGCCACTATGAGGGTCATAAGTGTCATGCCGCTGACAGGGTTGCTGCCTACGATGGCTATGGCGTTGGCCGCCACGGTAGTAAACAGGAATGCTATCACTGTAACCACTATCCAGGCTACGAGTGCCTGCCAGAAATTGTGGATGACGCCCACCCAGAAGAACAGCAGAACGGCCACTAAAGCTATGACGATGAAGAATGTGATATGCTTCATCGATATGTCGAGTTGCCAGCGAATTGGGCGTTTGCCGGTTTCGCCGCCCTTAAATTCACGTGTGGCAAGACCGACAGCCTGTACGATGATGCCCCATGACTTTACGATGCCGATTACTCCGGCCATGGCTATGCCGCCGATGCCTATCAGACGGGCGTAGTCGCTGAATATCTGTTCGGCCGGGAGCGATGCTATCTCAGGCATGCCGTAGGTGCCCATCAGGGGGATTACCACCCACCATATGAACGCCGAACCGGAGCAGATGACAAAGGCATATTTCAGTCCGATGATATATCCCAGGCCGAGCAGGGCCGCCCCGGTGTTGCAGGTTAGCACCACTTTGGTCTTCTCCACGGCCGCCTGTCCCCACGATGTGGCTGCGGTGGTGATGGTACCGGCCCAGAAACCGAATGTCTCCACCACGTAGTCGTAGATGCCGCCTATGAGGCTGGCCACTACGAGCGTGAGGGCCTGGCCGCCTTTCTCACCCTTGGCCGAAGTCTGACCGCTTGCCAGCACCTGGGCTGTGGCCGTAGCCTCGGGGAAAGGATACTTGCCGTGCATGTCCTTGACGAAATATTTGCGGAAGGGGATGAAGAAGAGTATGCCCAGGATGCCGCCTAAGAGGCTGCTGAGAAATATTTCAATGAAATTTACCGTTATGTCCGGGTAGGTGGCTTGCAGTATGTAGAGGGCCGGGAGGGTGAAAATCGCACCGGCGACTATTACGCCCGAGCATGCTCCTATGGACTGTATGATGACGTTCTGTCCCAGCGGATTCTTTTTCTTCAATGCACCTGACAGACCTACGGCTATGATGGCGATAGGAATGGCGGCCTCAAATACCTGTCCGACCTTAAGTCCGAGATAAGCGGCTGCCGCGCTGAATATCACGGCAAGTATAAGGCCGAGTGTGACAGAGTAGGGGGTAACCTCCTTGTAGTCGCGGGCCGGGTGCATCATGGGGCGGAAAGTCTCATCGGCCGCGAGTTCGCGGAATGCGTTTTCCGGGAGCTGAGCCGGGTCGGCATCGAGGTATATTTCCTGGTTTTCGGCTGATAGGTCGTTGGTCTTGGTTGCCATAGTGTGATGAAGTTTGGGTTTCAGGTACTGTTGATGGATTAAGGCTGTTGCTGGCGTCCGAGTATCTCGAAGTTGTCGACATATATCTCGGTGACAGTCCGTTTGATGGCGTTGCGGTCTTCCCAGTAGCGGGTGCGCAGCCGTCCTTCTATATACAATTTGGTGCCTTTGCGTATATATCTTTCGGCGGCTTCGGCGGCAGCGTCCCACATGACTATATTGTGCCACTCGGTCAGCTCGGGGGAGTTGGCCGAGGCCCGTTCGTTGGTGGCAAGGGGAAATGTTGCCACGGGACGTTTCTGCTCGAGGTAACGCACCTCGGGGTCACGCCCCACATTGCCGAGAAGTATTACTTTATTGACTGACATACACGCATCAAAAGATACCACAAAGTTAGCAATTCCCCGTCACTTAGCCAAAGCAGCACAACTTCTTAGATTGAAAAATGTAGCGATTCAAGACTGGATTTCGCATTCCGTTAGTGAATCTACATGCCAAGTCGGATGCGCGTGTATTGGGATGGGTGTAAAGCAGCGACCGGGGCAGGGCTTGGGCCTTGCTCCGGTCGGTGATGTTGTTATGTTTCTTGTGTCCTCGGAGGGATTATTCGCCGGGGATGATTGCCTCGCTGGGGCATACTTCTGAGCAAGAGCCGCAGTCGATGCAGGTGTCGGGATCGATGTGGTAGATATCGCCCTCAGAGATTGCGCCCACGGGGCAAACGGGGAGGCAGGTGCCGCAAGCGACACAAGAGTCGGTGATTACGTAAGCCATAGTTGTTGGTGTTTTTTATAAGTTAGCTTTTGGTTGTTATTCTCTTCATGTAGGGGTTCCCGGATGGAATACCCATTTTATGTGATGCAAAATTACATATATTTGGGAAATGCGCCACATTTTTCTGTGAAAAAATTCCAAAAACAGGTTTAAACAACCTTTACGGCCACCAAGGGATACCTAAAAGTAGTGATTGGAGCCATTGCCTCAGTCAAGGGCGTCGCAACACCTTGCGCGTAATGGTGTCCCGAAATCAGAACAGGTAGGCGGCTGTGATGGTCCAGCAGCGGGTCTTGCCGTCGATGCTGACGTTGCTGAGCTCGCCTCCGCTGAGACGGTTGACCACGGAGTTGGAGAGGCCGAGGCCGTAGGACGCTGCTACCTGTATCTTGTTGATGACCTGGAGACCGAAGCCGAAGTTCCATGCAACGTCAAAGGTCTTGTTCTTGAGTGCGTCGTTGATGCCTGTGCGGCTGGTCAGGAAGGCGAACGAGGGACCGGTGGTTACGAAGGGCGAAACGATTTTGCCGATGCCGGGCAGCCCTATCATGTACTTGAGGTTGATAGGTATCTCGATATAATCGCGGTGTGATACGATGTCGGTGCTGAGGTTGTCATAGGAGTATTCGGCCTCAAGATTACGGCGTACATACATGAGTGATGCGTCAAAACCGACGTTGAGGGCAGGGGCGATGAACTGGAGCATCAGACCGCCGGTGAAGCCGCTCTGGTTGTCGGAGTCGAATACCGATTTGTTGAAGTGGAGCGAGTTGACGGTCATGCCGACCTTGGCACCGAACTTAAACTGCGCCGAGGCAGGTACTGCCGCGCATATAGCCACTACAACAGCTGCGGCCAGTGAAATCAGAGTCTTTTTCATAAGGGTAAAAATGGGGGTTGATTTATGAACATTTTTCCTGTGAAAGGTATTTATCCAATGTGCAAAGTTACCTTTTTTGCGGTATACTGCCAAGTTGTGTTAAAAAATATCTATATTTGTCACATATGGCGCAATCAGAAGATACAGTATCTACATCATGGTTTGACCGACTGACGGCATGGGCCAAGGCTCGCTGGACCTATTGCACCACCGGGGTATGGCTTGACCCCAGGCGCAGCTGGAAGGTGTCGGCGGTCAAGACGCTCAATCTTGCCGTGAGGTCGTTTATGGATTCGGACCTTCAGGTCAGGGCAGCTTCTCTGACATATAATACTGTGCTTGCCGTGGTCCCGGCGTTGGCTATGCTTTTTGCCATAGGCCGAGGGTTCGGATTCCAGAATCTGCTCCAGAAGCAGCTCTACAATGCGTTTCCCTCGCAACATGCCATGGTCGCAGCGTCGTTGAAGTTTGTTGACAGCTATCTTTCCCAGGCTTCCGAAGGCCTGTTTGTCGGCGTCGGCATCATATTCCTGCTCTGGACCATGATTTCCCTGCTGGGCAATGTGGAGGATGCGTTCAATATAATATGGGATGTCAAGAGCGGCCGCACGCTGTGGCGCAAAGTGACTGACTATCTGGCCATATTCCTCATATTGCCGGTGCTTATGATTGTGGCGGCCGGTATATCCATCACCATGTCCACGACGCTTCACAATCTGCTGCCATTCGGGTTCCTGTCGCCGGCTGTGGAGTTTTTCCTCGACTTGGCCAGCTATGCCATCACATGCCTCTTTTTCGCAGGGGCTTATATGCTCATCCCTAACACCAAGGTGAGGTTTGTCAACGCGCTGCTTGCCGGATTCATTGCCGGTGTCAGTTTCCTCGTGCTGCAATGGCTCTTCCTGTCGGGTCAGATATATGTGGCAAAATACAATGCCATATATGGCAGTTTCTCGTTTCTGCCGTTGTTTCTGATATGGCTTTACCTTGTATGGCTGATTACGCTCATCGGTGCCATACTCTGCTATTCGTCGCAGAACACATTTGCGCTGAGTTTCATAGGCCAGATTGACAGCATATCTCCGGCCTACCGCCGCAAGGTCACGATAGTGGTGATGACCATCATCTGCCGACGCTTCTATGACAGGAAGCCTCCCATGAATGTGACCGAAATGGCGCGTGCGTATGCTCTGCCGGCGAGACTTG
The DNA here is from genome assembly GCA_900539915.1 of uncultured Bacteroidales bacterium. Classification (GTDB taxonomy): domain Bacteria; phylum Bacteroidota; class Bacteroidia; order Bacteroidales; family Muribaculaceae; genus Amulumruptor. The sequence continues at coordinate 26,257 of UQDU01000013.1, read as the reverse complement.
TCAAGGATATAGCTACACTGCTCGTCAATGTGCGCATGCTCGATTATGTGACCAATAACGCTGCCGAGGGCGAGCTGCCCCTGCAGCCGGCTGTCCCTGTCGAGACGTTGACAGTAGGAGATGTGATGGGGCTGATGGACAACTACGGCACTTCGGGCTTCATACCGCTTTTTGACAAGCGGTTTGCTCCGGTCAACAAGATAGTCGATGGCATTGACAGCCGGCTGGCGGATGTGACAGACCGCACCAGATTTATCGACATACCTATAGATATAGAGCCGTTGCCGCTGACTAAGGTAGCAGAAACCGACTGATATGACCTGACGCGGCATGCCGCGTCATCACAATAAAAATAAAAATTTCTAACGACATGAAAAAAGTAATCGCCACGACTGAGGCTCCCGGAGCCATCGGTCCTTATTCACAGGGTATCGACCTCGGCAATATCGTATTTTGCTCCGGGCAGATTCCTATCAATCCGGCCACAGGTACTATGCCTGAAGGCATCACGGCGCAGACCGAGCAATCTGTAGCCAATGTGAAAGCATTGCTCAAATCCATAGGCCTGGGCCTGGAGAATGTGGTGAAAACCACCGTGTTCCTGGCCGACATAGCTGATTTCGCAGCCATGAACGAAGTCTATGCCTCGCATTTCACCGAACCGTTCCCTGCGCGCTCTGCGGTGGCTGTCAAGGACCTCCCCAAAGGGGCGTTGGTGGAAATAGAAGTGATTGCAGCGCGATAAAACAGTCACTTGTCTGACGCTATTCTTAAAATTTGTTGATAAAATAAAACGCAGTTTATTTTGTCGGCATAAAACAAAATACTAAATTTGCATCCACAAGTCGCTCCCCGGAGCCTTGTGGATGTTCTATTTTTATTTTTGCAGCCACGACTTGGAATCGCAATGTATAAAAACAGTTAACCCAGTCTAATCAATTCTTAAAATACATTAACCTTAATTACAGAAAAACCCTTTAGAAATGAAAAGAGTTTACACGTTCGGTGACGGACATGCCGAAGGCGATGCCTCGATGCGTAACCTTCTCGGTGGCAAAGGTGCAAACCTTGCCGAAATGAACCTTCTCGGCATGCCGGTGCCTCCCGGATTTACAATCACAACTGAAGTCTGCACAGAATACACACAATATGGCCGTGACGAAGTGGTCAAGCGTCTTGACGAAGACGTACACAAGGCCATAGCCCATGTAGAGGGCCTTACAGGCAAGAAGTTCAACGACCCCTCCAATCCTCTGCTTGTATCTGTCCGCTCGGGCGCACGCGCTTCGATGCCCGGCATGATGGATACCGTGCTCAATCTCGGTATGAACGATGCCACAGTGGCCTCATTGGCTGAGAAGAGCGGCAATCCACGCTTTGCATGGGACAGCTACCGCCGTTTCGTGCAGATGTACGGTGATGTGGTGCTCGGCATGAAGCCCAAGAGCAAGGAAGATATTGACCCGTTTGAGGAAATCATGGACAAGGTCAAGGAGCAGAAAGGTGTCAAACTCGATACCGAACTTGATGTCGAAGACCTCCAGACCCTCGTGAAGCTATTCAAGGCCGCTGTCAAGGAGCATACAGGCAAGGACTTCCCCGATGATGCCTGGGAGCAGCTTTGGGGCGGCATCTGCGCTGTGTTTGACAGCTGGATGAACGAACGCGCCATCATCTACCGCCGCATGAACCAGATACCCGAAGAGTGGGGTACTGCCGTCAATGTACAGGCGATGGTCTACGGTAACATGGGCGACAACTCAGCCACCGGCGTGGCATTCAGCCGCGACGCTGCCACCGGCGAAAACATATTCAACGGCGAATACCTCATCAACGCCCAGGGCGAGGATGTGGTGGCCGGTATCCGCACACCCCAGCAGATTACAGTGGAAGGCTCACGCCGTTGGGCTGCCCTCCAGGGCATCTCTGAGGAGGAACGCGCCAGCAAGTATCCCTCGCTTGAGGAGTCTATGCCTGTCTGCGCAGCCGAGCTCATCGCCATCTCCAACAAGCTCGAAGGCTACTACAAGGATATGCAGGATATGGAGTTCACTATCCAGGACGGCAAGCTCTGGATGCTCCAGACTCGTAATGGCAAGCGTACGGGTGCTGCCATGGTCAAGATTGCCATGGACCTGCTCCGCGCCGGTGTCATAGACGAGCAGACCGTAGTGCTCCGCATGGAGCCTCAGAAGCTCGACGAGTTGCTCCACCCGGTATTTGACAAGGCCGCTCTCAAGCGTGCGCGTGTCGTTGCCAAGGGTCTCCCTGCCTCTCCCGGTGCTGCTACAGGTATGATCGTGTTCTCAGCTGAAGATGCCGAGGCCTGGTCGGAGAAAAAGAAGAAGGTGGTGCTCGTCCGCATCGAGACATCGCCCGAGGACCTTCGCGGTATGGCCGTGGCTCAGGGTATCCTGACCATGCGAGGCGGTATGACCAGCCATGCAGCAGTCGTGGCCCGTGGTATGGGTAAGTGCTGCGTGTCAGGTGCCGGTGAAATCCGCGTTGACTACAAGGCCAAGACCGTGGTCATGGGTGGCATCACATATAAGGAGGGCGACTGGATTTCGCTCAACGGCTCGACAGGTGAAGTATATGACGGCCAGGTGCCCACTACCGAACCTGAACTCGGCGGCGATTTCGGAGCCATCATGAACCTCTCCGACAAGTTTACAAAGTGCCTTGTCCGCACTAATGCAGATACTCCCCGTGATGCTAAACAGGCACGCCACTTCGGTGCTCAGGGCATAGGTCTGTGCCGCACAGAGCACATGTTCTTCGAAGGCGACCGCATCAAGGCTGTGCGTGAGATGATTCTTGCTTCTGACGAGCAGGGACGCCGTCTGGCTTTGGCCAAACTGCTGCCTATGCAGCGTGGCGACTTTGAAGGCATCTTTGAGGCTATGGACGGCTTCGGAGTGACTATCCGTCTCCTCGATCCCCCTCTGCATGAATTTGTGCCCCACCAGACTGCCACACAGAAGGAACTCGCCAACGAGATGGGTCTGACACTGGAAGAGGTAAAGGCCAAGGTCGACAGCCTCGAGGAATTCAACCCCATGCTCGGACACCGCGGTTGCCGTCTCGGCATCACATACCCCGAAATCACCGAGATGCAGACACGCGCCATCATTGAGGCCGCTCTCGCCGTGAAGGCCCGTGGCATCGATGTGCATCCCGAAATCATGATACCTCTGGTAGGCTCGCTCAAGGAGATTCAGAACCAGGCTGATGTCATCAACATTACAGCAGCCAAGGTGTTTGAAGAAGCCGGCTCATCTGTACCCTACAAGGTTGGTACGATGATAGAAGTGCCTCGTGCGGCTCTCACCGCCAACGAAATCGCCACTGTGGCTGACTTCTTCTCGTTTGGCACAAACGACCTCACTCAGATGACATTCGGCTTCTCTCGTGACGACGCTCCCAAGTTCCTCAAGTTCTACAAGGAACACGGCATCATCAAGACCGATCCCTTCGAAGTCCTCGACCAGGAGGGCGTAGGCCAGCTTGTCAGGATGGGTGTAGAGAAGGGTCGCGCTACCAAGCCCGAACTCAAGGTAGGTATCTGCGGCGAGCACGGCGGCGAACCTTCGTCAGTCAAGTTCTGCGCCAAACTCGGCATGAACTACGTCAGCTGCTCACCCTATCGCGTGCCCATCGCCCGTGTGGCTGCGGCGCAGGCAGCCCTCGAGGCCTGATAGCATCGGATATAATTTCATAAGGAGCTGCGATACAGTCGTTCAGGGCTGCATCGCAGCTCCCTTTTTATACATGGTGCCGGTGTCATGTAGCCCGATATGCACATATAAGCGTCCGCGGAGGTATGCGGACGCTTATGTGTGGTTTAGGGGTGCGGTTGCTATTGCAGATTGATGTAGTGTTTCAGTGCCTCGACGTACTCCTCAAATGCTTTGCGGCCTTGCTCGGTGATGTGGCATGTCGTGCGCGTTTTCTTGCCGACAAATCCTTTTTCAACGGAGATGTATCCGGCAGAGGAAAGTTTGTCGAGCTGCACGCTGAGGTTTCCGGCTGTCGATTCGGTTTTCTCTTTGAGATATACGAAATCAGCTTCCTCGACAGTCATCAGAATCGACATGACTGCAAGCCGGAGTTGCGAGTGCAGAAGCGGATCAAGCTCTTTCATATCTCTTTGTGTGCTTTATGATTGAGGATATGACCGGGAATCACCATCATACATATGAAAGCGATCATGAAGAGAGGTATAATCATGTTGAAGTACAAGGGCACGCCGGCGGCAATGCAGCAGGTTACAAGTAGACCGGCAAAGAGTCCGACTGCGCCTCCGGCAATCAGTGATTTCTCTCCGATGACTATGCCCTGCGCAATCTCGGCGAAGGGGACAATAACCATGGCAAACACAAACATGGAGGCCCAAGCATCCTTGCCTCCCAGCAGCAGAAATGCAAGGCAGATGAAAACTGCCGCGATGCAGCTGAAGCCGACCACCGACCATATGCGTGACGTTACTTTGTCGGAATAGGTCTTGACATGACTTTTGATCTGATGCTTTTTGGCCATTATTGGGGTGGCCGTACCTCCGATAATCCAGATGAGAAACCATAGCCAGTTCCATGCCCCATTGTGCGTACTGGCTATGAGAATCCATATTGCAGCAGCTACGGCCACGCAGAGGTAGCCCCACATAAGCAGGATGTTGCCATCGCCTATGTAACGTTGTTTGGTTCGGGCAATCATCGAAGTTATCACTTCGAGGCTCTCTTTTTCGGTGAGTTTTCTGTCTTCCATTGTCAGGTAATTTAGAAGTTGTTATAAATAGGTTTATGTTATAAACCATTGCTTGAAAAAGAAAGGCGCAAACTCGCGCGATGATGCCCTTTCTGATTTTCTGCAAAGATAAACAAGTTTATATTATAAACCAAATTTTTCAAAGAAAAAGTTAAAAATAAATCGGAAATCAAGCCGGACGTAATGTTGATTGGTGGCAAAATTGACGGTATTTGATGATGCGTTTTTAAGGTATTTGTAGGTATAAGTTGTTGTATAATAGTATTCTATATGTCGCATGACAGTCGGTCGTTACATTTATAACCGGGGACGCTGTTATTTAATAGGATTGATAGCCGACATGGTTCGGTCGGGAAGGTAAGTTTGCTTTACGATGATATATGGTTACTTTTGTGGAAAATGAATGCTGATGGAAAATCTTGCCTCCCTCTTGCATAAAATGTGTTATCACGGATACGATGACATCACGATGCTGCACCGATGGCATAGGTTCTGCTGTGCTGTAGGCACTACTGAGAGCAAAATCGTATGTCTGCTGGTTTGTTTGCTGTGTGGAGCCGAGGGGATGGCTCGGGAGACGGTGGTGGTTGACTCGGTGTCGGGACGGCCATTGTCGGGCGCATCGGTTTTTGACCGCAGGGGAGCTGTAGCCGGCATCAGCAGGTCTGACGGTCGGTTGCCGTATGTTGCACCGCGCGATTACCCTGTCACGGTGCGCTATATCGGATATAAGGAGTCTATAGTCAATAAAGCCGGATGTGACACAGTGTTTATGGTGGAGAATGCGATGTCACTGCCGGAGGTGGTTATAGAATCACGCTCACATAAACTGCTGCATATGCTGGCTTATGTCAGGGAATATTCCACATTGACCACGTATAGTGACACGGTATTCCTGTTCAGAGAGAAGATGGTCGATTTCATGCTGTCACCTGATCCCAAAGGACGTGTCAAGGGGTGGTCTAATCCGAGAGTGCTGCAATCGAAATCCTACTATCGGTTTACTAATTCGCTGGGCCTTGACAGCGTCAGCGACCGTTGCAGCCATCATTTTTCGTGGACCGACTGGGTCGGGGTGGTGCCGCGCTCCAAGATGCCGCCAAAGATTTGCCGGGTGGTCAACGGTTCTGACACTGTCAGGGGTAAATACAGCCCGACAGAAATATGGAGGCGAAAGGATGAGCGGATTGCACTTGATGTAAATGTCCTTGCCGATACCACAAGCCGCAAATGGGTACCTGATTTGTCTCTGTTCTTTAAAGGCAATGTGGAATTTGAGCAATTCCGCGTGCGGTTTAACTATGACAATATCCACGGTGACGAGATAGCCCCGATGGATTTGACCGGTTACTCGTTCAATATAGAGTCCAACGGCCGCGGACACGGGATGTTCAGATTTAACCGCTATGACGAACCGTTTTTTGTAAGTACATATGGGGAGGTGTACATCATTGACAAGGAATACATTACCGAGAAAGAGGCACGCAGATGGGAGAAACTACAGGCTGACACGGATCACTTAGCCATGTATGAGCCGGCAGAGGCACCGGAGTTGCAGCCTTCAGTACAGCAGCTCGTTGACCGCGTCAACAGGCTGGACCATGACCGTGTGAGGCTGGATTTCGTGCCGGACCGACGACTTGTGGGACGCGGAGTCGTCAAGCAGAATCTGGGTCAGCGCATGCTGTCGCTCCTGAAAACCGCCACCGGTATCACGGCCATACGTGCGCGTCGCGACTGGAAACGGCAGTGGAAAAACTTCACCAGAGAGCAGAGACACCGCAATGCCAGTGATTCCATCAAGTAGCACCTTAAGCATCCGTTAATGCACAAAAATCGTCCTAATTTTGTAGGGACATGCCATGGTACAATGTCACTAACTTAAGCAGTCTTTAATGCTTGAAATGGCGTTATTATGTAGTAGGGACATGCCATGGCATGTCGCCTAAAGCCATGCTAATTAGAGTGTTGCGTCAGTAGACATGCCATGGCATGTCCCTACTACGATGTGTGCATTCCTTAAGTTAGTGACATTGTGCCATGGCATGTCGCCTCAAGCTATGCTAAAGAGGGGTGCTTCGTTAGCAGACATGCCATGGCATGTCCCTACTGCAATGAGGGCATCCTCCAAAATGATGGGAGACCGGAGGGATGTGCCGGTAGCTGAAACAAAAGAGGCTGCCCCGGAGGATTTTTGGAGCAGCCTTTTTGGTGGGGGACTTCTTATGACGGCGGTCAGTCGTCGCGTGTGTCGACTTTGAGGTCGACGAGGCGCTGGTTTACGCGGTCAATGAAGTTGAGTATGTTTTCGCGTTCGGGGCTGGGCTCAACGTCGTTTTCGATGCGGCGCACGGCATTGAAGATTGATGTGCCGCTCTGATAGACGTGTCGGTAGGCTTTGGCGATGTCATCAATCTGGTGCATGTTGAAACCGTGACGTGCCATAACCACGGCGTTGACGCCATCGTATTCAGCCGGATTGTGGGCAAATACGGTGTATGGAGGCACATTGTTGCCGATGCGGCATCCACCCTTGATGAGCACCCAGTCGCCAATCTTGCAACGCTCGTGGAGCATTGTGTTCGATGACATGATGGTGCATTCGCCTACTTCGGCATCGCCGGCTATGGTAACGCCGTTGCCGAGCACCGTCTTGCCCTTTATGATTGAGTCATGGCCGATGTGGCTCTTGGCGAGGACATAGACCTCATTGCCTATGGTAGTGGCCTGACCTTCGCGGATACTGCGGTTGATGATGACGTTTTCGCGTATCACGCAGTTGTCGCCTATGACACACAGGCCTTTTTCGCCTTTCCAGCGGAAATCCTGAGGGTCTGCGCCAATGACGGCGTACTGGTAGATTTTGGTGTTTTTGCCTATGCGAGTGTCATGGATGATGGATGCGTAGGGCATGATTTCGCATCCGTCACCGATTTCCACGTCGGCATCAATATAAGCAAAGGCATGTATGATTACATCCTTGCCTATCTTGGCCGAGGGGTCGATGTGAGCCAGCTGGCTTATTCCTTTTCCCATGGTGGTAATTGTAGTTGATTATAGATATAAGGATTTCAGATTAGCGGCCTCCGCCGAGGTTCTGGTAGAGATTGATCAGGGCACGCTCGCGTGTCAGGCGGCATGTGATTTCTCCTATCTGTGATGAGAGGAGTGCCTGCTGAGCTGTGAGGACTTCGAGGTATGTCGATGTGCCGTACTGGAGGAGTTCCTGATTGTATTCTACCGCCTTAGAGTAGTTGTCGGTCTGGTCGGCGAGGTATTCCTGCTTTTCGGTGGCCTTCTGGTAGGTCATCATGGCATCGGATACTTCGGCAGCTGCCGACATGAGGGTGTACTCGAAGTTGTTGAGAGCCTGTTGCTGCTGAGCCTTGGCAATCTTGAGGTTGGCGATGTTCTGTCCGCGCGAGAAGAGGGGAGCGGCGAGCTGTCCGGCGAGGTTGAGAAGCCATCCGCCGGGATTGGTCACGAGCGAGCCGAAGCTGTTGGTGAAAGCGCCTGTGCCGGTGATGTTGAGCGACGGATAGAATGCCGAGCGGGCCGAGTTGGTGGCGTAGTAGGCTGTAGCCAATGCGTATTCCGAAGCCTTGACATCGGGGCGTGAGGCCAGTTCGACCATCGGGATTGACTCACGTACTATGTTGGGCATCAGGGCTGTGTGCTGCGCCGGGATGTCCCATTTCTGGGGCATCGTGTTGAGGAGCAGAGAGAGTGTGTTATAGGCACTGCGCAGATTGACCTCTATGTCGGTGATGCTGGCGAGGATGGAGTAGTACTGCGCCGTTGACTGGACGACGGCAGCCTCGTTGACACGGCCGGCCAGCTTGAGGTTCTTCATAACCTCCACACTTTCACCCCACAGGGTGGCGGTGTTACGGGAAAGTTCCAGTTGGCTCTCAAGCGAGGAGATGGTGTAGTACATGGCGGCTACCGATGCTATGATCTGGCTGCGCACGGCCTGCTGGTATGACTCGCTCTGGAGCAGGGCCATCTTGGCTCCGCGCTTGGAGTTGAGCAGACGTGCGAAGATATCCACTTCCCAGTTGACTGAGAGGGGTATGCTGTAGGTCCAGTCAGAGCCGTTCATGTCACCGCCGTGGAGCTTGGTCCATGATTTGCCTCCCTGCGGTGCGAGGGCTACAGAGGGGAAGTAAGCCAGCTTGGCTCCCTGGAGACGCGCCTGTGCGGCTTCTACATTGAGCTTGGCGTTCTGGAGGTCGGTGTTGTTGTCAAGAGCTTGCTGTATGAGACCTGCGAGCACAGGGTCGGTAAATACCTGCTGCCACTGCAGGTTGCCGTAGGCTTCTGGGTTACGTGTCACCGAGTCGGCTTTGACATACTGTGATGTCAGGGCTGAGTCGGTAGGCATCTCGAATTTCTTGTAGATGTTGCAGCCTGTCATGGCCGATGCGCCTATGGCCGCTGCTACAATCCATGATATATGCTTGATATTCATTGAGCGTATATGGAAGTTGTCAGTAATGAAAAATAGGGGAGAGAGGAGGATGAGCGGATGGGATTATCGTGAATACTGTTCGATTTCGCTTTCGAGACCCTCGTTGGATGTGTCTTTCCACTTGATAGGTGTAATCTTCTCCTGGATGAGCTGGAATGTCACAAACAGAGCCGGCACGATGAAAATCTGGAGTATCATACCGATTAACATACCTCCGATAGAGCCTACGCCGAGGGCGCGGTTACCGTTGGCGCCTACACCGTGGGCAAACATCAGGGGCAACAGACCGATGATGAGGGCCAGAGAGGTCATCAGAATCGGGCGGAGACGCGCCACGGCTCCGTCAATGGCCGCATTGAGCACCGACATGCCTGTGCGGCGGCGTTCGAGCGCAAACTCCACGATAAGGATGGCGTTCTTGGCAAGAAGACCGATAAGCATGATGAGCGCAATCTGGAGGTAGATGTTGTTGTCGACGCCGAATATCTGTGCGAAGATAAACGAGCCCATCAGACCGAACGGTATCGAGAAGATAACGGCCAGAGGCAGGATGTAGCTCTCATACTGTGCCGAGAGAAGCAGGTAGACGAAGAGCAGACAGAGACCGAAGATGATGGCGGTGGCGCTGCCGCTCGAGCTGCTGCCCTCCTCACGTGTCATACCGGCGTATTCGTAGCCGTAACCAGCCGGAAGAGTCTGGGCAGCTACACGTGCGATGGCCTCAAGTGCCTGGCCTGAAGAATATCCCTGAGCCGGGCTACCTGTCACGGATATAGAGGTGAACATGTTGAAGCGGTTCATCAAGTCAGGAGCGAACACACGCTCGAGAGTGACGAAATTGCTGATGCTTGCCATGGTTCCCGAGGCGTTGCGCACCTTTATGGCATTGAGCGTTTCGGGCGATATACGGCTTTCGGCACCTGCTTGCATCATGACGCGGTATATCTTGCCGAATCGGTTGAAGTTTGACACGTACAGACCGCCGTAGTATCCCTGGAGTGTGCTCAGGATGGTCTGAGGACTGATGCCGGCTTGCTTGGCCTTGGCGGCGTCAATGTCTACGAGATACTGGGGGAATGTGGGGTTGAAGGTTGTATAGGCCACCTGGATTTCAGGCTGCTGGTTGAGCTGGGCGAGGAAGCCCTGCACTATGCCGAAGAACTGGTTGATGTCGCCGCCGGTCTTGTCCTGCATCTTGATTTCGAAACCGTTGGTCATCGAGTAACCCGAAATCATAGGAGGAGCGAAGGCCACGACGCGGCCGTCTTTGACAAACTGACCTGTGACGCCGTAGATTTTCATCAGGATTGCATCGGCCGATTCGTCCTTGGCGGTACGTTCGTCCCAGTTTTTGAGCTTGACGATGAATGTACCGTAAGTGGCACCCTGGCCGGCGAGGAAGCTGTAGCCTACAATCTTCTGGCGGTACTCTATACCGGGGATGTTGGCAATGGCAGCATCCACCTGGTTGAGGGTCTGCTCAGTGCGTTCCTGGGATGTGCCCGGAGGCATATCGACCATGACGAAGAGCACGCCGGTGTCCTCGTTGGGCACGAGGGCGCTCGGGGTAATGTTCATAAGCCATACGAGCACGGCGATAGCTCCGAGAACTGTGCCGAAACTTGATATTTTGTGGCGTGCGAAGAAGCTGACAATGCGTTTGTAGCCGCCGATAAGCGAGTTGTAACCTGCTTCAAATGCCTCATGGAAACGCTTGGTAAACAGGCCGTACACTGCGACAATGGCCACGGCCACGGCTATGACAAGCTTGACGATGCTTGCTGTGCTGAACCAGCCGGCCACCATGCAGTAGATGGTAAACGCCAGCAGACCCACTACGATGAGCGGATGGAGCGAGAATGATTTCTTGTACTTGCCTACCACAGCTTCGGTGGATGCCTTGTAGGCCTCGGCTACACGCTCCTTCAGGGGCTGGTCGGGGTTGTGAGGCTTAAGGAACAGCGCACAAAGAGCCGGCGAGAGCGTAAGGGCGTTAAGCGCGGAGAAACCGATGGCTATGGCCATGGTCAGACCGAACTGCTGGTAGAAGATACCTGCCGTGCCGGGCATGAACGATACCGGGATGAACACGAGCATCATGACGAGCGTGATGGATATGATAGCGCCACCGATTTCGTTCATGGCGTCTATGGCGGCCCTTCGCGAACTCTTGTATCCGACATCGAGTTTGGCATGGACCGCCTCGACGACGACGATGGCGTCGTCGACCACAATCGCAATCGCCAAGACTAACGCCGAGAGGGTGATGAGGTTGACCGAGAATCCGATGAGGTTCATCACGAAGAATGTGCCGACGAGGGCCACAGGGATGGCGATGGCCGGGATGATGGTAGAGCGGAAGTCGCTGAGGAAGATGTAGACCACAAGGAACACGAGCACGAAGGCCTCGATGAGGGTCTTGATAACTTCGTGGATTGAAGCGTAGAGGAAGTCGTTGTTGTTAAGAGGTACGGCTATCTGCAGGCCGGTAGGGAGCTCTTTTTTGAGCTTGTCTACATAACCGAGACAGTCGTTGATGATGGTGGTGGCGTTGGAGCCGGGGGTCTGGAACACGATACACATCGTGGAGGGGTAGCCGTTGAGAGAGTTGGAGAAACCGTAGGTCACACGTCCAAGCTCCACATCGGCCACATCCTTGAGATAGAGAGTCTCGCCGTTGGGGAGGGCGCGCACTACGATTTTGTCAAATTCCTCGGGGGTGGACAGACGGCCCTTGTAGCGCATGGTGTACTGGAAGCTCTGGTTGCCCTGCTCGCCGAATGCACCGGGAGCGGCCTCAAGGTTCTGCTCGGCGAGAGCCGCTGCCACATCGGAGGGCATGAGATTGTATTGCGCGAGCACCTCCGGCTTGAGCCATACACGCATGGAGTAGTCGGCACCGAAGCTCATCACGTCGCCGACACCGTTGATACGCTGCAGCTCCGGAATCATGTTGATTTTGGCGTAGTTGTCGAGGAATTCACCGTCATAGTTGCCCGATGTGTCATAGAGGGCTATGCCGACGAGCATCGATGACTGGCGTTTCTGGGTCAGGACGCCCACCTTGAGAACTTCTGAAGGAAGAAGATTCTGGGCCTTGGCTACACGGTTCTGCACATCGACGGCTGCCATGTTGGGGTCAAATCCTTGACGGAAGTAGACGTTGATGGTAGCACTACCTGTATTGGTGGCGGTAGACTCCATGTAGGTCATGCCTTCGGCACCGTTGATTGACTCTTCAAGAGGGGCAATCACAGAGTTGAGCACAGCCTGGGCATTTGCACCCTGATAGGTGGTAGACACCTGTATGGTTGGGGGAGCGATGTCGGGATACTGGGTCACGGGCAGGGACACGAGACCGATCAGACCCAACAGCACTATGAAGATTGATATAACCGTCGATAGCACCGGGCGGTTAATAAAGGTATCAAGTTTCATTGGTGGTGAATAGTCTTACGAAAAAGTAATGTATGTGGAGTGAGTTATAGCCGTATCAGGCTCGGTGTTATTTGGCGGCTGGCTGCTGCTGCTGAGCTGCGCCCTGCTGAGCCATGGCGGCAGCTTTGGCAGCTGCATCTACTGGTTTGATTTCCACACCGTCACGGACAGAAATGCCCACGCCTTCGACTGCGATGCGGTCGCCGGGCTTCAGACCTGAAGTGACCACGAAGTTGCTGCCGTCATTGAGGGGTGAAACTGTGATGGGGGTAGCGACAACCTTGTTGGAGTCGTTGACCACATAGGCAAAGCGGCGATCCTGAAGCTCGTTTGTGGCTTTCTGGGGGATGACAATTACGTCATTGAAGGTACGTGGGATAATTACACGGCCTGTAGAACCGCTTCGGAGCATGCCGCTCGGGTTGGGGAATATGGCTCGTACGCTTGCTGCGCCTGTGCTGCTGTCGATGACACCTGAGATGGTGGAAACCTTGCCCTTGGAGCTGTAGGTGGATCCGTCGGCGAGTTCAAGTTCTACCTCGGGCATCTGTGTGATGGCAGTGTTGATGTTACGGCTGCCGTTGTCAGTCATGGCGAGGATGTCCTTTTCGGTAAGGGAGAAGTAGGCGTAGATGTCGCTGATGTCGCTGATAGTGGTCAGCGGGGTCTGGCTTGAGGGTGATGCCAGTGAGCCTTCGCGGTTAGGTATGGAGCCTACCACGCCGCTGCTGGGGGCAGTAACCACTGTGTATGCCAGATTTTTCTTGGCTGTCACGAGGGCGGCGTTAGCCTGGGCGAGAGCCGCCTTGGCATTCTGGAGGTCGTTGTCGGCAAGCTGCCACTCATATTCGCTTATGATGTTTTTGTCATAGAGGCGGCGCTTGTTGTCAGCGGTGAGCTGGGCGGTGCTGACGGCTGTCTTGGCTGTGGCTACCTGAGCCTGAGCCTGGTCGACGGCTGCCTGGAACTGCACCTGGTCAAGGGTGAAAAGTACCTGTCCCTTGTGGACCTGCTGTCCTTCGTCGACGTGTACTTTGGTTATGAAGCCTGTTACTTGCGGACGGATGTCGATGTCTGTTTTACCACGGAGTGTGGCTGGATATGACTGCTGCAGGGTGGTGTTGGTGTCGCCTACTGTCATGACGGCAATCTCGGGGGCACCTGCCTGCTGCTGTTGCTGCTGTCCGCCACAAGAGGTGAGGAGTGACCCTGCGATGACTGTGGAGAGAGCGTACAGGGTTGCTGATTTCAACGTGATAGCTTTCATCTGCTAATTAGGAAATAATGTAAATATGTGATAGGTTTGTTGTTAATTATCGCTTTTCTATTAAGCATCAAGTTGCAAATATACGATTTTTTTGTGTCGGAAATTCGTGTAGATGCTCTGTAATGGTAAAAATAGGACAAAATATATACAAAATTGTGACATTTTGACCAGCCGAGATGGGCTGCATGGAGCGTCAAAGACAAGATAAATGAGATGATGGGCACGCGCGTAAAGCGAAAAAATATTCGTAAATTTGCCCCGTCTTTAATTGACGGTTTCCAATACGAATGGTTTAATCACACTGCAAAAGATGTCACGCAGAGTCCTTTATACGGTTTCCATGCTCTACCTGTGGCTCCCCTTGGCGATATTTCTCGTGGGGTGGACCTATTGGTGGGTGGCTGTGTTGCCGCTGATAATGGGGCTCTGGGTGTCGGTATGGCCGTTCAGGCATCTCAAAGGCCGTGTGAGGTTTGCCTCGGCAGGGCGTGAGATTCTTATAGCCGCCCTGGTGCTGTTTTGGGTCGCCAGTGCAGGTATAGGCGGTCTGATGTGGCAGGATCCTCCGGATCATATATTCCGCAATGCGGTATTTAACGATCTGGTATCCAATCCGTGGCCTGTGATAACGGGCGGACAGATGCTCAATTACTACTTCGGCTTCTGGTTGCCGCCGGCTGTGGTGGCAAAACTTTTCCACAGCATTGAATCGGGCTATATCTGCCAGCTGTTTTACGCTTCCTTGGGCGTATGGCTCGGCTTGAGGATGATGTACGAATCTATAGGCCGGGTTACATTGCCGACGCTTCTCGTACTCTTCCTGTTTTCAGGATTTGATGCTTTGGGTGTCGTGATCTACAGCAATTTTTTCCCGGACATGCATTTCACCATATACAGGGGGCTTTGGGGCTATTCGCCGGCTGGGTTTACTGCTCCAAACATGGCTCTGATGGGTTTCATCTTCAATCAGTACATCCCGGCATTTCTTGCTACGATGATGATACTCACCCGTCCGTGCAAGGGATATGCTCCCGCAGTGCTCGCTCTGATGGCGATAAGTTCTCCCATAGCAGCCTTTTCGCTGTTGCCGTTAGTGGTGTGGATGTTATATAAGGAGATGTCGGAGTGTCAAGGTCTGTCATCAAAAATGTGCGTGTTGTTTTCGCCGTTGAATATTGCTTCGGTAATCATAGTCATACCGGTGGCTGCATTTCTCTCTCTTAACAATGCAGCCGGACACGTAGGATGGTATCCGGCAGGTGAAGGACCTGTGGTGATCCAACGCATCAAGATGATAGTACATATCTTGATCATAATCACGCTGCAGATGGTGGTGTGGATGCCTGTGCTATGGAAACGCATAGGTCGCATGCCGGAGTTCTGGCTGCTTTTTATCCCGAGTGCCATAGCCTTCTTCATACAGGTAGGATATTCTGCCGATTTCGGATCAAGGATGCAGATGGCAGTGCAGACTTTCCTTACGCTTGAGGCTGCCATGTTTGTCAGCACATGGAAATCCCATCCGCGCAGATTGCGCAAGGCGTTTGTCGCGGTGTCGCTGTTGTGTGTGATCTCTACCGGCTGGGAGGTGATGCGGCGCATATACTATGGAGCGACCATTCCGCGCGCAGAGTGGATATCGCGTCAGTTGCCTAATGTGTTTGTGGAGAACCGTTGCACGGCAAATTTCACCGCCGATGCTTCAAGGTGGCATCTCGGACCTAATGATGTGGTCTCCCCGGGGCTTGACGACTTTTTCCGCTGTCATCCCGAATGCAGGATATACCGCGATTATCTGCAAGAGCCGCTTGAGTGACAGTAAAAGGTTATCCTAATATACGATACAGACTATGAATGAGCCTCAGTCGTCTACGCCGTTGGGCGAGATTATGGATTTTTGCAGCGAATATGCCTCGTATATGTTTGGCTGCGGAGTCCACACTTCGAGGGTGGTGCGGTGTACCGAAAGGATAGCGCGTTCGCTTCATGTCGAGGTGCAGATTTCGTACACCCTGCGTCATTATGTCATGTCGATGCGTGACCCCTCTGACGGCACTGTGCTGACACGTGTGGGCACGGTGGAACTTCTGCCCATCAGCTTTCTGCGAAATTCAGACCTCAGCGGTCTGTCATGGCAGGCTGTAGATGAGAAGTTGACCCTTGAAGAACTCCGGGAGCAGTTTGCCCGTCTCACATCGAAGCCGCGCATCAATCCGCAGCTCGTGCTGGTGCTTGTAGGGTTTGCCAATGCTTGTTTCTGCCGCCTGTTTGGTGGTGACGTTCTGGCAATGCTTGTGGTGTTTGTGGCGACCATTGTCGGATTCGGATTGCGGCAGTATATGCAGAAGCGTCATGTCAACCATTTCATAGTGTTTGTCGTTGCTGCGTATGTGGCTTCTATGTGCGCTTCGGTGTCGTTGCTGTTTGACTGCACGGCTCAGATTGCCATAGCTACCAGTCCGCTGTTTCTGATACCGGGAGTGCCGCTAATCAACAGTTTTGTCGATGTGCTTGACGGACATGTCCTCGTCGGTTTCAGCCGGTTGGTAAGCACTTTGCTGCTGATAATGTGCATAGCCATAGGGCTTTCGTTTACGCTGTTGCTCATCAAGGGTTCTCTTTTATAAATTATATATGTCATGACAGATATAATCGTTGATGTATTGCTTGACGGTATGTTTGCCGCAGTAGCTGCGATAGGATTCGGGGCTATATCCGATCCGGGAGTGCGGACATTTCCATATATCGCGCTGCTGGCGGCGATAGGGCATGCGCTGCGTTTCTCCCTTATCAACTATGCCGGGGTGGACATAGTGACTGCCAGTCTTGCCGCTTCGGTGTCGATGGGCATGCTGTCGTTGCCGTTGGGGCGCGCATGCCATACTCCTATGACCTGTCTGCTCATACCGGCATTGTTGCCGATGGTTCCGGGTATGTATGCCTATAAATCGGTGTTCGCCCTTATATTGCTGATTCAGAACATCGACAGCAACGTACAGCTTCTTGACTACCTCGAGCAGTTTGTCGCCAACTCGGCTGTCACGGGCATGGTCATCGGAGTGCTCGCCGGGGGTGCCACCATCCCGGTGCTGATATTCAAGAAACAGGCGTTTTCCATGACCCGGGGACGCTATAAGAGCGTTGATAAATAAAATATATAAGCATTTAATACATAGACATGAATATAAAGAATATTTCAGACCGTGTGATATACTGCGGCGTCAATGACCGTACGACAGATCTTTTTGAGGGCCTCTGGGACCTGCCTCTCGGAGTAAGTTACAACAGCTATATAGTGCGTGGCAGCGAAGCGTCGGCCATCATTGACGCAAGTGACTCAGGACACGCTCCGGAATATCTCAGTCACGTAGAGGAGACTCTGGAGGGCGGTGATCCCGACTATCTTGTCATCAACCATATAGAGCCTGACCACAGCGGTGTGTTGCCGATGCTGCTTGACCGTTATCCCGACCTTAAAATCGTGGGCAATGCCAAGACCGCCGACATGCTCAAGGGTTTCTACGGTATAGAGTCAAATGTCGTGGTCAAGGCCGAGGGAGAGACTCTGAGCCTCGGCGACCGTACCTTGCAGTTTATAATGACCCCCATGGTGCACTGGCCTGAAACCATGTTCACCTACCTACAGGAAGAAGGGATATTGTTTACGGGCGATGCCTTCGGCTGCTTCGGAGCACTCAACGGAGCTGTCATTGATGATGATATGATGGTAGACCATTATTTCCGAGAGGCTTACAGGTACTACGGCTGCATAGTGGCTAAGTACGGTACATTTGTCGAAAAGGCATTTACAAAGATAGCGCCTCTCACGGTCAACTATATATGCACCACCCACGGCCCGGTATGGCACAGCCGCAGACAGGAAATAGGCGGACAGTATGCCCGGATGGCCCGATGGGAGGGCGAAGCCGGTGTTGTGGTGGCCTATGGCTCCATGTATGGCAATACCACGGCCATGGCTGAGGAGATAGCCTCGAAACTTGCCGCAGAAGGGGTCAAGGACATAGTGATGTTCGATGTCTCACGCACTCCGTTGAGCCATGTGCTTGGCGAGGTGATGAGGCTTAAGGGGCTCGTGCTTGTCAGCCCTACATATAATTCCGAGATATTCCCCCCTGTGGCTCATCTGGCCGATGCGCTCGTGGCCCGCGGGGTCAAGAACCGTATCATAGGCATAGCCGGCTCGCATGCCTGGGGGGCACAGTCAGTGCGCAAGCTGGCGGCAAAATTTGACGGTAAACCTGTGGAGGTGATAGCTCCTACAGCCGATATGAAACAGGCGCAGATGGTAACCGTGGTCGATGCGCTGTCGGAGATGGCTGCGGTCATGGCCGCCAAGCTGTGACTCAGAGCAGGTGGAGCATCAGCATTGACGATACCGCCATATAGATAATCATACCGACGATGTCGTTGGTGATGGAGATGAAGGGCCCGGTGGCAAGTGCCGGGTCCACTTTGAAGCGTTCGAGCGTGAGAGGCACAAAGGTGCCGAACACTGAGGCGAACATCACCACGCAAAACAGCGCGATGCTGACCGACATGGTGGTCATGGTGATGGCATGTCCGTCGCCGAGGCGGAAGAAATTATATACCAGCACCAGCAGCGATATGATGGCGCCGTTGATCAGGCCTACGCCGAGCTCCTTGAGTATCTGACGGCCGGCATGCTTGATGTCGAGTGAGCCGTTGGCGAGACCCTGCACCACGATAGCCGATGACTGTGTGCCGACATTACCGCCGGTGCCGCCTATCAGAGGTATGAACAGGGCCAGGGTTGGGTCGGCCACGAAGCCCTCCTCCCAGTGTCCGAGGATGATGGAGTTACTGAGACCGCCGATCATGCCTATGAGCAACCATGGCAGACGCGCCTTGGTCTGTGCAATCAGTTTGTCGTCGCCTTCGACGTCGCTCGACAGACCTGATGCCAGCTGGTAGTCACGTTCGCTTGATTCGCGCACCTCGTCCATCACGTCATCGACGGTGATACAGCCCACGAGACGTCCGATTTCGTCAATTACAGGCATGGCCACGAGGTCATATTTCTCAAAGTCGAGTGCCACATCGTCGACCGGCGTATCGGCTCTGACAGCCACCGGGTCGGTCTCCATGATGTGTTTTATCTTTGATACGGACGGATGTGTGATGAGGGTTTTCAGAGGGAGGACACCGCGCAGTTTGTTGTCGTTGTCGATGACATATACATTATATACATCGTCCATGTCCTCGGCCTGCATGCGCAGCTGCTTGATGCACTCGGGCATGCTCCAGTTTTCGTTGACCACCAGCATCTCCCTGCCCATAAGACCTCCGGCAGTGTCCTCGTCATATTTGAGCAGGTCTATGATGTCACCGGCCTGTTCCACATCGTCCATGTGGGTGAGGATTTCCTCACGGTCCTCCTCGTCGAGCTCCTGGATGATGTCTACGGCATCGTCGGTGTCGAGATTGTCAATGAGCTGCTTGGCGATTTCCTCGGGCGGCATGCTGTGGAGCAGTTTGCGGCGGTCGTCCTCGTCAAGTTCCATCAACACGTCAGCCGCCGTCTCCGGGTCAAGGAGTCGGTAGAGATACTCGGCTTCCTCCAAGTCCAGGTCCTGGTAGAGGTCGGCAATGTCGGCCGGGTGCAGCCCTTCGAGCAGCTTGCGTGCAGCGGCTTCGTCTTTGTCTGCTATGATTGACCGGATATGTTCGAGATCTTCGGGTGAATATTCTTTCATGTGACGTGTAAATCCGGAAATGTGGCTGATAGATGTATTGGATTATTCGCTTTGCTGGGTCCGTGAGGCGGCGATGAGGTTTGTCAGTTCCACAAACTGCTCTACAGTCAGCTGTTCGGGCCGGAGTGCCATCATCGGAGTGTCAGGCAGGGGTGCCCCAGGGGCAAACAGGCCGCGCAGAGAGTTGCGCAGGGTCTTGCGCCGTTGACCGAAAGAGGTCTTTACGACTGTCTTGAACAGGCGCACGTCGCACCCCGGATCGGTGACACCGTTGCGTGTCATCTTTATCACACCGCTTTTGACCTTGGGTGGAGGGTTGAACACATTTTCGTCGACAGTGAAGAGATATTCCACGTCGTACCACATCTGCAGCAGCACACTCAATATGCCACGGGCTTTGGTGCCGGCAGGGGCGGCAAGCCTCTCGGCCACCTCCCGTTGGAGCATGCCGGAGCAGCATACCACGCGGTCGCGGTATTCGAGTACGTGGAAAAATATCTGTGACGATATGTTGTAGGGGTAGTTGCCTATTACACAGAATTGTCCGTCGCCCGGAACGGTTTTGTTGAGGTCGAGCTTCAGAAAGTCGGAGTCAATGATGCGGTCCGACAGCTCCGGATATTCCTCTCTCAGATAGTCTACGCTTTCGCCGTCGATTTCCACCACCTTGACGTCATGGCCTTCAGAGAGCAGAAACTGGGTCAGGACTCCCATGCCGGGACCCACCTCTATGACAGGTAGTCCACGGTAGTCGTCAAGGGTGGCGGCGATGCGGCGCGCCACCGACAGGTCGGTCAGGAAGTGCTGGCCTAAGGCTTTTTTAGGTTTGACGTTGCGTGTCATGGCTTATGACGTTATGTGGTGTGGAACAATTGGGCAAATTTAGCATTTTTTCATAAGGTCGGCAAGCGCGTTTTGCAGGTCGGCCTCGGTGGTGGTCAGGCGTGAGCGGCACTCTGTCAGCAGTTCGGCTGCGCGGCGTGTGTACACGCTGAGCATGTCTATGTCGCAGTTGTCGCTCTGCATGGTGCGCAGTATCTGTTCGAGTTCGGTCACTGCCTGATTATATGTAAGGTCTTTGACGGGTCGGAAATCTGGTTTGTCCATATGTGGTGGTTGTCGGTGTTATCGGCTTGTTACTGTGCTTGTTACTTCGCCGGAGGCGAGTATGGTCGAGATGATGTCGCCCGGGGATAGTTGGGAGGCATCGGTCACGGCATGTCCGTTGAGGCGTGTGATGGAGTATCCGCGGTTGAGGGTGGCTTGTGGCGAGAGTGCATCCAGCAGTCGGGCATCAGCATCCAGCCGGTCACGCAGACTCGACAGCCGCGTGGTTACAGCCGTCTCGAGGCGAGGCAAGAATGACTGGAGGCGCATGCGTTCCGGGCCAAGCCGCCGGTCGCCTGACTGTGTGAGGGTCATGGCTGCGAGATTGAGCCGTTCACGGCTGCGCTCCACGGCTCTGAGGGGGGCGGTGGGGAGTATGCCTTCGAAGTAGGCAAGCTGTTGCAGCGACCCCGATATGCGTTCGCTCACGGTGGATGCTATGGAGGTGGCTGTCAGTTGCAGACGGTTGAGGGCGTCGGCACCTCGGGATATAAGCCACTCGGCGGCGGCAGTCGGGGTCTTGACGCGCATGTTGGCCACATAGTCGAGCACTGTTATGTCGCGCTCGTGACCTATGCCTATGATTACAGGTAGCGGAAACTGCGCTATGCTTGAAGCGAGCCCATAGTCTTCAAAGGCTTGCAGGTCGCTTGTCGCGCCGCCTCCACGTATGATGACCACACCCTGGCGCGGATGCTCCTCGGCAAGGATGGCCTCAAGAGACGCGATAATCGAAGCCGGAGCCTTCTCGCCCTGCATGATGGCCGGAAACAGCTTCACGTCAAAGCGCAGCAGGTGCTTGTTGTGAAACAGCTGGTTGATGAAGTCGCCGTAACCTGCCGCTCCGGGGGCAGATATTACCGCAATGCGCTGCGGCACTTCGGGCCATGCGAGATTGCGGTTGTCGTCAAGTATGCCCTCCGATTTTAGTCGCCGGAGTATCTCCATGCGGCGGCGCATCAGGTCGCCCATGGTGTACTCCGGGTTGACCGCGCTGATGATGAGCGAGAGGCCGAATACCGGGTGGAAAGTGGCCGAAGCCCTGACCATCAGTTTTATGCCAGAAGCAAACTGCTGTCCCGTGGCGGCCATGAATCCGTGGGAGATGGTGGGGTAGACGTTGGCCCATATTATCCCTCGCGCTTTGGCTACCTGCCGTCCGGTGTCAGGGTCTTTCTGGAGCAGTTCGAGGTAGCAGTGGCCTCCGCGCACTGCCACATCGCTCAGCTCGGCTGTCACCCATACGTTCTGGGTGGCATCGGTGGTGATGAGCGAGCCGATGAGACGGTTGAGCGTCTCAAGGGTCATGGCCTGATTTGTTTCTTTGCCTCTCAAAGCCTCAGTCTTTGATTTTGGAGAATTTGCGTCCGTCCCAGCGGTAGGAAATCGTCGGGAGCATATAGTCCTTGACGAAGCTGTAGATGTCGTCGGTCAGGAATTCCTTGGTGTTGTTGGTGAGGGTCAGGATATTGGACGATGGGTCCCAGGTGTAGCTTATCAGCAGAAACGGCACCATGGCTTCCACGTCGCCGCGGTTTTTCTTGCCCTGGTCGCTGAGCCAGTCGCTGAGCACAGGCTTCTCAAACAGACGTGCGGTGGGTATCTCCTTCCAGTCGCGGGTGTAGAATGATATGTGGCTGTCGTGGGCCGGAGTGGCCACGGTGCTTATCACTGCGATGATTGTGTCGCCTGCCGCTGCCGGAAGTATGACCACATCGCAGCTCGATGCCGGGGTCAGCTCGATGCTTGCCATCCTGTCAGAGAGGGCGGTGATGCGGCTGCGTCCGTCCAGGCGGTTGGGCGAGGGGGTTGTGAGGTTGCTGTTGTAGTAGTCGATCATGTCGAGCCTCGTGCTTGCGTCGAGAAGCGGAAACACGCTCTGTGGAGCGGTGGCGAAAGCCTTTGATGCGGTAAGCGATGCTCTGGCTGAGGGGGCGATGATGGCCACCACGGCAGCAGCGACAATCAGCAGTATGACGGATTTCATCATGATGTGGGTCGGTAATCGGAGTTAATGGATTGATGGTATGGCGGCGTATGTCAGCACATATATTACACATATAACAGCCGCTGTCAAAGCAAAGTTAGTCAATACACGGCCATTGACCAAAAAATAGTGCCGTTTGACGGCCCGTAATATTGTAATAAGGTGTGATGCTGTGGGACGGACGCAATTATTCCGGTCATTTGCCTTGCTTCTTGCCGAGCACAAACAGCAGCGGACGGTCAACACGGGCAGCCCATGAGGTCTCGGTGTGCGCGCCACCTTGGTCTATATAGGTCTCAAGGGTTTCAGGTGAGGCATATCCGCAGGTCTTAACCAGCCCTATCATCATCTCTTCCCAAGGGCCGTAAAGGCTGTCGAGTGTTTCCGTCCCGTGGTCAAGATAGAGCTTGTGTTTGCCGTCGCGTGGCAGATTCTTGTCGAGATAGCGGTACATAGCTTTAGCGAATGCTTCAGACTGGTCGGGATTGCCTATCCAGTGTGTTGACATACATATGGCGTTGCCGAACACATCGGGATATTCGCTCATGGCGTATATCGACATCAGTCCGCCCATGCTTGACCCCATGACGGTGGTGTTGGGAGCATCAGGCAAGGTGCGGTATATGGCGTCGATATGTGGCTTGAGGGTCTCCGCGATAAAACGTGCATAGGCATCGCCGCGGATAGGGATGCCACCCATGAGGCTGTCAATCTGCGCGTAGGTCATGGTGGTGCCTTCCACCGCTTTCTGCGGCATTAGGTCACCTTTGCGCCGGTCGGCGTGGCTGTGTATGCCTATTATTATAGGTGACTCTATAAGGTCTTTTTTGATTAATGAGGTTGTGACTGAATCCATCTCCCAAGCCTGATGGTTCCAGGTGGTTGCCGGGTCAAACAGATTCTGCCCGTCGTGCATGTATATCACAGGGTACCGGGTGTCCTTGGCTGTATCATAACCGTCAGGAAGCCACACGTCTACAGTCCATTTCTCGCCTAACTGCGGAGAATAGATGTATTGGCGGTCTATGGAGCCTCCGTCGGCTTGCTGTATCGGCGGTACAGGCGTTGTGCCTTGCATGCTCAGGGCGCATACGGCTCCTATGATGGGAAGGATGACATGTTTCATGGTTGATGATTTTTTGAATTTATGTTAAGATAAAAGATGTATCCACAAAAATAGCAATAAACGCCCCATCTGCCAAAATACCCTCTAAATAAAATATGACATGACTTAAAAACAGGCAGTATGGTGCGAGGCTTTGGGCTGTTTCGGAAAATATGCTTAAATTTGTGGTGCAATGAACCTATCACACGTGGGGATGCCTTGAGGCGCCCTTAATTCGGCTATGGAACACACTTTTGATTTTGACAAGATTATAGACCAGTCTGGCTCCTGTGCTATGAAATTCGAGCAGTTGAAACCGCTTTTCGGACGCAGTGATTTGCGACCTCTCTGGATTGCGGATATGGATTTTGCTTGCCATCCGGCCATACAGGAGGCCATGATGCGGCGTTTTGCGCATCCCATCTACGGATATACCGCTACCCCTGACTCATATTGGCAGTCGATAATCGGATGGCTTGCTGAGCGTCATGGCGTGAAAGTCAGCCGTGAAGAGCTTACTTTTGCCCCGGGCGTGGTCAAGGCTCTGGCTTTTTGCGTCAATTTCTTCACCGAGCCGGGTGACCATATCATCATACAGGAGCCGGTGTATCATCCGTTCCGCATGGTAATCGAGGGAAACGGACGTGTGGTGTCAAATAACCGCCTGATACATCTCTCGGCAGGTGACTATGTGATAGACTATTACGACCTGGAGGAGAAGATGTCAGACCCGCGTGTCAAGATGATGATACTCTGCAATCCTCATAACCCGGCAGGGGTGCAGTGGACGCAGGAATCGTTGAGGCGTGTGGCTCAGATGGCCAAAAAATATGGCGTAAAGGTCGTTAGCGACGAAATCCATGGCGACCTGATGCTTTGGGGCCAGAAGCACCAGCCGTTTGTGGAGAGCTGCCCGGAAGCTGGCGAAGTAGGCATATGGTTGGGTGCGCCGTCAAAGACATTCAACATCCCCGGATTTGCAAGCTCGTGGATTATGATTCGCAACGAGGAGTTGCGCCGTCCGTTCTATTCATGGCTTGAGACCAATGAGCTGTCAGACCCGACTTTCACTGCTGTATTGGCGGCTGAGACTGCCTACAGGCATGCCGGAGAGTGGCTTGACGCTCTGATACCTTATTTGCAAGACAACATCATCGCCGTGGAGGAGTTCATGGCCGAGCGGTTGCCGCAGGTCAAGGTGCATCGTCCGCAGGCCAGTTTCCTTGTGTGGCTTGACATGAGCGGTCTCGGTCTTTCACATGCCGATGTGATGGACGTGCTGATCAATAAGGCGCACCTGGCCCTTAACAGCGGCACGATGTTTGGCGAGAACGGTGCCGGATTCGTGCGCCTTAACGTGGCCACGCCTCGCCGCTGCCTGATGCAGGCTCTTGAAGCCATGGCTGAGGCTTTTTCATGATTTGTTGAGAAAAATTCATACAAATTATAAAACATCCTAAATCATCACGTCAGGAGGCGTGATGTACGGAGATATTTGCTAATTTTGGCGAGTCCCGTGTCAACGGGTCTGAACACGAATCAATTATGAAGCACATTCTTATCATCGCCATATTAGCCTTGTCGGGCACCATAGCGTCGGTTGCGCAGAACATATTGCCTCAGCTCAAGCGTGAGACTCCTGACATGGAGCAGATACGCCGTGAAATCACCGACCGCTCCGGGCAGTATTACTATCCGCGTCTGATGAAGGAGTATCTGCGCAACGATACGCTGATGAAGATTGACAAGTTCCGCCGTCTTTATCTCGGCTACATGCTTCAGGAGGATTATGACCCGTATCGTCCGTCGCCGGTCAGAAAGGACCTGTCGGCTCTGTATAATACGCGCAAGCAGCTGACCCGGGAGCAGTGTGACACAGTGGCGAAATATGCGCGGCTTTCGCTTGACAACAATCCGTTTGACCTGCGGAGCATGGCGCTGCTTATCCAGGCTCTGCGTGACAAGGGCGACATCAATGCTGCCAAGGTATGGCAGTATAAGCTTAACTACATCCTGATGGCCATCGTCTCCACCGGCACCGGCTCTGACGACGACGAGGCTTGGTGGGTGGTGGAGCCGCAGCATGAGTATGTGCTGCTCAATATGATGGGCTTCACCGTGGTTGATCATGCCTTCATAGAGCCGTATTTCGAGCGCATAAAGGTCAAGGACAGCCATGGACGAGATGCCGGCGAATTTTACTTCAACATCCAGACGGTGCTTGACGAGCATTACCGCAAATATCCCGAGGAGGAGTGACACGAACCGATGTCACAAACTGAATCAGTCATTAATGCTTGACTGGCGTTATAAGGTAGTAGGGACATGCCACAATGCTGTTTAATTAAGCAAGCGTAAATGCTTGAATGGCGTTCATATG
>UQDU01000012.1 GCA_900539915.1 uncultured Bacteroidales bacterium | reverse complement strand
GGCGGTTTAGGCCGCCCCCGCCGCTCGGGCATCCCCTCGCCAGAAGGAGAGAGGAGAATGAGCGTTTACTACTTCAAAGTTTTGCACTTCGATTTAGAATCTTCACAGTTTAAAACGAGTTCTAAAGGGCGGAGCGTCAGATACCTTTCCTGTAAATCTTAGCATCTGAACCTGGAAACATCCTGTAAAAGTTCCGGGTCAAGAAACATTGATAATTTCTGCAAAGCTATACATAATCTTTTGAAACGCCAAAATATTGGGCATAAAAATTGCCCAGCAGCTTAAAATTTCTCATAATGCCGTCATAATCAGTCATAATGCTTATCTTTGCATCATGTACAGACAGATACTGCTAACGATAACAGTGCTACTGACGGCATTTTGCGGCCAATCACAGATCAATACAGACCAGATGCTCCGTGTCGGACAGAACGCGCTGTATTTCGACGACTATATGGTGGCGATACAGTATTTCAACCGCGTCATCGAAGCCAAGCCATACCTTGCGCAGCCCTATTTCATGAGGGCGATAGCCAAATTCAACCTTGAGGACTTCGAAGGCGCCGTCAAGGACGCCTCGGAAGCCATAGAGCGCAATCCGTTCATCACCGATGCCTATGAAGTGAGAGGCGTGGCCTACCAGAACATGGGTAACATCGACAACGCCATCAAGGATTATGACCGCGCACTGACGCAGCTCCCCGACAACCGCAGCATCCTGTACAACAAGGCCATGGCCCTGACATCGGCCAAGCGTTACGACGAGGCGAGCGATGTGTTCAACCACCTGCTCAAAGTCTATCCGCGCCACAGCGACGGATACATAGCCCGTGCACGCATGGAGATGATAAAGGAAGACACCGTGGCGGCCCTCGGCGATGTCAACAAGGCCTTGGAACTTAATCCCAAGTCAATCAACGGCTACCTGATGCGCACCGACATCAACATGGGGCGTGACAGCCTCGCAGCCGCAATGAGGGACATAGACAGTGCGCTGCTTCTGGAGCCGCGCATGGCCGGCCTGTATGTCAACCGCTCGCTCATCCGATACCGTCAGGACGATTATTTCGGAGCGATGGCCGATCTTGACTACGCCGTGGAGTTAGAGCCCACCAACGCCACCGCGCTCTACAACCGCGCACTGCTGCGCGCCGAAGTCCATGACAACAACAAGGCCATCAGCGACCTGACAACCGTCATAGGGCTTAAAGGCGAGGACTACCGTTCGCTCTATAACCGCGCACTCCTCTACAAGGAGACCGGCAACTACCAGCTCGCGCTCAAAGACATCAACAAGGTGATAGAGCAATACCCCGATTTCGCCGCGGCATATTTCCTGCGCTTCGACATATACCGTGAGAAAGGCGACTCCCGACAAGCCAAACGCGACTATGACAAGTCACTCGCCTTGGCTAAAAGCAAGGTCAACATCATGCCTGAAAAGACCGGGGAAGATGCCGCGGATGGAGACATCGGCACCGATGAAGCCACCCAGGAAGAGGTATCTCGGCGATTCACCACCCTGCTGCAGGCTTCCAACGAAGCCGCGCTGGCCCAGGACTACAACAACGGAAGCATCAGAGGCCGCGTTCAGGACCATTCCGACGGCATAGACACCGAGCCGATGATGGCCATCAGCTACTACACCTCCACGAGCGAACTCAGCCAGGGCAACGACTTCGTAAGGCAGGTCAGCAGCATCAACAAGCTGCACGAGCTCAACCATCTGCTGCTCGTCACCTGCCATGTCCCCTCGCTTGACGACGAAGCCATCATACAGGACCATTTCAATTCCATCAAACGTTACGACGAACTTCTGGCCACCACCGCCAAGCCGAGGGCTATCGATTATTTCGGCCGTGCGATGGACTATATGACCATACACAACTACGATGAAGCCATCAGCGATCTCGACCACGCCATAGCCCTTGTCCCCGACTTCACCGTGGCATACTTAGTGCGCAGCTACGCCCTCACCAAGAAGGCCGAGCACTCCAACGAACGTGGCATAATCCCCTACGCCCCTGCGCTGGCCGACCTCGACAAAGCCATAGAGCTGGCACCCGACATGGCCGCAGCCTACTACAACAAAGGGTGCATATATCTCATGGCCGGCGACCTTACCTCTGCCCTCGCCTCCTTCAGCCGCGCCCTCGACCTGAGAAGCGATTTCGGCGAAGCCCTCTACAACCGCGGCTACACCTACATGTCGCTCGGCAACCGTGAAGCCGGAGTCGCAGACCTCAGCCGAGCCGGGCAGATGGGTATAGCCCCCTCCTACAAGCTCCTCAAGCGCATCAATATCAGGTGACATTATAAATTTTATAAGTCTTATAGGTTTTATAAATCTTATGACGTGCTGAATTTTATTGTTAAAAAACATATGACTGTCAGGAAAAGTCACTAAATTTGTAGCTTGAAATGCCCACCTCGGCTTGTGCCGATTATGGCATCGGACTGTATGGCTCTGTAGCCCTTACCTCTACACGACTAAATACCTCATTCATAAATATAACCGAAACATTAACTATGAGTCTTAACATCATTGTGCTCGCAAAGCAAGTGCCTGACACTCGCAATGTTGGCAAAGATGCAATGAAAGAAGATGGCACCATCAACCGTGCGGCTCTGCCGGCCATCTTCAATCCCGAGGACCTTAACGCACTGGAGCAGGCACTCCGACTCAAGGATGCCAATCCCGGCTCTACAGTGACATTGCTTACAATGGGTCTCCCCCGTGCAGCCGAAATCATCCGTGAGGCCATCTACCGCGGCGCAGATACCGGCATAGTGCTCACCGACCGCGCCCTAGGAGGTGCCGACACCCTCGCCACCAGCTATTCATTGGCCCAGGCCGTAAAGAAAATCGGCAACTACGACATCATACTCGGCGGCCGTCAGGCCATCGACGGTGACACCGCCCAGGTAGGTCCCCAGATTGCCGAGAAACTTGGCATACCCCAGGTGACCTACGCCGAGGAAATCGTGGATCTGTCAAACGGCCATGTGACCGTGAAACGCCGTCTTGAGCATGGTGTTGAGACTGTCAAAGCTCCTCTGCCCTGCGTAGTGACCGTCAACGGTACAGCCGCCGACTGCCGTCCGCGCAACGCCATCCGAGTACAGAAATACAAATATGCCACCTCTCCCAGCGAGACCGGCAAACTCCCCGAAAGGATACAGGAACTCGTCAAGAAGCGTCCCGAGCTCCAGCTCAACGAATGGAGCGCGGCATTTGTGGAAGCCGACCCCGAGCAGATAGGTCTCGCCGGCTCGCCCACAAAGGTGAAGAACGTGGAAAACGTGGTATTTACCGCCAAGGACTGCCGCCGTCTTGACAACAATGACGAGCAGATAGAAGAACTCATCAAAGAGCTGATTACCAACCATACTATCGGCTAATCATAATCCCCACATTTGACTATTTGCATCATGACTGATAAAAACAACTTAATCGTATATTGCGAGTTTGATGAGGGCAAAGTGGCCGATGTCAGCTTAGAGCTCCTCACCAAAGGACGTGAACTCGCCAAGAAACTCGGTGTCAAACTCGAGGCTCTCGTCATCGGCGACAAGCTTGACGGCGTAGAGGACCAGATATTTCCCTATGGTGCTGATGTAGTGTACAAGGTGGAGGACAAGCGCCTCTTCCCTTATATCAGCAATCCCCACGCATCAGTGCTCATCAAGCTCTTCAGGGAAATCGAGCCTCAGATCTGCCTCATGGGAGCCACATGTATAGGCCGCGACCTCGGTCCCCGCGTATCTTCATGCCTCCACAGCGGTCTGACAGCCGACTGTACATCGCTTGAAATCGGTCCGCACAAAGACCCCAAGACAGGCAAGGAGTACACCGACCTGCTCTATCAGATCCGTCCGGCGTTCGGCGGCAACATCGTGGCCACCATCGTCAACCCCGAGTGCCGTCCGCAGATGGCCACAGTGCGCGAGGGTGTGATGAAGAAAGAGGTCCTCGACCCCAACCACAAGGGCGAAGTCATCAATCTCGACCCCAACAAATATGTGTCAGACGAGGATTTCGCAGTGGAAATCATCGACCGCCACATCGAGAAGTCAAAAATCAACATCAAGAACTCCCCCATCATCGTGGCCGGCGGCTACGGCGTAGGCTCTAAGGAGAACTTCCAGCTCCTGCACGAACTCGCCGAGACCCTCGGAGCCGAAGTGGGCGCTTCACGTGCCGCCGTGGATGCCGGATTTACCGAACATGCCCGCCAGATAGGCCAGACCGGTGTAACCGTGCGTCCCAAGCTCTATATCGCTTGCGGCATCTCGGGCCAGATACAGCACATCGCGGGCATGCAGGAAAGCTCAATCATCATCTCCATCAACAATGACCCCGATGCCCCCATCAACACCATCGCCGACTACGTAATCACAGGCGACATGGAGGATGTTGTGCCCAAACTCATCAAGTATTACAAGAAAAACTCCAAATAATCATTAGCCATGGCTAATTTCTATACAGACAATCCCGACCTCAAGCATCATCTGACCCATCCGCTGATGGAGAAGATTGTTGCGCTCAAGGAGCGTGACTATACCGATGCCCAGAAATATGACTACGCGCCCCTCGACTTTGAGGATGCCATGGACAACTATGAGCGAGTGCTCGACATCGTAGGCGAAATCTGCGGCGACATCATCGCCCCCAATGCCGAGGATGTAGACCACCAGGGTCCCAAGGTAGTCGACGGACATGTGGAATATGCTGACGGCACCAAGGTAAACCTTGAAGCCGTTCGCAAGGCCGGCCTTATGGGCATGTCGATGCCCCGTCGGTTCGGCGGCCTCAACTTCCCCATCACTCCCTACATCATGGCTGCCGACATCGTCAGCCGTGCAGACACAGGTTTTGAGAACTTGTGGGGACTTCAGGACTGCGCCGAGACCATCTACGAGTTTGCCGACGAAGAGCAGAAGCAGAAATACATACCCCGTGTATGCGAAGGCGAGACCATGTCAATGGACCTCACCGAGCCTGACGCAGGTTCCGACCTCCAGAGCGTAATGCTCAAAGCCACAGAGCAGCCCGACGGCACATGGCGCCTCAACGGTGTGAAGCGATTCATCACCAACGGCGACAGCGACATCCATCTGGTGCTCGCACGCAGCGAGGACGGCACCAAGGACGGCCGCGGTCTGTCAATGTTTATCTATGACAAGCGTGACGGCGGTGTGACAGTGCGACGTATCGAGAACAAACTCGGTATCAAGGGCAGCCCCACATGCGAACTCGTCTACAAAAATGCCAAGGCAGTGCTCTGCGGCAGCCGCCGTCTGGGTCTCATCAAATATGTGATGGCACTTATGAACGGTGCCCGTCTCGGCATCGCAGCACAGTCTGTAGGCGTCAGCGAGCTTGCTTACCGCGAAGCCCTCTCATATGCCAAGGACCGCAAGCAGTTTGGCAAGGCCATCATCGAGTTCCCGGCTGTCTATGAGATGATTGCCGTGATGAAGGCCAAGCTCGATGCTTCACGTTCGCTGCTCTACGAGACCTCACGTTTCGTGGACATGTACAAGCTCTATGAGGACATAGCCAAGGAGCGCACCCTCACCCCCGAGGAACGCAAGGAGATGAAGCACTACAGCCGTCTGGCTGATGCCTGCACTCCCCTCGCCAAGGGTATGGGCAGCGAATACTGCAACCAGAACGCATATGACTGTATCCAGGTACACGGCGGCTCAGGCTTCATGAAGGATTACGCATGTGAACGTCTCTACCGCGACGCACGTATCATCTCAATCTACGAAGGTACCACACAGCTCCAGGTAGTAGCGGCCATCCGCCACGTCACCACCGGCACATACATGAGCCTTATCGAATCATATGCCGCTCAGGAAGTACGCCCCGAGCTTCAGCCCCTCAAGGACAATCTCGTGGCCATGACCAAGACATATGCCGAAGCTGTAGAGAAGGTTACCGCCATCAAGGACCAGGCCTACAACGACCTCATGGCACGCCGCCTCGTAGAAATGGCCGGCAACATCGTGATGGGCTACCTGCTCCTGCTTGATGCCAACCGCACCGAGTCCTTCACCAAATCGGCCGAAGTCTACAACAAGATGGCTCAGGCCGAAGTGGCAAAGCACATCAGCTTTATCAACAACTTCATGCCCGAACAGATAGAAGCCTACAAAGAATAAGTCTTTTATCTCTCACTGATACAATGCCCGCGCTTGCCGCTCCCTTACGCCGGAGACTGTAGGCGCGGGCATTGCATTTATAACCGGTCCACCAAACAGAAGTTTCCTATGGCTCAACTGTCAGATTACACATACTGCCTCGAATTCAAGGTCAGAGACTATGAGGTAGACTCGCAGGGCATAGTCAACAATGCCAACTATCTGCACTATCTCGAACACTCCCGCCACATGTGTTGCGAAGACAACGGTCTGTCATTTCGCGCGATGAGCGAGAACGGTCTGGTGCCTGTAGTGCGCAAGATAGAGATTGAATACCTCCACTCGCTCGGGCTGGCCGACAAGTTTGTAAGTTGCGTCAACCTCCACCGCCACGGCGCGAGATTCATCTTTGAGCAGCATATCTACCGTCTCCCCGACATGCTTCCTATAGTCAAAGCCGATGTGACCATAGTATGTATGGCCAACGGGAGGCTTACACGCGGCGACGAACTGGCCGAAGCGTTTAAATCAATCATCAGCTGAGCGGAGCCACACGCGAGGCATGTCACCTGCAAGATAACAAGCACCACCTTTACGGTCACTACAAAAAAAACAATCAATATGCCGACAGATACAGAGTACAGAATCGCTTTTTCAATGCTTACCGGGGTCAATGCGGCTTCGGGTCGAAGAATACTCGACATTGTCGGCACAGAGGAGCAGTTTTTCAGTCTCAGACCCGAATATCTCGGGTCAATGCTCGGCCTGACATCTACAATCATATCACGCGACTACCGCGACGGACTGATGCGAAAGGCCGAAGAAGAAGCCCGATTCGTGGAAGCCCATGGCATCAGGCTGTTTTATTTCGCCGACGAGAAGTATCCCCGACGTCTGAGCGAGTGCGAGGACGCTCCACTGATGCTATATGGCATAGGAGACTGCGACCTTGACAGCAAGTTTGCCCTGAGCATAGTAGGCACACGACACGCCACTCCCTATGGCATAGATTTCACCCAGAAGTTAGTGTCCGAACTGACAGAGCACTTGCCCGACAAGCCCATGATTACCAGCGGACTCGCATTCGGAATAGACATAGCAGCCCACCGCGCAGCCCTCAAATCAGCCGCGCCCACAGTGGCTGTGCTCGCTCACGGACTCAAAAGCATCTACCCTGCAGTGCATCGCAATGACGCGACCGCCATCATAGACAACGGCGGCATGCTCCTGACCGAATACATCAGCAACGCACCTGTGCATCGGGGCAACTTCCTGGCCCGCAACCGCATAGTGGCAGGACTGAGCGACGGTACGGTAGTGGCTGAAAGTGCTGTCAAAGGGGGCGCAATGGTCACGGCATCTATCGCCGCAGCCTATTCGCGCGAAGTCATGGCACTTCCCGGACGCACCTCCGACAACTATAGCACAGGATGCAACCGGCTGATACGCTCCAATACGGCTTCATTGGTCACTTCCGCCGAAGATGTATCCAATACCCTCGGATGGCCTATGGAGACATCCGGCACACATCAAAACACACTGCCGCTGGTGCTTGACCCAGACGAGCAGACCGTCATAGACCTGCTGACCGAACGTGGCGAAGCAACCATCAATCAGATAGCCATCTCCTCAGGCCTATCCATATCGCGTACTATGTCGCTCCTGGTGGATATGGAATTTAAAGGATTGATAATCTGTTACCCCGGGTCGCGTTACCGTCTGGCATAGACACCGACCATCCGCCACGCCCATAGGCATGTAATAATTGCAGGGACATCTCTTTCATGCATAATTTTGCGGAGCCGATTAGTTTTTTTCATGGGAAATAGCTAACTTGTGCTTTCTTAATTGTTAT
The DNA here is from genome assembly GCA_900539915.1 of uncultured Bacteroidales bacterium. Classification (GTDB taxonomy): domain Bacteria; phylum Bacteroidota; class Bacteroidia; order Bacteroidales; family Muribaculaceae; genus Amulumruptor. The sequence goes on along the minus strand of UQDU01000012.1, from coordinate 41,138 downwards.
ATCTCTATCATAACCACTTTAAACACCATATGCCATGAAGAAGATAATCCCGCCGAGCGAGATGATAATAAACGATGACGGATCGATATTCCATCTCCACCTGAAACCTGAACAGCTGACCGACAACATCATACTTGTAGGCGACCCAGGCCGAGTGGAACTGGTGGCTTCATTTTTCGACACACGTGATTTCGATGTGCAGTCTCGCGAGTTCCGCACCATAGGAGGCACCTACAACGGACGCCCCATCATGTGTCTGAGCCACGGCATCGGTCCTGACAACATCGACATCGTAATCAACGAGCTTGATGCCCTCGCCAACATAGATTTTGCCACACGTGAGGTACGTGACAAGAAGCGTGTGCTCACCCTGGTGCGCATAGGCACTTCCGGAGCCTTGCAGCCCGAACTTACCATCGGCACACCTGTAATCGCCACAAAGTCACTCGGATTTGACGGAGTGCTCAATTATTATGCAGGGCGCAATGAGGTGGCTGACCTTGACATGGAACGTGCCTTCTGCGAGAGCGTAGGCTGGAATCCGCTGTGGGCCAAGCCCTACATAGTGGATGCCGATGCCGAACTTGTAGAGCGCATCGGACGTGACGACATGGTACGCGGCAACACCATCTCGGCCGTAGGATTCTATGGGCCGCAAGGACGCGAGCTTCGTCTGCCTCTGGCCAATCCCGACCTCAACACACGCATAGAGGCATTTCGCTACGGTGACCGCAAAATCACCAACTATGAGATGGAGAGCGCACCACTTCAAGGCCTCGGCAAACTGATGGGACACAAGGCAATGACCGTATGCTCCATCATCGCCAACCGCTACAACAACAACGCTAACCCCAACTACAAAGATGCCGTGCGCGACCTCATCCACACAGTGCTTGAGCGCATTTAGCCTCCTCTCGCTTGATGACATCCATAACATCATAGATGACCACCGGAAAGCAATGCCACCAACTTAATCGTAGTAGGAACATGCCATGGCATGTCTGCTGACGCAATGCCCCTCATCAGCATGGCTTTAGGCGACATGCCATGACATGTTCCTACAACATATGAACGGCATTATAGCATTAACGACGACTGCTTAATAACCAGGGGGCAGACCTACAGTTTGGTCGTTTTGCAACAACCTCCGACCTGATATGTGGTAGCCTGGTTAATGGAGAGAGGGGAAGGTATTGGTCTTGATCATGCGGTCAGAGAGCTGCCAGTTACGTTTCTGACGCTCTATGGCAGCGGTGTCAGTGGTATCTCCCACTATCTCTGTGCCACGAACCACGGCAAATCCCGGGACCTCGCGGATAAGCGACTGCCCCATACCCGGCCAACGCGGATTCCTGACGCCCATTATATCAAGGATGGTAGGATAGACATCAATCTGACCGGCAATCCTTGAGTCAACCTTACCTGAGAGGCCGGAATTGAGCACACAAAACATTATGCGTCCATCGTCGGTTCCTCCAGCCCCAAGGGAACTCAAAGTCGCTTTATGATCTGCGGCTATGACAATCACAGAATTGTCATAAAGACCAGACTTTTTCAGGTCAGACAAAAACAGACTGAGTGAGCGGTCAAATATATTTGTTTTACAAAGGAAGTCATAAGTAGAAGCAGGCTCCTCCCAACCGTCAGGCAGTTTCCCTTTAAATTCATAAGGTCCATGCATGGATATTGTGGTGATAAGGACAAAAAAAGGCTGTCTCATAGTCTTAAGAGACTGGAACGCAGCTGCAAAAATAGCTTCATCACCCTCCAGTCCCCTATAATCTTCCAGATCATCGTTCAACTCATCATATCCGTAGGCTACAGTAGTCTCATCATGAAACCAAATCAGACGGCTCTCACCTATAAACTCGGCAGAATGATGCTTCGGGAGCTCACGACATATGGAAGGAAACGGTCCGGTCCGTTCAACGGCCAACGTTGTCTCATCAATAAGCGGATACACACCGGTATTATACATGAACTGTCCGTCACTCGACTGCCCGAACATGGCCTGAGAAGAAATGTTATCAAAACATATGACATCGGGAGCTTTTATGATTGAATCCATGCACGGAGTAAAAGACTTATTATCGAAAGTACGATTTAAAGCGCATGAATTCAATGATTCAACGATGATAAAAATAAGATTTTTGTCACGATTCTTATCCACTATGGAGTCAACATCATATGCCATATCCCTATTACCGGAATACGATATTATCTTCCTGATTTCCTCTGCTTCATCAGAAGATAAAGGGATGACCGGCTTAAAGAGATTATAGAGCTGGATGAGATATGCCTCAAAATAACCTTTCCTATCATAATCCCATAAGGAGCATGTAATCTGAAGATATGCCTCCATATTAATCGCGCTCCTGTCAAACGCTCCCTCCCACCAATTGACAAAGCCACGATAGCGGCTCCTCTCCATCAATACCAGACCAGACAATATGACGATGCAGCAACCCACTTTAAACCTGAGATTGAATCCGCGGCTGCGCAGTTGCTTCCGCATCGCCCAATACAATCCAATCTGCCCACACAGAGCAAGCCAAAGTATGGCATCGCTCCACGCTACGGATGCCAGAGCTGCTCTAAACGTAAACACATTGATCCCCTGCCACATAAAGATTGTCCGCAGCGGAATGAAATTGCTGAAATTACGCAGATAGAGACAATTGACCATATTGAACACGACCAGCACTGAAAACAGAATCAACTGTATCCAACGGTAACGGGGCGGCAGCAGCAAGAACGGAAATACTATAATACCTCCCCATATAAAACTCTGCCCAAGACTAAATTTTGACAAATATGTCATGCTACAGAACTGGCCCAGTAACCAGTCGATTTCTACTGCCGTCAACAGCCATGCCACTATCAGATAGATGACATGTCCGTGTACTAAAATATACTGCCTGATTCTTTCAGATGTCGATAACCTCATATCGGATAACACACTATCATATAATATGCAAAATTAGGCAATATGCGCAAAAGCGCCAAGGCAGAACCCTCACCAATTAAGGGCGAGACGGGAAGGTGTTGGTCTTAATCATGCGGTCAGAGAGCTGCCAGTAACGTTTCTGACGCTCTATGGCGGCGATGTCGGTGGTATCTCCCTCTATCTCTGTGCCACGAACCACAGCAAATCCCGGAACTTCGCGGATAAGCGACTGCCCCATACCTGGCCAACGCGGATTCCTGACGCCCATTATATCAAGGATAGTCGGATAGACATCAATCTGCCCGACGACTCTGGAATCCACCCTTCCCGGAAGTCCGGAATTGAGAATCATCAGCATGATGCGCCCCTGAGGAGAAGCTTTATCCCCGATGGATTCAATAGGAGCACGATGATCAGAAGCGATGACTATGACAGTGTTGTCATACAATCCTGCTTGCTTCAAACCGTCAATGAACTTACGCAAAGCATTGTCAAACATATGTAGGCGCGACATGTAATCATAGGCAGCCGGCGAGTCAGTCCATCCATCAGGCATAACGGTATTTCTGCCATAAGGGCCATGCATAGTGAGGGTAGTCAATATGACGAAGAACGGTTGTGGCAGCCCCTTTAAACTCCGCAATGATGCCGACATGATGGCATCATCACACCGATTGATGTCATGCACGCCAAGTCTATCCGTGAGACGGTCATATCCATAGGCGACAGAAGATTCGTCATGGAACCATAACTTTTTATCCTCACCGATAAATTCCTCGGCATGGTAGCCGTCAAGCTCACGGCAAAGAGACGGAAAGGGTCCCCTGCGCTCAATTGACAGGGTTATCTCGTCAGTGAGGGGATATATGCCTGTATTGTACATGAACTGGCCGTCACTTGACTGGCCAAACATAGCCTGAGAACACATATTATCGAAGCATACCACATCCGATGCCTGATGCAGCGAATCTAAACACGGAGTGAAAGGCTTACCGTCAAAACCGCAGTCAAGAGCTGACGAATTAAGCGATTCAACCACTATCATCAGGAGATTTTTGCCCCTGTTTGCCTGTAGTGTAGAATCCGCCTCACCAGCAGGCGGCAGAGATGCCCGATTTTCCGACAGCAATATAGCGTTCAAATCAGCAATATCCTGCGACGAGAGAGAAGGACTGTTTTTCAACAAGCCGTATAACTGGATGATGTATGTCTCGAAATAGCCCTTGACAGAGTAATCCCATATACTGCCGGTAAAGATGAAGTACGGCCTCGAATCAATAAAATCAGGGCCTACAGCGGTCTCCCACTCCCTGACAAACATACGGTAACGTGTCAATTCCAGTTTCGCCAATCCCAGAAATACTATGACACATGTCCATATTTTAAACCTGACTCCGAAACGGTTAACCCGGATTGGCTTTCTCAACAGGACATACAAGATAACCTGACAAAGGAAAGCTATCCATATGACAGCGTCAGACCATTTCAAGGAAGCATATGCAGCATCAAGCGAGTAAGCATTGACACCCTGCCACATCGCCATGGTACGCAACGTGACCAGACTGTCAAAATTACGATAATAGAGACAGTTGACGGTATTTAACAGCACCAATACGAAGAATACAATCAGCTGCAACCACCGATACCTGCCAGGCAGAAACAGATATGGAAATGTAAGTATCGCAGCCCACACCAGGCTTGCGCAAATCTCCAGTCTTGACAGACAGTCAATCCCGGCAATCTGAGCCGACAGCCAATCTATTTCCACCGCAGCAAGCAGCCAAGCCACGACCATATATATGACATGGCCGTAAGCATAAGCGAGATGATGCCATCGCCCGGAATCGGATAATGATTGAAGCATAGAATGACCGGAGGTTTATTCATGCAAATTTAAGAATTATAGAGCATCATGGCAACTTGTTATAAAAGCATAAAAAACGATTCATCACTAATCTTATACTACTGCATGACTGTTATGATGATATAACTTCCAATTTTTTACGATTATGTCAGATAACACTAATAACACCACACAGAAAGAGAACCTGGCTCAGAATGCAGCCGACCTCTCCAAAGACGCAGCCGACCTCAGTGTACAGTCAGGAATCCTTTCGGCCAAAGAAGGTCTGTCGGCAGCAAAAGACAAGATAGCCGACAAAGTAGGCGATGCCAAGGATGCGATAGCCGACAAGCTGGCGGATGCCAAGGAAGCTCTGGGCGACCAGGCCGACAATGCCAAGGAGAAAATCAGCGACGCCGCATCAGGCCTGAAAGGAAAACTTGCTGATTTCATAGACTCCGCAGCCGACAAGGCCGCCGGTCTCGCAGACAAACTACGCGACTGACAGTTAACGCATCGATATCTTTCTACCAATGCTACACCGCCATCCGTCACAGTCAAACATGTGGCAGATGACGGTGTTACTTTTATTTAAAAAAAACAGGAGAGGGAGTATGCTCTGAAAAAAAGTTGTAAATTTACCACTCCAGAATATGGCAGATACATACTCATCATTATGCGGCGACACCGATACGGCTGCGACCGACCAGAAGCGGCAGCGTACGGCATCAGGGGGCGACGAAGCCACCCCCGAACTCATAGCGCGTCTGCGTGACCCTTCGACATGCCGTCAGGCATTCGGAGAGGTCATCAAACTTTACGGCACACGCCTCTACTGGCAGATAAGACGCATGGTGCAGACCCACGAGGACGCCGACGACATACTCCAGAATACATTTCTGAAAGCATGGTCAAATATCGAGAATTTCAGAGGCGACGCCAAGCTCAAGACATGGCTTTATAAAATAGCCATTAACGAGAGCCTTACGTTCTTAGAGAAAGAGCGCAAACGGTGTAACATCTCACTCGAGGACGAATCGTCCATGATAATAAATCTCATCGCTGCCGACAAATATGTCGACGGCGACGAACTCGCGCTCGAACTGCGCAAGGTCATAGCCACGCTTCCCGAAAAACAGAGACTGGTGTTTAACATGAAATATTTCGACGATATGAAGTACGAACAGATGTCAGAGATTCTCGGCACATCTGTAGGCGGCCTCAAGGCATCGTATCATCTGGCTGTAAAGAAAATAGAGCAACATTTTTCGGAATCCGATTAAACTTTCATACGGTAAATCAGTCAAAACACTAAAACAGCATCAGTCACTCTCCATCACAACCTTACTCCCGATGAAACAAGACTCCATACTTGACAAGATAGACCGCCATGACGGCATGACAGTCCCTGACGGATATTTCGACACCCTGACCCGGCGAATCGAGGCATCGCTGCCCGAACGCGAATGGGAACAGGCTTCACCCGATGCCAACATCGCACCGCGCAGCATATGGCAGCGCATCAGACCCTACGTGTATCTGGCCGCCATGTTTGCCGGAGTGTGGTGCATGATGCACATATTCTCCCTGACAGGCGCCACCTCCCAGGGACAGATGTCAATCGAAAACTATCCAGTGCTTGCCCAGGCCCTGTCAGATCCCGCTGTGGTCGAGGAAATCAACGATGAGACCTATTACACCACAAACGAGGAAGACCTGATGGACATGCTCTGGGAAGAAGGGTTTGACCCGATGGACGACCCGTCAGAGGCTTCACGATAAACCACACCATACGCTCAAACAAAACATCACTCACATATGTATAGCAACAAGTTTTACAGATTAGCCATCATGCTCACCCTGCTGTTAGCTTCAGCCGTCACCAATGTGTCAGCGCAGAAGCGTCAGGGAGGTTCTCAGGCCGACCGCCAGAAGTGGGAAGCCGAGATGACACAATACAAGCATGACCGGCTGACCAAAGAACTGGGACTCAATGACGAGCAGTCCACACGTTTTTTCGCTCTGTATGACGCGATGGACCGCGAGCGCAGGGCTGTGTTTTTCAACGACAGCCGTATGCGTAAGGAGATGAAACGCAAGCCCAATCCCACAGATAAAGACTATATCGAAGCAACCAACGTGTCGCTCTCTGTAGGTGCGAGCGTCAACCGCATAGAGACGAAATACTACAAGGAGATAGGCAAAATCCTCACACCCAAACAGGTGTACCAGCTCCGTCTGGCCGAACAGAAACTCAACAAGGAGTTTCGCAAGCACCTGCGTGGGCTGAACAAAAAGAAATAGCCTGTACATCTTCCGACACTCAAACGTAGTCCACTATGTCATCACCGAGAAAATCATTGGTCAACCGTTCACTTATAGCCTGCTGCGCCTCTGTCGCAGCATTTGGTTTATTTAATATCCCTGTGGCAGCCTCCGCGGCCATCAGTGCATCGGCATATCAGAAACCCGATTTCGCCTATCCCAAGACAGTCATTTCGGATGCCGAGAAAGCCTTGGCCGCTGCACAGAAAGCATCGGACAGCCGTGCGATGCTCCGTGCACTCATCAATATCTCGTTAGCCGAGGCATCCATCTCCACGGATGAGTTGGTCAACGTCACCGACCGCATAGACTCGCTGAGAAAAGAGGAGACGACCGCGGAGACACGCAGTCTGCTCAGTCTGCTTTTAGCCGGGATTTACGCCGACATATACCAGGCAGACTATTGGAGCTACGACCAGCGACCGCCGATGCTCGATGCAGCAAAAGGCGATTTCACCACATGGAGCGGCCAGCAGATTTCTGACAAGATAATGTCACTGATCAACGAAGCCCTGGCACCATCGGCCTTGCTGGCACAGACCCCCATAGAGCGATATGACGGAGTGATAGACTACAACCGCGAAACATCCGCCATGTATGCCCCTACCCTGCTCGACTTTGAAGCAATGAGGGGCACAGATATACTGCGCACCTTTGCCTACCGCAATACACAGGCACGCATGCACATCTCGCGCATAATCTCCATGATGCTGTCACAGCCCGGCATAACCGCAGCAAGCAGCATCTACTGGCAGCTCCAGAAATTTGATGCCGACAACTCGCTCTCGGGTGACCAGACGGACATAGATGCAGAGTTTGACAAGCTCAAAGCCCTGTATGACAAGAATTTTGAAGCGACACCGGCTGTAGGAGAGGTGCTTCTGAAAATCGACGAGCTTCCCTCTACCGACAACTTGGATCGTGAACGCTGGATATATGACCAGGCAAAACGCTTTATAGCCTCCGATCCCGGCTATTTCCGCGCCAACTGCATACGCAACATCATCAGCAATCTTGAGCGCAAGAGTGCCGACATCACCATGGCCTCCACCCTCTATCCCGGCGTACCTGTCAAGATAGATGTCAAGAGTAAAAACGTCACTGAAATCACCATCACGGCATATAAGGTGGACGGTAGCTACTCGCTGAGAGAGAACTATTACAATCTGGCCAGACACGGCAACCTGAAGAAAGCCGCATCTCAGACCTACCGCCTGACTGACAAGGAGACCACGCAGTGCCCCTCGAAATATTCACTTGACATCACCGATTTCCCTGCCCTTGCCGTAGGCCGCTATGTGTTTGACATAGATTTCAATGGCAAAGAGCGGTCAGGCGACAACTCACAGCGTATAGTGACCGTCACAAAGTTAGCAGCATACTCCGCTACAGTCAATGACAGGGTGCTCTGTGCCGTGGACGGAATATCAGGAGCGCCCCTTAAGGACATCACATTCAACATATTGCCCAACGGAAGGAACAAAACCGCATCAACGTTAGGCAAGACCGACAAAGAGGGAGGTCTCACTCCCAGCAACATGACACGCGGACTCGTATATGCCACAAAGGGTAACGACACCTCCGCCACATTCTCCATCTGGGAGTTCTCGCGAGACAATGTAAACCGCACTTACAACCACCTCTCGGCATTCATATCGCTGCCGCTTTATCATCCGGGCGACACATTGCAGTGGAGTGCCGTAGCATACTCATCCAAGGGCTACGGCCACGAACTGCTCGAAGGCCGCAAGATAACAGCGATAGTGCGTGATGCCAACTACCAGCCGTTTGACACCATACGCACCGTGACCGACAAATGGGGACGATGCAACGGACAGGCTGTCCTCCCCAAGGACGGCTTGACCGGAAACTTCACCCTCTCACTCGAAATGCCTGACGGCAACGAAAAGAGACGCACCGTCTACACCAACAGCAACTTCACCGTCAGCGATTACAAACTGCCCACATATCAGATGACCCTCGCCACGCCACAAAAGGGAGCTGACGGCGGCTATATAATCAGCGGAGAGCTGCGCACTTATACCGACCTGCCGGTGACCGATGCCAAGGTGACTCTGGATTTACGGTCGTTGTCGCCGATGCGATGGTGGCTCCAGTCACTGCCGCAGTCATTTTACACCGCCACGGCAAAATCAGACTCCGACGGCAAATTTGCCATCAATGTCACATCAGACGTGATGAAAGATGCACCCTATCCGCGCGGTTACTTCGTGGCACAAGTGGCTGCGGTCAGCACCTCAGGCGAAACCCAGTCGGGACAGACCGCATTTTCTCCTGCCTCCCTCCGACAGCTCACGGTAGACATGCCCAACGCCGTCAATACCACCGAGCCTGTCAAGCTCACCATCAAAGTAGCCGATATAGCCGGAGAGACCGTGGACGTGGCATCAGTTGGCTATGAGATTATGACCGATGATGACAAGACAGTCAAAAGCGGCTCAATCAGTCTCGCCGATCCGGTATTAAATCTCTCGGAGATACCCAACGGCACATATGACATCAGATTCAGACTTGACGATGACACAGACCCTCTGGTGTCACGCCATGTCATCATGTACAATCCCCGACCCGGCAACCCCTCTCCTACCGACGATAACGTATGGACCCCGTCAAGCGAACTTGTCACCGATAATGACGGCAAGACAGACATCATCTATGCCGCCGGCAAGGATGTGACCAATGTCATGGTCATTATGTGGAATCCCGAGACCGGTCACGAATATATGAGGAAATGGCTTAAGGTATCTCCGGGATTCAACACTCTACCCGTCAAACTTGACAGCGGTGCCGATAGAGCGTTCCTGTCACTCATAGCAACGCGGAATTTCAAGACTGACCAGCGTAATCTGACCATCGCACGTCCCGCGACACAGAAGAAACTCGTCATCGAGGCAGCATCGTTCCGCGACAAGACATCGCCACTCGCTGCCGAAAAGTGGACATTCAAACTCCGCTACGATGACGGCACGCCTGTGGAGGGTGCAATCATAGCTGACATCTACAGCAAGGCACTTGAAAGCATCGAACGGCATAATCAGAATTTCCTCCCGATGGACGGGCAGCTCTACCATATCTCGCTTCAGGAGCCTTACCAATGGCAGAACCGTGTCAGTGCAATGTCGCCCTATAGGACTGCCGACTGCTCAGGACTCAATATGCCGCAATGGCAGCTGTGGGGCCAGTCATGGACCGACGGCATGCGTTTCGGATTTGCCACAGGCGGTCTGCGCATACGCGGCTCACGTATGCTCTATGCGACCGCTGATATGGCAGCTCCCAAGATGGAAACCCAAAATGCCGCAGTGGCTGTCACTGAAGACGCCGTCAGCGAAGAAGCCGCTGCCGACATGGGAGCCGGAGAAGCTGAAAGCGGTATCGACATGCCTCAGAATATCAGCTACCGCCCGTCGGAAATACCTCTGGCCTACTTCAATCCTACCATAACCACTGATACCGACGGCAACGCAGTGATAGCGCTGACGATGCCCAACGCAGTGACCACATGGCAGTTTGACCTGATAGCTTTCACACGCAAACTCGACACTGCCAAATACTCAGCCTCGATTGTCAGCTCAAAACCGCTGATGGTGCAGCCCAATCTGCCACGTTATGTACGTGCAGGTGACCGCATTGACGTGCTCACGACAGTGTACAACAAGACCGACAAACAGCTTGAAGCCACTGTATATGCCGAGGCCACCTCATCGTCGGCCCCTGCATTCAAGGCATCACGCCAGGCCACAGTCAGCGTAGCCCCCAACGGCAGTCAAATCGTATCACTCCCGATAGACGTCAGCATCACCGAAGGCAATGTGATGACAATACGCACAGCTGCCACCTCCGGCAACTTCTCCGACGGAGAGATGTCGGCGATACCTGTATTGTCATCCAAAGCATCGGTGATTGATTCAGAGCCATTCTACATCGCTCCCGATTCGACAAGCGTCAGCATCAGACTCCCGGAGATGAAAAATGACGCCACCGTCAGTCTGCAATATTGCGAAAATCCGCTTTGGCTTGCCGTGCTCGCACTTCCGTCGATTTCCGACGAGGCACCCAACACCGCCATGAAAGCCGCCGACGCATTTCTCTCGGCTATCGCAGCCCGTAATCTCGTGGAGCAATACCCCGTCATAGGCGAAGCGGTCAAGCAATGGACAGCCGGAGACAAGAGCGACGAGAGCCTCAAATCCATGCTCGAACGGAATCCGCAGCTCAAACAGATGATGCTGCAATCCACCCCGTGGATGCGAGAAGCCAAAAGCGATTCAGAACGCATGTCGCGTCTGGCACTGATCCTTGACTCCGACTTTGTCGACAGATCTATCAAAGCTTCAACCGACAAGCTCCAGAAGCTGCAAGCATTGTCAGGAGGCTGGAGATGGATGGCCGATGATTCAGAGCCGTCGTTATGGGTCACAAAATATGTGTTGCGCACACTCGGGGCGGTCAACCGTCTCGGATGGCTTCCCACCGACAAGGAATTTGACAGCATGCTCCGCAAGGCCGTGCTCTATCTTGATGACGAAGCTGTGCGTCAATATGCACGTTACCCCAACGCATCATATATAGACTATGCCGAGCTGCGTAACCTATTTAACATCACGCAGAGCAACGCCGCACATGCAGTCAGCAATGCCGCCCTGCGCGAAGCCAGAGCCGGCTGGAAGAAGATGTCGCCTGTCGACAAGGCCAAAGCAGCCGTATTGATGGATACACACGGCTATGGCGACATCTCGCTCGAAGTGATAGAGTCGCTCAACCAGTTTGCCCTCACCTCACCCGAGCGTGGCATGTGGTGGGAGAATACCGACATCACAGGCCAGAGCATCATCCTTGACGCTTACACACAGCTCCAGCCCAAGAGCACAGCAATAGACATGATACGCCAGTGGCTGATTTTCCAGAAAGAGGCCACTACATGGAACGACAACCCACAGGCAGCCCTGGTTATCGCCAATCTGATAACCTCGTCGCCCTCGTGGGTAATACCGGCCGGAAATGTCAGCATCACACTTGGAGACTCTGCGCTAACCCTGCCAGAGGGAGATTATGCCTCAGGGATGTTTACCACTACACTCCCGGCCGACAAGGCATCAGGCAGCACGCTCAACGTCAGAAACAGCAGCGCACTGCCATCGTGGGGCGCAGTCATATCGCAATACGTAGCCGAGACCTCGGCTGTCAAACCCCACTCCATCCCTGACCTGAGCATCACAAAGGAAATCCTTGTCGGCACAGCTACTGCAAACGGCATGAAATGGACCTCCGCGACCTCAATGGCGTTAGGAAGCAGCGTCAAGGTGCAGCTCACCATAGTAGCCAAGCGCGACATGGATTATGTGACCATCGTGGACCAACGCGCTGCATGCTTCGAGCCTACCGACCAGCTTCCGGGGTACATCTCAAGCCAAGGTCTGTCATTCTACCGCGAAAACCGTGACAGCCAGACTGACATCTTCATCTCCCGACTACCCAAGGGCACCTACGTGCTGACATATGACCTCTCGACCAACAATGCCGGCACATTTACCTCAGGAATCGCCACGATACAGTCACAGATGACGCCGGCGCTCACCGCGCACTCCGGCGCAGACCCGATTTCAGTATCAAAATAACCCAAATACAAAATCTGCATATAATTCTAACAGTCACAATGCGACATACCAAATTCCTTTCATTAAGCATCGTAGCCATTATCGTCTGCATGCTGACAGCGATGCCGATTGCAGCCGCCGGCAACGGCAACAAGCCTAAGATAGAGTTTGCTTCACGCTCTCATAACTTCGGGGCTATCCCGGAGAACGGAGGCCCGGTTACAGCAGTCTATGAGTTTACTAATACAGGTAATGCGCCGCTTATAATCCTGTCAGTCACCAACGGCGGCTGCGGATGCACCACCCCCAAGTTTCCCACGCATCCCGTAAAACCGGGGGAGAAAGGGCAAATCAAAGTGTCCTTTAATCCCGAGGGCCGTCTGGGCTCGGTCAACCGCACTGTCAGGGTATCGACCAACGCCGGCAATAAACGCATAGGACTTTCATTCAAGGGTACAGTAGTCAAGTGACCGCCGTGAGAAAGAAGTGTTTTATCCTCGGCTGCATGGCTATGGCAAGCATCGCAAGCTATGCCCACAAGGAGGTGACGTGGATGGAAAAGGTCCATGATTTTGCCACATTCCACGAAGATGACGGCAAGGTTACGGTCACATTCAAAGCCGTCAATACGGGCGACGAGCCTGTGCAGATTGTCTCCGCACGCTCTACATGCGGATGCACCCGACCGGCATTTGACAGCCGTCCTGTCAACCCCGGAGACACGGTGAAGCTCCAGGTGTCATACGATCCTACCGGCCGTCCGGGCAGATTTGACAAAAAAATCTATGTTGACCTTGATACAGAGCCGTCACGCCACACACTCCATATCAGAGGGACGGCCATAGGCAATGAATCAAGCCTCAATGCACGTTACCCCATAAAATCAGGCAACGTGAGATTGCAGCAGGATATGCTGATGTTCGGCGATATGACCAAAGGGGCTATCAAATCGGCCTACATAGAGTGCTACAACGTCAGCAACGATACAATAGCTGTAAAACTGGAATCGGCACCCGAATACATACATCTGCTGACAAGCCCCGAACGCATCGCCCCGGGCGAGCAGGCTGTAATGTCGGCAACCATCTACAGCGTCAATGCCCCCGATTACGGTCTGCTTTCGGATTCCATCAAAATAGGATTGCGACAGGACGGAGGCTCCGCCGATACGCTCACCATACCTGTCACGGCGTTTGTCAATGAGGACTTCTCAGGATTAAGCGAGAAAGCATTGGCCAATGCTCCGGTATCCTCGCTGTCGGTCGACAAGGTGGACCTCGGAAATGTCAGCAGTGCTGTCTCCGAACCTGTCACCTACACAGCCGTCCTATCAAATTCCGGTAAAAACGCACTGATAGTGAGGCGCATATATTCACCAGACTATGGCGTGACCGTCAGCAGCGCAAAAAATAAAATCAAAAAAGGCGACCGGACACCTCTCACCATCACAATATCACCCGAATATATATACGGAAAAGAAATCATAAACACATCGTTCGTGCTGATAACCAATGACCCGTCCAATCCCGTCAGGACAGTAAGGATTGTCGGCATGATTGACTGAAACATCCAGACCATGACTAACCAATCGACAGACCACAGCCATGACTGCCATCATGGCCATATCGAGAACTCCTGCGAATTTCAAGGCCTCACAGTCAACAGCGGAGTGCAACAGCCACCGTCAGTAAACCCCTATCTGACACGCCGCAAAAAACGCACAATCCCTGCCTCAGAGCTGGTAGACGGCATCCTTAAAGGCGATGTCACCATGCTGAGCCGCGCCGTCACGATGGTAGAGAGCCTCTCGCCCGACCATCAGGCAGTGGCCCAGGAGGTCATAGAGAAATGTCTCCCCTATTCAGGCAACTCACGACGCATAGGCATCACAGGTGTTCCCGGAGCCGGGAAATCCACCTCAATAGATGTGTTCGGGCTCCATGTGCTCAAGACACCCGGAAGCAAACTCGCCGTCCTCGCCATTGACCCTTCGAGCGAACGCACCAAGGGTAGCATACTCGGAGACAAGACACGCATGGAAAAGCTGTCGATACATCCCGATGCTTTCATTCGTCCCAGCCCGTCAGCCGGGTCGCTCGGAGGCGTGGCGCGAAAGACCCGTGAGACCATAGTGCTCTGCGAGGCCGCCGGTTACAATAACATTTTCGTAGAAACGGTAGGCGTCGGACAAAGCGAGACAGCCGTACACTCCATGGTCGACTTCTTCCTGCTCATACAGCTTGCCGGCACAGGCGACGAGCTACAGGGCATCAAACGCGGTATCATGGAGATGGCCGACGGCATAGTCATCAACAAAGCCGATGGCGACAACATAGACCGCGCACGCCTCGCACAGGCGCAGTTTCGCAGCGCATTGCAGCTGTTTCCCCCGGCTCCAAGCGGCTGGAAGCCCGAAGTGCTCACCTACTCCGGCTATTTTGAGTTAGGCATACCCGAAGTCTGGGACATGATAGACCGCTACTTTGATTTCGTCAAAGAAAACGGCTACTTCGAGCGCAAACGCCATCAACAGGCACGCTACTGGATGTATGAAACCATCGATGAGCAGCTTCGCTGCAACTTCTACAACGACACAGAAGTAGCCAGCCGTCTGGTGCGTTGCGAGCGCGATGTGCTCAACAACCGCCGCAGCTCATTCACCGCCGCCCGCGAAGTCCTTGATTTCTACTTCGCCTCCCTCTCGAGGAAATAACAGCTAACATCCCACTAAAATATCAGTATGCCACAATCATTGGAAAAGATGCAATGGTTTAACGAGCCGGAGCAATGGGAAATGGAGGCTGACACGCTGTCAATGTATGTCACGCCGCAAACCGACTATTGGAGAGTGTCACATTACGGTTTTACGGTAGATGACGCACCGTTTCTCTACGCTGAAGTCTCATAGGAGTAGGGACATGCATGGCATGTCTGCTAACGCAACACCCCTCATTTGCATGGCTTTAGGCGACATGCCATGGCATGTCCCTGCTACTATGTGTATATCCCCTAAGTTAGTGAGGGGCGGAGTGGTCAGGGATGGGTTGCGAGGAGGCGCGCTTGGGAGAGGGAGGCCGGTTTGCCTATGTCTATCCAGTGGGAGGAGGGAGGGACTTGGGAGCAGCGGATGGACAGGCGGTCTACATTGTCGATGTAGAAGGGGGTCAGGGAGAATTTTGAACCCTTGGCTGATCGGTAAAGTTGCAGCTGCGGCATCACTTTGCCGGGATTAAGGATGTGGATGCCGCAGAATCCGACTTTTTCAAGATGGTCAGCTTCGTCACAGCTCAGGTTGGATGGTTTTATTTCGCCGGTGGTGATATTGGTCCAGCCCCTCATGCGGTGGGCTGTGTCAGCAAGCAGATAACGCGATGTGGCACGATGATTCACGGCCAACACGGCATCCGCATCGCTTGACGCAAATTCATCAACAAGAGGACGCAGAGGGATGTCGGTATATATGTCGGCATTATGTAACACTACAGCATCGGCATCGCCAATCAGCGAGGCGGCTTTCAGCAATCCCCCACCCGTGTCAAGAAGCATGTCCGACTCGTCACTGATAGATATATTCAGCCCGAAATTATCATTGTCGGCAAGAAAATCAATGATTTTATGAGCATGGTGGTGCACATTGACCACAATGTCGGTTATACCGGCATCACGCATCCTGATTATGGTACGCTGCAACATCGGGATACCCCCTACATCCACCAATGCCTTGGGAATGGTGTCAGTGATAGGACGCAGACGCGATCCTATACCGGCGGCGAAAATCATGCCTTTTACTTTCATATCATTCAAGATAGCGGTCTACGCCCTGCTCACGATGGATGAGGTGCACCCTGACATCTTTACGCTCCTGGAGCCACCGGGCTATGGCTTCGGCCGAATACACCGAGCGGTGCTGCCCACCCGTGCAGCCAAACGACACTTGCAGCGACTTGAATCCACGTTTGACATATCTATCTACCGAAGGCCCCACGAGACCTTTGACATGCTCGATAAACGCCAGAATCTCTCCATCGTCTTCAAGAAACCGCTTTACCGGGTCATCCATGCCTGTCAGCTGCTTGTATTCGTCATACCGGCCGGGATTATGGATGGCGCGACAGTCAAAAACGTAACCTCCGCCGTTGCCGCTCGGGTCTGCCGGATAGCCTTTCTTATAGGAGAAACTGCTGACTGTCACAGTCAGACCGTCAAAATCACATTCATTTGGCCGCAAAGCGTCATCATATCTCTGTTTCAAACCATGTATGGCAGCGACAATCTCAGGATAGCGGTCACGCAACACATCAGAAATATCGGATATGTTGTTAAACACGGCAGGGATGCTTGACTTAAATGCCGCCTTGCCCTCAAAACCTCCTCGGAAGCCATATGCGCCGAGAACCTGCAACGAGCGGAACAACACCACATCGGGCAGCATGGCCAGGAAGCGGTCCCTGGCAAGCGACGGCATTATTTTCAATGCTTCATCGAAATACACATCAATCAGCCGCAGACATTCTTCAGCAGAAAACCCTGCGCGCCCCTGCCACAAAAACGACACCACGTCATAGAGAAACAGCCCGGAGCGTCCGCCCTGGAAATCTATGAACCAGGCCGCATCGTCCTTGACCATGACATTACGCGACTGGAAATCACGATACATAAACACACGCGAGGGCTGTGCATCCATTGCAACGAGTATCTGACGACACAGAGCATCGAAATCGTCCTGTAGGCGTGCCTCGTCAAACACGGCATACGAGGGCTTGAGGAAACAATACTTGCAGTAGTTCAAATCCCACATGACATCACGCGAAGTCATGGCCGCCACCGGATAGCAAAAGCTGAAATCAATGTGGGAGGAAGCCGCCCAATGGAGCCGTGCAAGCTGACGCATAGAGTCATCAAGCAGAGATGACAGACGCGCAGCAGCAGCGTCA
Source organism: uncultured Bacteroidales bacterium (assembly GCA_900539915.1). GTDB lineage: Bacteria > Bacteroidota > Bacteroidia > Bacteroidales > Muribaculaceae > Amulumruptor. The sequence goes on along the minus strand of UQDU01000012.1, from coordinate 23,471 downwards.
TCCTCAGGACGCTTGCGAGACAGGGCTATCAGATCATAGAGAGATGTGTCGCCGAGATCTTCTTGCAGATATGCCTTGCGGTCAGCCGACACTGCTATGACACGTGGCACACGGATGCCACGACGTGCCAACGCCTCGTCAATACTGATGAATGCCTCATTTTCGGCCACATCGTCGTTATATACGGCAACGACCTCTCTGGTAGCAGAGAGGTCCTTGATACGGTAATATTTGCGATTGCTTCCCGACTCCGCCAAGGGCGTGACTTCAATCGCCGTGCCGCCCATCAGGTCGGAAAACCTGTTTAACATGCTATCCATGTAGCGTTATGATTATATCAATGCCGAGGTGCATTTGGAAGTGCGTTTGGCGACATGCCATGGCATGTCCCTACAGAATTAGCACGAACATCAATCAGGGAACCTCGTAGGCCGGAACATCTACCAACTTGATATTGAATACCAGAGTAGAATAAGCCGGCACCGAACCGTGGGCGTATGCGCCGTAGCCCTGCGCCGCAGGTATTACGACCTTAACGCTGTCACCCACGTGCATATTGGTCAAGGCGATAGCCCAACCCTCGACGAGAGCCGACACCTTTGTGGTCAGGACACTGTCGGTGTTGCTGTAGGAATTTTCCAACGCAGTGCCGTCGGCAAGCGCAAGTTCATATTTGGCACTTACCGTGCTGGTCAGGTAGGGTCGGAGATTGCCGGCAGTCAGAGCACGGTCATTAAAGTAGTGCATCAATATGCTGGCACCCTCATTCCACACGGGGACAATCTTCTCGTAGTACGGGCTGCCATCCTTGTCGGTCTCCAAGGCGGCATTAGCGTAATAGCTCTCATTGAGAGCCACCCAATCCCAGTCCACATTGTCATTCTTGTCATTGTCGCTTTCAGGGCTGCAGCTATACAGACCCAAAACGACAGCGGCCAACGCCAATGATTTGATTATCGCGGTGTGTTTCATCAGAATTTAACCTCAGGAGCACGTTCAGCTCCAGTTTCAGCCTTGAACTGGGGTTTGGGAGAGAATCCAAACCATGAAGCATATATATTGGTCGGGAACTTCTTGATGGTCACATTATATGTATTGACCGCCTCGGTGTAACGGCTACGAGCCGTAGCTATGCGGTTTTCAGTGCCTTCAAGCTGTGCCTGCAGGTCACGGAAATTCTCGTTAGCCTTAAGGTCGGGATATGCCTCGGTCACGGCAAGCAGACTCTTGAGAGCACTTGACAGTTCGCCCTGCACCTGCTGGTACTTGGCCAGAGTCTCCTCGTTGAGATTAGCCGGGTCGATGGTGATTGAAGTAGCAGCCGCACGCGCCTTGGTCACATTTTCAAGCGTCTGGCTTTCGTGGGTCGCATACCCCTTGACAGTGTTGACAAGATTGGGAATCAGGTCAAGACGGCGCTGGTACTGGTTCTCAACCTCGGCCCATGACTGGTCCACGCCGTTTTGCTGCTCCACAATGCTGTTGTAGTTACATGACTGCAATGAGCACATCATCACTACAGCGGCACAGAGCGTAAGTATGTTACGGATTTTCATAAAAATAATCGTGTTTTGGATTAAGCGAGTTTGCGGAGAAGAGAAGTGATGCTTACGCGGTCATGGATAAGTTTGTGGAGGTCTTCGACCCTGACACGTGTCTGCTCCATAGAGTCACGCTCGCGCAGAGTGACGGTGTTGTCCTCAAGAGTCTGATGGTCGACAGTGATACAGAAAGGAGTGCCTATGGCATCCTGACGGCGGTAACGCTTGCCGATTGAATCCTTCTCCTCATAGTGGGTAGAGAAGTCAAACTTGAGGTCATTGACTATCTCACGTGCCTTGTCAGGCAGACCGTCCTTGCGCACGAGCGGCATGACGGCGCACTTGACAGGAGCCAGAGGCGCAGGGAGGTGGAGCACCACGCGGCTGTCGCCACCTTCGAGCGGCTGCTCCTCATAGCTTGAGCAAAGCACAGAGAGGAACATGCGGTCAACACCGATAGATGTCTCAATCACATAAGGAGTGTAGCTCTCATTGAGTTCGGGATCGAAATACTGAATCTTCTTGCCTGAGAATTTCTCATGCTGCGAGAGGTCAAAATTGGTGCGTGAGTGGATACCCTCAACCTCCTTGAAGCCGAACGGCATCTCAAACTCGATGTCGGTGGCCGCATTGGCATAGTGGGCGAGCTTGTCATGGTCATGGTAGCGGTACTTGTCATCGCCGAGGCCGAGAGCCTTGTGCCACTTGAGACGTGTCTCCTTCCACTGCTTGAACCACTCAAGTTCCTGGCCGGGACGCACGAAGAACTGCATCTCCATCTGCTCGAACTCGCGCATGCGGAATATGAACTGACGAGCCACAATCTCGTTGCGGAAAGCCTTGCCTATCTGAGCGATGCCGAAGGGGATGCGCATACGGCCTGTCTTCTGCACATTTAGGTAGTTGACAAAGATACCCTGTGCGGTCTCAGGGCGCAGATATACTGTCATGGCACCATCGGCGGTGCTGCCCATCTCGGTCTTGAACATGAGATTAAACTGGCGCACCTCTGTCCAGTTCTTTGTACCCGAAATCGGGTCAACGATTTCCTGGTCTATGATTATCTGGCGCAGCTCCTCAAGGTTGTTGTCATTGAGAGCCTTGCTGAAACGCTCGTGGAGCGCGTCGCGCTTGGCCTTGATCTCAGCCACACGGGGATTTGTCTCGCGGAAAAGAGCCTCGTCAAACGAGTCGCCGAAACGCTTGCGTGCCTTGGCTACCTCTTTTTCTACCTTGTCGTCCATCTTGGCGAGTTCGTCCTCGATAAGCACATCGGCACGGTAACGCTTCTTGGAGTCACGATTGTCAATCAGGGGGTCATTAAACGCATCCACGTGGCCCGAAGCCTTCCAGATGGTAGGGTGCATGAAGATGGCAGAGTCGATGCCCACGATGTTTTCATGCAGCAGGGTCATGGCGTCCCACCAGTAACGTTTGATATTGTTCTTAAGCTCCACGCCGTTCTGACCGTAGTCATATACAGCCGAGAGGCCGTCATATATCTCACTTGACTGGAACACAAAGCCGTATTCCTTGGCATGGGATACTATCTTCTTGAACACTTCGTCTTGTTGTGCCATCTTTTGAAATGATATTGTTGATTAGATGATTATATACGTGTATATTTGGCAGATTATTACAGTATGCGTTATATAATAATCCGTGCAAATTTAGCGATTTTTTCACTAAATCAACGTGAAATCATTAATTTTGTAGAGTTAATATATTGAGAAGCATGTCAAGGAAACTCACCATCGTACCCCACAGCGGACTGGCCAACAGGATGAGGGCCATAGCCGGAGCCTACGTACTGGCCATGCAATCACAGCGTAAACTTGAAATCCTGTGGCCTGTCACGCGCGATCTCGGAGCCCCGATAGAAGTGCTCTTTGACATGAAGCCGCTCAATGCGAAGTGGCGCAACATCACATCGCGCCAATACCGTCTGCACTATCAGGCTCCCGGGCCGCTCAACCTCTACCTGCCGGGCATACCGCGCATGTGGGGCAAGATGATAAAGGGACGCACATATATCAATCCCGAGAAACTGCCCGAGGCGCAGAAAGACTTCGAATCGTTTGAAAAGATCGAGCTTGACATCTATAACCAGACCATGGATGCCGGCGTGCGCGACCTGGTAATCAGCTCAGCCCAGGAGATAGGATACGTGGCTCCCGAAATCATCAGACTCATATTCCGTCCGTCGGCATTAGTACGGGAAATAGTCGAGGGCAAGGAAGGGCTTATCGGGCCCGCCTGTCGCCGCATCGGGGTGCACGTGCGCCGCACCGACAACAAGGAGTCGATACGCCGCTCCCCCCTGAGCGACATCATAGCCGTGGTCAAATCAGAGATTAAGCGCACCGACAGACCCAGCATGATATATCTGGCTACCGATGACGAGAAGGTGAAGAAGAAGTTCAGCCGTGAATTTCCCAACGTCATCACATCGTCACAGCCGGCATCGCGTTCCACCGTCAGCGGCATGCTTGAAGCCGCCGCCGAGATGTGGATGCTCTCGCGTTGCCACGTAATCATAGGCTCGGCAGCAAGCACATACAATGTGATGGCGTCACGCATAGGCGACACACCTCTCATAACAGTGGAACGATGAAAAAATTCGCTAACATACTCTACAAGGGCAGCAGACCCCTGCAAATATCCCTCAACGCATTTTTGATGTGGCGTCAGCGCCATGTCAAGGAAAAGACATTCGTGGTCATAGTGGCTTTAGTGGTCGGCTTGCTGTCAGGTCTGGCGGCATTGCTGCTCAAAGCCCTCATCCACTTCATCTCATCGTTTCTCAACTCGCATCTCAACATCGCCGGAGCCAACTATACCTATCTGATATATCCTGTCATAGGTATCTTCCTGACCATGCTTTTTGTCAGATATATCGTCAAGGACAATATAGGGCACGGTGTCACCCGGGTGCTCTATGCCATCTCGCAGAACAAGAGCCGCCTGAAGAAACACAACATGTATTCATCGCTCATCGCTTCGTCACTGACCATCGGAAGCGGAGGGTCGGTGGGAGCCGAGGGCCCGATAGTGTACACCGGAGCCGCCATAGGGTCCAACATGGGGCAACTGTTCAGGCTCTCGCCGCGTATCCTGATGATATTGGTGGGATGCGGAGCCGCCGCCGGCATCGCCGGCATCTTCAAAGCCCCGATTGCCGGGATGCTTTTCACCTTGGAGGTGCTGATGATCGACCTCACCACCGTGTCAGTGATGCCTCTGCTGATCGCCTCAATCACTGCGGCCACAATGGCCTACATATTCACCGGCTACGACTTCGAGTTCTTCTTCATGCAGAGCGAACCGTTTATGATGCCGCGCATACCTTATGTGTGCCTTCTCGGTGTGGTGTGCGGACTGATGTCGCTCTACTTCACACGTGTAGTCAACATGGTAGAGAATTTTTTCAGCAGGCTCAAAAACGTGTGGCACAAGGCTATCATAGGCAGTCTGTCGGTCGCACTGCTGATATTCCTCTTTCCGCCGCTCTACGGCGAAGGTTACGGGGCTATCATAAGTCTGCTCGGTGGCGACCCGTCGAGCATAGTCAACGGCTCCATATTTTATCCTGACCGAGGCGAAGTGTGGTATGTGATAATATTCATAGCCCTGGTCATCCTGACCAAGGCATTCGCCACCTCGGCAACCACCGGAGGCGGCGGTGTCGGAGGTACGTTTGCCCCCTCGCTGTTTGTGGGCTGCCTGACAGGATTCCTGTTTGCCTACGTGACCAATACGGCATTCGGCATGGACCTTTCGCTCAAGAACTTCGCCCTCATGGGCATGGCCGGAGTCATGTCAGGGGTCATGCACGCACCACTGATGGGCATCTTCCTCACGGCAGAGCTGACAGGCGGCTACGACCTGTTTCTGCCCCTGCTCATAGTGTCGGCGCTGTCATATTTCACTATCAAATTCTTTGAGCCATACAGCATCTACACCATGCGTCTGGCACAGCGCGGAGAGCTTCTGACGCACCACAAAGACAAAGCTGTGCTCACGCTGCTTAAGGTAGACAACGTAATCGAAACCGACTTCAAGACCGTCACGCCGGATATGAGCCTGAAGCAGATGGTAGATGTCATCTCCCAGAGCAACCGCAACCTCTACCCTGTCATCAATGCTGATGGCGACCTCATAGGAGTAGTGCTTCTGGACGAAATCCGCAACATCATGTTTCGCCCCGACCTCTACAGGCGCATGTTTGTCAGCAAGTTCATGAGCACTCCGCCGGCCAAGATAGAAATCGGCGAGAGCATGGAATCGGTAATGAAGAAATTTGACCTCACCGGGGCGTGGAACCTGCCTGTGGTCGAAAACGGCAAATATGTCGGTTTTGTCAGCAAATCCAAGATATTCAATTCCTACAGGCGCGTACTACGCCACTATTCAGAAGATTAATCCAATGGCATCATATCTACAAATAGAGGCGCTCACCAAAAGCTACGGCGACCGTATGCTTTTTGAGGACGTAACCTTCGGCATAGACGAGGGTGACAAGATAGGCCTCATAGCCAAGAACGGCACAGGCAAGAGCACTCTGCTCAAAATCATCGCCTCGAAAGAGGATGCCGACAGCGGCAACATCACGTTTCGCAACGACCTGCGTGTCGCCTACCTCGACCAGATACCCGACTTCGGCACATCGGCAGTCGTCCGCGACGTGCTGACACAGCATGCTCCCAAAGAGATAACCGAGCGTGACGAATATGTAGCTCGGCTCGAGCGCACCCTCCATCAGCTCGGCATCAGCAATCTCGAGGCATCCATCGACAAACTTTCGGGTGGCGAAAAGAAACGCATCGCCATAGCCCAGGCCGTGGTTGACAATCCCGAGCTGCTCATACTCGACGAGCCTACCAACCATCTTGACATCGATGCCATAGAGTGGCTGGAATCTTATCTGCGACGCTCACGCATCGCATTGCTGATGGTCACCCACGACCGCTATTTTCTGGACCGTGTGTGCAACAAAATCATAGAAATAGACAACTGCACCACCTATACCTATCAGGGCAACTATGAGTATTACCTGCGCCGCCGACAGGAGCGCATCGAGGCCATGACCGCCGAACAGACCAAACTCAAGAACACCCTGCGCCGCGAGCAGGAGTGGATGCGCCGTCAGCCCCAGGCTCGTGCCGGGAAAGCCAAATACCGCATAGACGCATTTTATGACCTCAAGCAGCGGACCAGCGTCAACCTCTCGCAGCGCGATGTCAACCTTGACGTCAAGTCGAGCTACATCGGCTCCAAGATTTTCGAGGCACGCAAGCTGTCAAAACGCTACGGCGACAAGGTGGTGCTTGACGATTTCACCTACGATTTCGCGCGATATGAAAAGGTGGGCATCATAGGAGCCAACGGTGTGGGCAAATCCACATTCATCAAGCTCCTGCAGGGGCTTGAGCAACCCGACAGCGGCACCATAGATGTCGGCGAGACCGTCAGATTCGGCTATTATTCACAGGCCGGCATCAGTTTTGACGAAAACAAAAAAGTCATCGATGCCATCACCGAGATAGCCGAGGATGTGGTGGTCAACGGCAGCGTGCACTACTCCCCGATGCAGTTTCTGCAACGTTTCCTGTTTTCGCCGGCCGACCAGCAGAAATATATCCACACCCTGAGCGGAGGCGAGCGGTGCCGGCTGCATCTGGCTTCGGTGTTGATGCGTTCGCCCAATTTCCTCATCCTCGACGAGCCTACCAACGACCTCGACATCATCACCCTCGGGATACTGGAGAATTACCTCAGTGAATTCAAGGGCTGCGTCATAGTCATCAGCCATGACCGCTTCTTCCTTGACAACATTGCCGACCATCTGTTTGTTTTTACAGGTGACGGCCAAGTAAAGGATTTCCCGGGCACATACACCGAATACCGCCAGTGGAGCGACGAGCAGCAACGCATGGCGCGTCAGGCAGAATCATCGTCAGACTCCGCCGACAAGCAACAGCCGCGCCGACAGGCCGAGCGCAAACGCAAGCTCACTTTCAAGGAAAGACGGGAGATGGAAGCCCTTGAAAGCGAGATAGAGCAGCTGACCGCCGAGAAGGAGGAGCTGACCGCCCTGTTTAACGGCGGAAGCACTTCTGACGACATCGCTGCCAAGGCTACGCGGTATGCCGAAGTCAATGCCCTGCTCGACGAGAAGGAGATGCGCTGGCTTGAGCTGTCAGAGATAGAATCATGAAACCCCGACATCCATACAGCAGCCTCAATCTACGGCAACGATTGTCAAGATGGTCAGCCTCGTTTTCAAAGGCCACCATACGGTTTGCCCCACGGATAAGGCTGGCCTCTGACGTATTGGATGTACTGGCTCTGATAGCAGCCTTCGTATGTTTCGGATGCTTCGCGTCTCATCTTGGATTCAACCACACCGCCGACGAATACCGCGCCATATTCCGCATAATGCGGTATGTACAAGGCATTTTCATAGCCAACATACTTTTCAACATCATATTTGATTTCCGCAGGGTGCGGCGCGAGACCCGTGCGCTCAAGTGGATCATAGACATCGCAGTGCTCACATCGCTGCTGCCATGGATATATCCCCATCCCGCGCATCCCTGGATTCCATGGCTTGAGCGCGTGCTCTACAGCACCATATATCTCTACTCGGTGTTAGGAGTGTACGCCGCATTTGAGATAAGCCTGTGGATCATGAAGTGCATGAACCGGCGCACCAATCCGGCATTGCTTCTGTCGGGGAGCTTCCTGGTGTTCATAATCGTAGGCACAGGTCTGCTGATGCTGCCCAAATGCACCTATACACCCATATCGTTTGTAGATACGCTGTTTGTCTCCACGAGTGCGGTGTGCATCACCGGACTTACGCCGGTGGACGTATCCGTGACGTTTACGCCGCTTGGCGAACTGATACTCGGGCTGCTGATACAGATAGGCGGTCTGGGAGTGTTGACATTCACGAGCTTCTTTGCGCTGTTCTATACCGGAGGGACATCCATCTACAGCCAGCTGATGGTCAAGGACCTGATATACACGCGGTCGTTCAACGAACTGCTACCCACCATGCTGTATATCCTGGGCATCACCCTGCTTATCGAAGGCATCGGGGCCGTGCTCATCTACTTCTCCATACAGGGGATTTTCCCTATGACTACGCAAGAAGAAATCGGATTTGCCGTGTTCCACTCCATATCGGCATTCTGCAATGCCGGATTCTTCACCGTCCACGGAGGCATGTCAAACCCGATGCTTCTCTATGGCAATCAGTGGATATATCTGGCGATGAGCCTCATAATCACAGCCGGAAGCATCGGATTTCCCATACTGGTCAATTGCCGGGAATATATAGTCCACAAGATGCGCAGTCTGCTCCGTCACAACCATGACAAGGTGGTGCACATCTGGAGCATGAACACGAAGATAGTGCTCATCACATCGGCCTCGCTGATGGTGTCGGGAGTGGTATTGTTTTACCTGTGGGAGCGTGACAACACCCTGGCTGGGATGTCGCCGTGGATGCAGGCAGTGCAGAGCATATTTAACGCTACAGTGCCGCGCAGCGCGGGATTCGCCTCGGTAAGTCCGGCGGCATTCATGCCCTATACGCTGATATTCGTGATGTTTCTGATGTGGATAGGCGGCGCGTCACAGTCAACGGCCGGAGGTATCAAAGTCAACACTTTCGGGGCGATGCTGCTGAACATCCGCACAGTGATGACAGGCAAGCACCGTGTCACTGCATTTCACCGCACCATATCCGTGCAGTCGATGCAGCGCGTACATACCGTGATAGCCGTTTCGGTTATCTCGGTCATGGTCTACTCGGTGGCTATCCTGATGCTCGAGCCGCAGCTGAGCACCCGTGACTGCTTATTTGAGGTGGTTTCAGCTGTGTTCACGGTAGGTTCGTCGCTCGGATGCACACCCGACCTGTCAGACGCATCAAAAATAATACTCTGCACGGCCATGTTTTTCGGGCGTATCGGCATGCTCTCCATACTGATGGGCTTTGCCGACAGCCACCGCTCCAACTCGTTCCGTTATCCATCTGACAGCATCATAATAAACTGACACTCAATCCAATACTACTGCTATGACATTTCTTATCATCGGACTCGGCATATACGGCTACAATCTCGCTACCGACCTTACCGCCATCGGACACGAGGTCATAGGAGCCGACATCAAGCCGTCGCTCGTAGAGAGCATCAAAGACAACATATCCACCGCCTACATCATTGACTCCACCGACGAGGTGGCCCTGTCGGTGCTTCCGCTTAAAAATGTCGACATAGTCATCGTGGCCATCGGCGAAAATTTCGGAGCGAGCATCAAGACCGTGGCCCTGCTCAAGAAACTGCAAGTGCCTCACATATATGCACGTGCCATGGACGACCTGCACTATTCGATACTCGAAGGATTCAAGATTGACCGCATACTGACTCCAGAGCAACGTGCGGCCAACGACCTTGTCAACGAGCTTGCCCTCGGTTCGCGCACTGAATCAATGCAGGTCAACGAGGATGCTTATATACTGAAATTCACCGTCCCGGAGCAGTTTGTAGGCATGAAAATCAGCGAAGTAGATTTCCGTAAGGACTACTCCCTGCGGCTCATAGCCATTTCGCGACCGGTTACGTCAAAAAATCTTCTCGGCATAGCCCACACCGAACTCAAGCCCCTTCCGGCCGATGACCAGAACCAGTTTGAAGCCGGCGACCAGATAGTATGCTACGGCACCAAACACTCACTCCACACCCTCTTCCGCAACCTGAGCTAATCCCTCCCCCTTTCTTACCATAAGCTGTGTCAATACAGGCGCAGCCTCTTGTGGCACACCCATAAAAGAGGCATGCTCACTGATGAACATGTCAGTAACTTAAGCAGGAGGTGTTGCACAATCGTCAATTTGTATGGCTGTACCCTGGTGCAGCCGATATGAATAGACTTATTATTAACGTATTGGCTATTAACGCATTGGCGGATGTACCGGGGTGCATCCCTACAATTGGGCGACCATGAATACAGATACAGATTTTGGGACAATCTTGACTGCCATAAATCGGATTAGGATATTTTAACTTGCATGTGCGGTGTTTTTGCTCATGTGTGGTGCTATTTTCGCAGATGAAGGCTATGGTGGCTTTCCTTGCAACCATCTTAATTTCTAAGTATCATGTTTATTATCGCCATTCTCTGCGCAATCTTATGGATAGTTCCGGCACTCAAAGACGGAGCCAACATCAAGTAAAATCCCACCTTAAAATTCAACAGCTATGATAGGAATAATTCTCTGGGCGATACTTATAATCATCATCGCCGAATGCGCCACTCCCGGACTTAACTTATATGGGTAATTCTGGCTCTATGGCAGGATATGGTGTGCTTTACCTGAGTATCTCATGGCTAATCACCGTCATTAAGAAACGCATTAGAAAACGCAGGGCAGCATCCAAATAACAATGGCTGTGAGCCTCCACTAAGCCAAAACTTGTTCTTGTTGGCAAATTTCGCTATATTTACGTCAGTTTCTAATAAGACCTTTTTGCCGATAGACAGAATGGTGTGACAGGAGACCTTATAGAATATCAATTTGAGGATTTAATAACTAATTAAAATACTCAGAATGGAAACTTGGAATCAACTTTCAGATACTGAGATAAAAATAGGATTTGTTGCATCCTGCATAGAAAGTGCAGCAGACCGCATTGGCTGTAAGTATGATGAAATGCTTAATAGAATGGAAGCAGTAGGTCTCATAGATAACTACATATATCCGCACTATGAAGCTCTTCATACGGAGGACAGAAGTAATCTGACTGATAATATTTTGTCAACTCTTAATCGCTGGGAAGCCAACAACGTCTGATATTATGCCTGAAAATAATTCAGGAGATACTGGACCGGCATTTTAGGTTCAATGAAGCAATAAAACTATCGGACTGATGGATAATTACAGCAAAGAAATACTTGACATACTCAGATGGAGCCGCATGGGTATTATCTCATGTCGCATAGCCAAGATACTTGACATTCCTCCTCTCCAGGCTCTTAAAGATTTTTACCGAAGTGCCACATGCCGACGATTTCAAGACCGCAGTACCGGACTATATATCCAAAGCGACAACTATATCGCCGATGATTACCTGATGGAAATAGGTTATCTACCTAAACAATACTGATATTTCTTTATCACTGGTATATCTCTGACCATATTTATCTGGGGTGATGCGTGGTGGACTTCTTGACTGACAAGATGATCAGAACACCGATAAGCAGGAAACCGGCGCACCATGTGAATGAGGTGAGGCAGATATTACCGCAACTTACTAACGGCGAGACCAATCCTCCTGCGACATATCCTATGCCTCCTATTACAGCGGAGGCAGCCCCTGCAAACTCACGGCCAAGATTCATCGCTTGAGACGTAGAGCCTGTCAATCCAACAAGCCGACAACTATTGCCTATGTCATGGGACAGAACGCAGACACCCAAAAAAGAAGCCCCCGGCTTTCAGCCGAGGAGCGACGTATGAGGTTTGAAGAGCTTGCCCACAGATTAGGCGACGAGATCACCCCCTAATCTCTGTCTTTCCTTTTGTCTGAGATGGTAATTTCAGTTTTGAACAGCGGCGCGTCAAAATCAAATTTCACGACACAGCGGATAATCCCGACAACGAGAACGATGCCAAGAATTAAGATGACGATACCTAATATGTGACCTAATAATATTGCCATTCAGTTTGGGGTTATATGGCAAATATAACAAAATTAGAGCATCTTTGCCAAAAAAGACGCTGTTGTTTTTATCAGATTTATTCTGGACGGGATTTGAAAATTCCGTCAAATAACATTATATTTGCAGATAGGTGAGGTGAAGAGTCACCTCCATTAGATTACATATAAAATTTGATAGCGTTTTTGCTTTATCCTTTAAGGGATATCGCCAATTTTACCAACACACAGGATAACGCAGTCACAAAACGCTTCATGCTTGTCGCATATCCACCCCCGACAAGGGGAGTCGATATATCGGCATGGCGTGGGGTGGACTGTTTATCGTGTGTCAGGCGTTTGGCGATGCCTCCCTTAAGATAAACCGAACATTGCTCCACGCTATTTTTATACCCATACCAATCATATCACTGAGGGAGCAACCGTGTATGGAGCCATGACTTAACATGTCAAAGAAAAGCAAGACAGGCAATAACAAAAAAGGTGCGCCGTCATCGCTACTGCACTTCACATCGGTCGACAGCTTCTTCAAGATGATGGAGCCATCGCTCATTCATCAAGAAAAAGCTCCATTCATCACATTTCATGCAAGCCACTATGCCCAAATGAATGACAAGAACGAAGGGAGAATCATAGCGAATCGCTTTTTCAGGAGTCAACATGAAGCATACTCAGAGTGGGAGAAGAAAAATGGCACTGCATTTGTAGTCTCGTTCATTGCCTCGCGCCAGGGGGTGATGGAATATAACATCCCCATGTGGTTAAATTATGGATGTCAAGGACAAGGTCTGTGTCTCCGCTTTGACACCAAGGAGATTAAGACCCTCACAAAATCATTGTTAGAGTTTGATGCCTGTAATTACCTCTCAAAGAAAGAGGCTACTGATAAAATCAAGCAACTCCAGAAAATAGAAAGCGAAGGATCCGAAGATGATTTCCGAAGAAAAGTGGTTAAAACCGTCCATTTTTCTAAAGATAAGTATTGGGAGTACGAAGAAGAATACCGCGTAATCAAGTTTGAACATCGCAACAATGTTATGCAAAAAAGCACCTCACGCGGCATTGTTGAGTATGTGCCGATTGAAATTCCACTTGATATATTAAAAGGAATATGCATCGGTCCTACAGCAAACTTTGAAAGAGTAAAATATTCATTAGATACACTCCTCAGCTACAGGATAAAGCATAAAGCTATAAATATAACACAATCTCACTTACAACTCCAATAATAATCAATTTAAACTCCAATCACAATGAAATCAATCCTAACAAAATTAGTGCTGGTTGTTTCTGTGATAGCAACGTCACAGGCGGCAATAGCTTCGGACTTTGAAGTCGATGGCATCGGATATGATATTGTATCTGCAGCCGATTTAACATGCTCATTAACAGACGGCAAAAACGCCAATGGAGACATCATCATACCTGAGAAAGTGTCTTACAAAAGCAAAGAGTTAACCGTAATATCAATAGGCGAAAAAGCATTTTATGAATCAAAAATCACGTCTGTAATAATCCAAGGCTCTGTCACTTCAATAGGTAATGATGCATTCAGAGGCTGTTCAACCCTCGCTTCTGTTTATATTCCAAGCTCTGTCACTTCAATACAATCCAACGCATTCTATGGCTGTTCAAGCCTCGCTTCCGTCTCCATTCCAAACTCTGTCACTTCAATACAGTCTAAAACATTCTATGACTGTTCAAGCCTCGTTTCCGTGTCCATACCAAACTCTGTCACCGAAATAGATACCGCAGCATTCAGATATTGTACAAGTCTTGAGTCTGTAGTTATCCCAGATTCTGTCACTAAAATAAGTTACGATGCTTTCTCTGGATGTTCAAGGCTGGAATCCGTATCCATACCAAACTCTGTCGCCGAAATAAATAGCGGAGCATTCAGCGATTGTGCAAGTCTTGAGTCTGTAGTTATCCCAAATTCTATCACTAAAATAAGTGACCATGCTTTCTCTGGATGTTCAAGACTTGAATCCGTGTCCATACCAAACTCTGTCACCGAAATAGACAATGGAGCGTTTGCTAACAGCTCGGAGAATTTATGTATAGTCATTCCCTATTCAGTAACAAAGATAGGAGCGAATGCTTTTACATCCATAAAAGAATTAATTATAGCTGATGGAAATGACGAAGGAATAGACATCAAAACCTATTTCTACTGGATATATTTTGGTATTTCAAAAGGCGTGTATATATATCGTCCATTTAATACTAATCAATTATATATAGGTAGAAATTTATATCTTGATACGCCTGATGACTCGGATAAGACATATTATCCCATGTCGCCTTTTACGGCAAATCTTGAAAGATTGATAATTGGAGGATATGCAACAGGCCTATCGAAAGATTTTGGTTGGGATAATGCATTCTATCCAAGCGGCAATAGAGACACCAAAAACAAATATACATGCTACTTAGAATATTTAGAAATCAAAAAAGGGGTAGAGGAATTATCTCTTGATTTTGATATCAAATCAGAAAAGGAATTAGAAGTTGTCATCAACAGAAAAATCAAAGGGACAACAATAATACGCCCTGATATTCTCAAATTTGGAGATGACTTAACGGACATTTTTTCATCTCAGAATTTTGACTTCTCACGACTCAAGAACGTTACATTTGGAAAATCAATGTCTGACTTACCCAGTAACTGCCTTAAGGGAAATCAAATTACAACAATATATATGCGTAACCCGCAACCTCCGACTTATACAGGTTCTATCCCTCAGGCCACCTATACGGATGCAACTTTGTATGTACCCAAAGGGGCTTTGGAGGCTTATCAGACCGCAGAGCCATGGAAGACATTTTGGGACATCCAGGAGATTGATATGGACTCAGGTCTGGATGACATCATAATCAATACGAATAAAGCAAAACCTGATGTCTGCGTTGACGGAAATCTAATGCGCATACACAATGCCGATGGTATGTCTGTATCAGTATACAATCCTGATGGCTCACAGGTATGGCAAACTGACAGCTATACGGGAGATGCTATAGAACTCCACCCCGGCATGCATATAGTCAGAGTGGGAAATCGCGCCATAAAGCTGGCAATATAGGCCAGACATTTAGATTAAGGATAGGAGGCTACATGCCTCAATAAAAGATGAGTATTTAGTTTCATTAGATGATCTAATTTAAAAATGTGTAGTAATGATTATTAAAGCACAAATTTATCTGTCAAAGGAAGATGCTTTTTGCATCATAATTGCCATTGCAATAGGCATAGCACTCATTTTTTGATAGAGATCCTTTGCTTGGGAATAATTCCAAAGACGGATGGATAGGTTGACTCAAAAGGTCAACAAATTAGATTAAAACAGAAGCTTTAGATGCACGCCGCCGGGTTACGAGTTATCCTGGCGGTCTTTATTTATAGGGAGATGGTGAAATAGTTTGGAGGAAGTTGGGTGGTTTGGTGGAAAATGCTTAACTTTGCGGTCGCTTAAATGCAATTCCCTATAGCTTTACGTGTGATGGGAAATTAAGCAAATTAGAGATAATAAACTTAATTTTGAGTAACACAACCAATTAACTGACGAAATGAACTCATTTCAACTCGCTGCCGAGCCCCGTACAGACCTCGGCAAGAAGGCTGCCAAGCAGCTCCGCAAAGAGAACAAAATCCCCGTAGTGCTTAACGGCGGCGAACACATCGACCTCCCCTTCAAGGGCACACTCAAACCCGGCGAAAAAATCATCGAAATCGGCCGTGGCAAGGGTCTCATCACCACTGACCTGACTGTGACCACCGATGCTGTCCGCAAGCTCATCTATACTCCCGACATCTTCGCTATCGAGCTTGACATCAACGGCGAGAAGCGCAATGCCGTGCTCAAGGACATCCAGTTCCACCCCGTGAAGGACACCATCCTCCACATCGACCTGCTCGAAGTGAGCGACAAGAAGCCCGTCACCATTGAAGTTCCCGTGAAGCTTGAAGGCCACGCCGAAGGTGTGAAGGCCGGTGGTAAGCTGACCCTCTCTATGAAGAAAATCAAGGTCAAGGCTATCTACACACAGATTCCTGAGCGCGTAATCATCAATGTAGACAATCTCGGTCTCGGCAAGACTCTCCAGATCGGCGACCTCCACTTCGAGGGTCTTGAACTGGTCAACGCCAAGAACGCCGTGGTTTGTGCCGTTCAGCTCACACGTGCTGCCCGTGGTGCCCAGGCTGCAGCTGCCGCAGGCAAATAATCACTTACGGATTGATTATACAACTGATAGATATGACGGTACAAACCATTTGTACCGTCATATTTGTTTACTCACTATATGAGATTATGAAATACCTGATAGTAGGTCTGGGAAATATCGGCGCGGAATATGCCGGCACCAGACACAACATAGGATTCCGCATAGCCGATGCCCTCGTGGGAAGCGTGGACGGCTCGTTCACGACCGAACGCTATGGCGACATCGCACGGATACGTGTCAAAAACGCGCAACTCGTGGTCCTCAAGCCGTCGACCTACATGAATCTGAGCGGACAGGCCGTGCGCTACTGGAAAGACAAGGAGAATATCGAACTGAAGAATATCCTTGTGCTCGTGGACGATGTGGCCCTGCCATTCGGTGCAATACGCCTCAAGGGCAACGGCAGCGATGCCGGACACAACGGGCTGAAAAACATAGCCCAGATGCTCGGCACCCAGGAGTATCCGCGTCTACGCTTCGGCATAGGCAACGACTACCCGCGAGGCGGCCAGATAGACTATGTGCTCGGACACTTCAAGCTCGACGAGCGACAGATGCTGCCCACACGGGTGGATGTGGCCGTGGATGCCGTCAAGGCATTCTGCCTGAGCGGACTGGACTTTGCCATGTGCAATTTCAACAACAAATAATCCCACTCATATGGCCAAATCGGAAGTAAGAATAGACAAATGGCTGTGGGCGATGCGCATATTCAAGACACGCACCATAGCCACCGAAGCATGCAAGAAAGGGCGTGTGAGCGTAGGCAATGCCCTGGCCAAACCGTCACGCACCATCAAGGTCGGCGACATCATACAGGTGCGCAAACCGCCGGTGACATATTCGTTCAAGGTGCTGGCGCTGACCGAAAACCGGCTCGGCGCGAAACTCGTGCCCGAATACATGGAAAATGTCACCCCACGCAGCGAGCTTGACCTGCTTGAGGTAGTCAAGATAAGCGGTTTCGTGGACCGTCGCAAAGGACTCGGGCGCCCCACCAAGCGCGAGGGCCGCGACCTGGCACGGTTTAACGAAGAAAGCAGCGGCTGGGATTTTGACTGGGACGACCTCGACGACGAAGATGACGACATGGATTCCTGAACGTTAACACATATAGCATAAAAGCCGACTGTTTAAACAAACTAAGGTTAAAAAGGCTATAGCTGTCACAATGCAGTTTAAAATAAAACTTAACGAGCACCCAAAGTTGGTTATTATATGTTTTTTATCTACATTTGCGCTCGTTAATATTCCAATAGTTACATGGTCCACGAAAGTATTTACGGATTAATAGGGTACCCACTTACCCACTCGTTCTCGCAGCAGTATTTCAACCGCAAGTTTGATGCCGAGAGTATCGCTGCCCGTTATGTCAATTTTGAGATTCCCGAGATCGCCGATTTCCAAGATATAATCAAGGACAACCCCAATCTTTGCGGACTCAATGTAACTATCCCTTACAAAGAGCAGGTCATCCCATATCTTGACGAGCTCGACCCCGACACAGCCGAGATAGGCGCAGTCAATGTCATCAAATTTATCCGCAAGGGCAACAAGCTGCGTCTTAAAGGGTACAACTCCGACGTAATCGGGTTCACCGATTCGCTCAGTCCGCTGCTGACGCCAAAGATGAAGCATGCACTCGTGCTCGGCACCGGCGGCGCATCCAAAGCCGTCATGCAGGCTCTGAAGAAGCTCGGGATTTCAGCCACCCTCGTGTCACGCACACCAGCCGAAGGAAGATACACCTACAGCGATCTGACACCAGAAATCATGGCTGAAAATCTGCTTATCGTCAACACCACCCCGTTAGGGATGTATCCCCACATGGACGAATGCCCGGATATCCCCTATGATCAGCTCACCACAGACCACCTGTGCTACGACCTGCTCTACAACCCGGATGTGACGCTGTTCATGCGCAAAGCCGCCGAACATGGGGCCGCAACCAAAAACGGGCTTGAGATGCTTCTGTTGCAAGCCTTTGCAGCATGGAACATCTGGCAAGAATAATGATTAATCCTTACACTTATATTTCACTTATATTCATAACCATACAAATTCATAATCTATGAAACTTTCCGCACACCGCAGCAGCATGTTTCACGGCATATTGCTCATTGCGCTGTTTTCATGCGCCGCTTTCTATATCGGCAGCGCACGTTTCTTCCAGGAGCTGTCATTCAGCCCCATGATCATAGGCATCATTTTAGGCATGCTCTACGCCAACTCCCTGCGCAACCATCTGCCCGAGACATGGGTCCCGGGCATAATCTTCTGTTCAAAAAAGATACTCCGCATAGGCATCATACTATATGGATTCCGACTGACATTCCAGGATGTCATGGCTGTAGGCACAGCCGGCATCGTAATCGATGCCATAGTCGTGACAGTCACCATATTAGGCGGTTACTGGATAGGCCGACTGATGAAGATGGACCGCGACATCGCGCTGCTTACATCAGTGGGCAGCGGCATCTGCGGAGCAGCCGCCGTGCTCGGAGCCGAATCAACCATCCAGACCAAGCCCTACAAGACAGCGGTAGCAGTGGCCACGGTAGTCATTTTCGGAACTATAGCCATGTTTCTCTATCCGGTGGCATATCGCAGCGGAGTCCTGGGACTGTCGCCCCAGCAAATGGGCATCTTCGCAGGCTCCACGCTCCATGAAGTGGCCCATGCCGTAGGTGCCGGCAATGCCATGGGAGGCGAAATCGCCAATGTAAGCGTCATCGTCAAGATGATACGAGTGATGATGCTCGTCCCCGTGCTTCTCATACTTGGATGGTGGGCGGCCGCCTCCGCAGTGAAATCACCGGCAAGCGGCACCGACGGTAAAGCCTCCAAAGGCAAAATCGCAGTGCCCTGGTTTGCCATATGGTTTCTTGTGGTCATCGGATTCAATTCGCTCAATCTCTTACCCGCAGATTTGGTCGATGTCATCAACTACATCGATACATTCCTTCTGACTATGGCCATGTGTGCTCTGGGTGCCGAGACAAGCATTGACAAATTCAAGAAAGCCGGTGCCAAGCCTTTCATCCTTGCCTTCATCCTCTTCATATGGCTAATCGGCGGCGGATACCTCATGGCCAAATATCTCGCACCTGTGCTGCTGTAGGCTGATGCATCTCCCCTCTCTCCTCCATAGACTCCACACTCCCTCCACACCCCTACTGTACCCGGCAGTCGCCACACTGCTGGGTACTTTTTTTGGCCTATATGGCGGCAATGTCACCGTAGCCTTCATACTTCTGTTAGCAGCAGCCATACTGCTTATATTGCGTCGGTTTGTCGCCTGTGTGCTGATACTGTGCGTCGCTGCCGGATGGTTTAACGCAGAATTGCATCGGCCCTACGATATACCCATAAAATATCAGAAGGGCGACTGGACCTTTTCGGGCAAGATAGACCGCTCCACCGAAACCGAGACATCCACTGTGACTGATGTATCCATAGACAGCATCGGCCACGACATGGGACACATGCTTGCCGTCAGACCCATGAAAATCCAGCTTACCATAGCCGGCTTCAACCACCGCGCCGCCATAGCATCGCGCATCAGATGGACCGGGAATCTCGACGACAGCCATACACTGCACAGGCTGGCTATTATGGATGACATAAGGCGCCACGCACGCCGCAGGGGCATCTCAGGCTCCATAGTAATCCGGCCGGAAGCCATAGAATCCATCACCAACGAACCGGGCGCACTCAACAGCCTCTACAGACTGAGAAGCCGTATCGCCGAGGCCATATATGACACATCCATGACACCATCGGCCACCGAATTTCTCTCAGTGGTATTGCTGGGCGACACCGAGATGCTTACCGCCGACCGACGCGAGGCATACAGCTCCGCCGGGCTATCGCACATCTTAGCTCTCAGCGGCATGCATGTCGCCGTCATAGCGTTGCTTATATCCATAGGCTTATGTCCGCTATTAATGATGCGCCGGCGCACCGCAGTCATCGTCACCACAGTAACGATATTGTGGCTCTACGCAGCCATCACCGGTTTCTCGCCATCCGTAACACGCGCCGTCATCATGGCATCGGTGTTTGCCGGAGCCCGTATGCTCCAACGCAGGTCATCGCCATACAATTCGCTATGCCTGGCCGCCATGGCCATAGTGCTTGTCGACCCGTTCGCACTGCTGAGCTATGGTTTCCAGATGTCATTTACCGCCGTGGCATCCATTGTCGCCTTTGCAAGGCCACTCATTTTCGTCAATCCACGTCACAGGCTACTCTACCATCTCAACACGTATCTCACCCTCCCGATTGCGGCCATGGCAGGTACAGGTTTCATAGCCTGTTACTATTTCCATGCTTTTCCGCTTTACTTCATACCGGCTGCGGTCGTAGCCACGGTGCTTCTGCCCATCGTATGTATAGGAGGTGCCATAGCCACGCTGCTCAACGCCGTACATCTACATGGCATACTATATACATCAGCATGCTTCATCACTGACACCTCGGTCAATATCCTTGACCGCACAGCACAGTTCTTCTCATCACTGCCGGGCGCATCGTTAAACGGCATAGATATGCCGACCGAAAGCCTCGTGCTGTTTCTGGCAGCCGTCATATTGCTCGCATTATGTCTGAATCTGCACAGACGAGTCTACGGTTACGCCTCCCTGATGCCGGCCTTTGCAGCTATCGTATGCTGCTTTGTCAGGCCGGCATATGAATATCGCGACGTGCACGCAGTCATCGTACCTGACAGGTCATTCACCACCCTGCTCGTGCGTGACGAATCAGGCGCAACAATATATACCGATGCCACCGGGACAGACACAACCCTTGTCAAACAGCGCATACAACGGGATTTCGAGACCCTCCTACGCATGACCGATACAGAAGACGTCACAATCGCCAAAAGCATTGACAGGCCGTCAGTTGGCGTGTATCTATTGTGCGAACTTGACTCCGCGGCATTCACATCCACTATAAATCATCAGACAGCAGGTATGATACATATCGTCATCTCCGGGAAAGTGAAAGCCAAGGGCATCCGCAACGCCCCGTGGCACCTGCTGTCAGGAAGGCAACATATAAAAGTGATACCATCCCCGGCACTCAGGCCGAGGATGGCATCAATGGTCAAAGATTTATGTGGGAAATACGGCATTCCCACATCTGATACTTTAGTTATACGCCATCAGAGCATATCAATCAAATCCTTGGGCATGTAGTGCTGGTAGGGATGATCGCAGCCGGGGCATTTTTCAGGAGGAGTCTTGCCCTTATGGATGTATCCGCATACGAGGCAAAGCCATTCGATAGGCTCCTCACGCTTCCACATGGAGCCATTGTTGATCAGCTCCAGACAGTACTGGAAACGGTCGTGGTGTGACTTCTCCACCTTGGCTATTGCAGCGAAATGAGTAGCTATCTCATCAAAGCCCTCCTCCTTGGCCACCTTGGCAGCCTCGCGGTAGAACTCATATCCGTCAACCATCTCTTCCTTGATGGCTACTGCGAGATTTTCGGCAGTATCGCCGAGATAACCGGCATCAACATTGCCTGTGCACTGTACCTCGTCGCCCTCAAGCATCTTCAGAAATACCTTTGCGTGGTGAAGTTCGTTGTCAGCGGTCTCACGGAATATCACTCCTACCGGGAAATACTGCTCTTTGTCAGCCTTCTGAGCATAGAAAGTGTAACGTGCATAGGCCTGAGACTCAGCCATATAGGAATTGACGATGTATTGCTCGGTCTTAGTCCCTTTAATACTTTTATCAGCCATAGTTATAAACGGTTAGAATTGTAAAACTTACAATTATAACAACGCAGCAAGATGCCACTTTGTTCGATAGCCCTGTTACCCCTGAAACGGCATACGGTTGAGTATCGAACGGCCCAGAGTCACCTCATCGGTATATTCCAGGTCATTGCCGATAGCCACCCCTCTCGCCAGCTGAGTAATCTCCACACCGCTCGGGCGCAGCTTACGGTAGAGATAGAAGCTCGTGGTCTCACCCTCCATAGTGGCGCCAAGCGCAAGTATGACCTCGCGGACATCCTCCGCTGCCACACGGTCAATGAGAGATTTAATCTCAAGCACATCCGGGCCGATACCGTCCATAGGAGAAATCACTCCGCCAAGCACATGATAAAGCCCTGAAAACTGACGTGTCGCCTCGATATTGATTACATCCTTGATAGACTCGACCACACAAACCTTAGTGCGGTCACGGGTTTCATCAGCACATATGCGGCATACTTCATCATCAGAGATATTGTGGCAGACCCGGCAATACCTTATGCCACGGCGCAGGTCAATCAACGACTGCCCTATAGCAATCCCCTCCGATTCGTCACGCCGGAGTATGTGCAGAGCCAGACGCAGGGCAGTCTTCTTGCCTATGCCGGGCAGCTGCGCAAGGGCATTGACAGCATTGTCAAGCAGTATGGAATTGATTTCCTGTTGCATCAGACAGATACGTGGAGAGCGGTTAACTAATTGTCAAGGAAGATGAAGTAGACAGCGAGAATCAGCAAAAAGAAGGCAATAAAATGATTCCAGTGGAGTTGCTGCCCCTTAAAAAGCAGTATCACAAACACCGTGAACACCGACAGGGATATTACTTCCTGGATGACCTTAAGTTGAAGCAGATTAAAGGAGCCGCCATTTGACAGAAATCCGTATCTGTTGGCCGGCACCATAAACACATATTCAAGCAGGGCAATTCCCCACGAGCCGAGTATAATCCATATCATTGGCGTGTTACTGCCTATGACCTTCATCTCCTCAAGTTTGAGCTGGCCATACCAGGCGATGGTCATAAAGGTATTGGATACGACGAGCAGCAGTACAGTTATCCAGGGATTCATAGTTGGCAATCTGTTGATAAAAACAAATCGCAGCTTCCTGCTGTATCAGGAAACTGCGACTCTCGTTGTTTGGAATGTGTGGGCGCTGAGGGATTCGAACCCCCGACCCTCTGCTTGTAAGGCAGACGCTCTG